>CAZIDU010000246.1:0-1506 GCA_964538055.1 uncultured Desulfocapsa sp. | reverse complement strand
TTGATGGAGTGCAAGGGGTTCTTGTGGGCGCAACAGTCGATAAAACCTATTCTGTTTATACGTAACAAAAGAGAAACCGAAAGCATGCTATAATTCGGTCATTAATGTCCTGTTTTTTCAACAAAAGACGAGGAGACGAGAATGATCGGACAAGAAAGTATACGTACCAATTTCCCTTCCTATATGGAAAGTCGCACTGTGCTGCAAAAGCACAAAGCTGCTATTCTGAAACTTAAGACGAAGCCACCTCACCCTGGATTTCCCCATCCTGTTCCAAGCCCTCAGGTCTGCTTACCCATAAATAAAAGACGCTATATGCTCAATCATTTGTCAAGCCGTCTTATGGCTGCCGGGTATCCAGGAACAGATATAGCAATCGAGTACCTACTGATAAAATATCGTATAAATCAATCTGCACATACCATCAGGACTTCTGGTGAGAACATACTCCTTTTCTACAAATTTCTCGAAAAAAGTGGAGCAAATATTCTCACACTCTCGAATGATAATATCATTGATTACATTGACTATGGCCAAGGTCGTGAGTTGAAAATCAATACAATTATTGGTCGCTTACGAGTTATTTATGCATTTATCAGATTTATGGTTGAACGGGATATCTTACCAACGGAACTTTTACAAAAAAAGATCCATATCAGACAGCCAGACGTCTTACCCAAATACATTCCTGCAGAAGATATAGAAGCTTTGCTGGCGGCGATAGATAAAGTACGAGATCGTGCGTTGATTTTACTTTTGTTGAGAACTGGGATGCGAATTGGTGAATTGCTTAACGTCAAAGTGGCTGATATTATTTTACCGGAGAAGAAAATCCTGCTCTACATCGGAGAAAAGAATTTCGAGGGGCGAGTCGTGTATTTCAGTGAAGATGCTGAAGCTGCACTGGTTGAGTGGTTGCAGCTACGAAATGAACAAAAAGAGTACCTTTTTTACAGTCCTGCGCGGGGGAATATCAGCTATGTGTCTGCCTGGATGGTCATGAGGAATCTACTGACAAAAGCAGATTTGCGGAGCAAAGGCTATAGCCTGCACAGCCTTCGACATACATTCGCAACGACAATGCTTAACGCTGGGTTACGGTTAGAGGTGCTGCAGCAGCTACTTGGCCATAAGTTAATCGACATGACCTTGCGATACGCAAGACTCTCAAATGTGACAAGAGAAGCTGAATATTTCAAAGCAATTGCCATTATAGAAAAAGGAGGTCATCGTGAATTTGACCGAGTCAATTCTCAATTACAGGCAGTATTTGAAGAGAAGAAATTATTCTCCTCACACGGTTAAAAACTACCTGCACAGGTTGCAGCTATTTCTTGTCTGGATCACCGTCCCTGTCGAATTTGGAATGGTCAAGTAAAAGTAGACAGTTTTTTTATGCGACTATCTTTTGTTTTTGCCAGTTTTCCATAAATTCTCTTGGGCTTTTATTCCCCAAGTGACAATGCCTCCGAAAGCTGTTGTAAAACATCTCTATGTATTCAATTA
>CAZIDU010000245.1:0-1542 GCA_964538055.1 uncultured Desulfocapsa sp. | reverse complement strand
TTTAGTAACTCCCATTGATGGAAACTCAGAAATATAATAAAGATAAAAGGTATAATAGCGACCACAATTAAAAAGATAATTGCAGGAGATAAGAAAACAGGTAAAGAACGGTCCTGCACAGATCTGTATGCTCTTTTTGTCATCACTCGGTTCCTTCATGCCAATGTGAATTCAGCATCGAGGAGGTTAGGGGACATACTTCTCGCCTAACCTCCGTCAACAAGTTGGTAAAAACCTAGAAGTTATTTATGTTTCGCTATTCTGTCTTTGAGGATTTCGGAAATCTCCTTGCTGGATTCATTTAAAGCTTCTTCGACAGAGACATGCCCTGCAATGGCCTCAGAAACGTGAGAGGTATAATTCATCACTATTTCGGTGTACTCGGGAATCTGTGGAAAATAGAACGGGTGAGCCTCATTTAAGCATTTAGTTAAGATGACAGAGTAGGGATGCCTTTCGTGATACTCCTCATTTTGCCACACAGACCGATTAGGAGCGTCTGTTCTCGCCGTATCTATCGTCTTCACTCCGACATCATTGCTCGTTGACCACTGCATAAATTGCCATGCGGCGTCTTTGTGTTTAGACGCTGAGGCAAGAGCCCATCCAGCGCAAAAGATGTATCCAGATGGCCGTTTCTCTTGAGGCATAACCGCATATCCAACTTTACCTGCAACCTTAGATGCCGAAGGATCGTTCACTCGGCCAGCAAAATCCGAGGCTTCAATCATCATTGCAGCTTTACCATTCGTGAATAATTCCACTGTTTCCATCCAATTGTAATTGGCTTGGCCCGGTGCGCCGTATTTCTTCAAAAGGTCGACATAGAGTTTGACGGCTTTCAGAGCTTCCGGGGAGGTGAACGCAGGTCTGTAATGCTCATCCAGGAACTCTCCCCCAAATGAATAGATCCACGCCATGGAAAGAGTACTAAATGGTCCCTTCGTGCCACGTTCAGCCAAGCCATAAACATCGATCTTCCCATCCCCATCCGTGTCTACTGTCAGTTTCTTAGCCGCCTCTGCAAACTCCGTAATCGTCTTGGGAACTTTCACATTGTACTTTTCAAATAGATCCTTTCTATACATTAGACATCCGCCCCAAACATAAAACGGTAGCGCATAAAGCTTCCCGTCGACACGAAGTGAGTCCAGGAAACCGGGAAAAAAATCATCCATGTCCAACCATCTCGGATCAAGTTTGTTCTTCACATATGGATCCAGATTCTCCACATAACCGGCGGCGGCGAACTCTGGATATTGCGCCATTCCAATCATCGCAACATCATAGTCTCCGGTAGAACGTGCGTAGGATAGGGCAACCTTTTCGTGTAATACAGGTTCAGGGGCCAGCTCCAGGTTCACCTTTATACCCGTGGCCTTTGTAAATTCCGGTAGGAGGATTTTTAAGCCGTGAGTAGAGGCTGTGGGCCAAGCAATAACGTTAATTGTCTCGGCAGCTAACCCCACATTTACAATCATGAAACAGAATATAGTAGCGAATAAGGTAATACCTTCTAACATTTTAGGTCTGATCTTCATT
>CAZIDU010000244.1:0-1549 GCA_964538055.1 uncultured Desulfocapsa sp. | reverse complement strand
GTAGCTTAAGAAAAGTAGAACTTGTGCTACATAATTTTACAGGAAACTTCAGTCACAAATGACAGCAAGAAAGTTTGCCGTAACTGCCCTGGCCGCCGTTCCCTAGCGTTTTGTCATGACATTAATGTTCTTATTTGCTTGATATTTCGGCTTATTTTATATCTTCAAGCAACTGTAAAAAATATTCGTGAATCAAATCAAAATCATCAAATTTTTGCGCCTGAAGTTGCAACGTCGTTGCTTCGTTAAGCATGAATAATAGTGCTTCCTGGTCCTTTGGAGATAATTCCCCTTGCTCAGTAAGTTCTTCAGTGACGCTCCATACTTCTTTTGCTGGAGTTTGGATAGCTGACATGCCACACCCACCATCAACCAGTAAGCCTGAATTGATTTTGAATCTTATTCTATCAGCTTCTTGAATGACTGCTTTTAAGGAAAGGCTCATTGGTGATTTTTTACACATGGCTGGGCCTCATGGCCGCTGCGAAGCAGCGTGACTTGCAGCCCTTTGTTCTATTTTTACGTCTTAAACATTTCTTCATCTATTGTACCATCACAGATCTTTGTCACAGGACCAGTCATAGTGGCAAAGAAACCATCACGGAATTGAATGGCAAGAGTGCCTCCTGGCATATGAACGGTAATATCAGAATCGCAAAGACCAAGCTTGTGGGCAACGGCAGCGGCAGCCGTACTGCTACTACCCGAGGCCAAAGTATAACCAGCTCCACGTTCCCAAATCTCAATCTGAATGTTACTTGAATTGATAACTTTCATGAACTGTACATTTGTCCGATTTGGGAACCGAGGATTAACCTCAATCAATGGACCTAGGCGGCATGCCTCATCCATTGTTGGATTGTTTGAAAGAACTACGCAATGAGGATTTCCAATTGTTGCTCCACAAAACTGAAAAACCTGATTATTAATAACAATCTCTTCATTTAAGACCTCACGGAGGGCTCCCTCAATTGGAATCCTGGCACTGTCAAAATTGACCTCTCCCATTTCGACCATGACACTTTTGCCACTAGCACTGACTTTGCATGACACAATGCCGCCGGCTGTTTCTACTGAAAAAGGAGTATCGTTAACAAGATGCTGATCCCAAAGTGACCTTGCAAATATGCGTAGACCATTTCCGCTCTTTTCCGCTTCGCTTGCATCAGGATTAAAGATCTTTAAACCAAATTCACACGATTCGCTATCCAACGGTCCAAGGAGAATACCATCAGATCCAACACCGTAGTTCCTGTGGCAGATCAATCGAATGGATTCAGTATCCAGTTCATCACAGAACTCTGACGGATGAATCACTATGTAGTCATTTCCTAACGCGTGGTATTTTGAATATTTCATTATTGCTACAACGCTCTTATAGAACGTTTGAATTCACCGGAAAAAAGGATGTGTAGCAAGGAGCATTGGATTACCAATTCCTTGTTGCGTGACGGAAAGTTCCCTGTGCCTGGAACCTCTTTTATTCCGGTGAAATGACTTGTTGGACGAAGCCGCTACGCGGAAACAAAACCACATCCCAGTAAATAAA
>CAZIDU010000243.1:0-1590 GCA_964538055.1 uncultured Desulfocapsa sp. | reverse complement strand
CCTGGCTACATGTAAAATGGTTCCTGGAAGATACTTTTCAACACCCTTTAATAGATAAAAATAATATTGTTTTAGCTGCCAATAAAGTGGCTTTGGATGAAGGAGCGAAGGTTGGTGACTATTGTTGGAATAAATTTGGAGAACGTACTTTTCTTTCTAAGAAAGACATTAAAAAGTTTGAAGAGAATCAGGATTTGTTAGGCCTGGCATGTGAGTTTTGTCAGGCAAAAAAAATGTTTGAAATTAAAAAAACAATTAATCTGCCAGAGCTTAAGGTTGCCGGCAAGATTATGGATGCATACTGGATTCCAATTTCAGAAGATAAGTATCTATGTTCTATGATAGATATTACCGAGCGTAAGTTATATGAAAGCCAGTTAGCGCATACTCAAAAAATGGAGTCCATCGGAAGGCTTGCTGCCGGAATTGCTCATGAGATAAACACACCAGCCCAATATGTTGGTGATAACATATCTTTCCTCAGAGATTCTTTTAATGACTTAAATAAAATGTTTGATGTACTCAAACGAATGCAGGGCCAGATGGAAGAAAGCGAACAAACACCTAGGATTGTTGACGAATTAGGAGCTATTGCCGAGGAAATTGATTTTGAATATTTACTTGATGAGATTCCTGTTTCTATCTCACAATCACAAGACGGTATCGCCAAGGTCAGTAAGATCGTGCAAGCAATGAAAGAGTTCTCACATCCAGGTGGACAGAGCAAAAGCAAAGTTGACCTGAACAGAGCAATTGAAAATACAGTTACGGTTTCATGTAATGAATGGAAATATGTCGCAGAGGTGAAAACAGATTATGATAAAACGTTGCCTGAAGTGCCCTGCTTTCCTGATCAGTTCAATCAGGTTGTATTAAATATGATTATTAATTCTGTGCATGCTATTGAGGATTCCATAAAGGGGAGTGATGCAAAAGGAACAATAACTATTCAAACAAGATATGAAGAACAAATGGCCGAAATACGAATAAGTGATACTGGGACAGGGATACCAGAAAATGCAATAAATAAAATCTTTGATCCTTTCTTTACATCTAAAGAAGTTGGCAAGGGTACGGGACAGGGATTGTCCATTTCACATGATATGATCGTTACAAACCATGGTGGAATAATCGACGTGGAGAGTGTGCCAGGTCAAGGGACAACATTTATCATTCAGCTGCCATTAAGCTAATAGTGCGCTTTAGTTCTGAGACCTAGCTGGAAGTGAGGTGATATAGAAAAAGTGGACACTTTCTTAAGATTAAAATATTAATCTTTGAGGAGGAGTGTCAATGAAAAGGAAAAGAAGGAGATTCACAAAGGAATTCAAAGAGGAAGCAGTTAAACTTGTCCTCGAACAAGGCTACCCGATTTCGGAAGCATCCCGGAACCTTGGTATTCACGCAAACTTACTCGGAAGGTGGAAACGTGAATATGAGGATGGAGAAGAAGGTGGCTCTGGTAATGACAGTGTCATCATGAGAGCAGAGCTTAACCGTCTCCGCAAGGAAAACAAACGACTGAAAATGGAACATGAAATCCTAAAAAAGGCGGCAGCCTTCTTCGCGAAAGAATCAGCGTGAGATTTC
>CAZIDU010000242.1:0-1599 GCA_964538055.1 uncultured Desulfocapsa sp. | reverse complement strand
GTAGCTTAAGAAAAGTAGAACTTGTGCTACATAATTTTACAGGAAACTTCAGTATCCTGCTGGGGAGAGAAAAAGCAAATTTGCTTGGCCCAGATTTGCAGGGAAGATAAAAAAAAGGAGCACGTGTTCTCTTTAATGCCTGTATAAATTTACCCTTATCATAGGGTGCTCTGTTCTGCCAAGGTTTCGTTGATTGATAAGAGGTGAGTAAAATTGAAAGTGTGTGAATAGCCAAGAGACATATCTATATTTCGTTAATTCACTCTGGATTAATAGATCTACTGATCACCTCTGATTTTGACTTCTTAGGGTAGCAGGCGTCACTCCATTCTGGATTCTGAGAGGATTCAGGAATAAGGTGATGGTTGTAACCTTGCCATTGGCATCCTAAATTTTATTTTTTTCAGGGTAAGCGCAAAAATAGTTTCTTCACCCATATAAAAAAACTTGAGATCATGTTCTGGTCACTATATAGGTCATATGCTCTGGTGAGCAGAGTCAGGAAGAAGTTCGACCTTCTTTTGACCTTAGTGAGATATAATGCCTAAAAAAATGATTAAGAAAAGCAAAAGAACTCAAAAAATCCAACTGGTGAAAGGTCCAACCCTTTTAGCTTATGCGAGAAAAAAAGACGAAGGGCTGGGGCTTAACGGAAAAGAAATGAAGCTTGCTGGTCTTGTAAGAATGATTCAGGAAAAAGAAGGCCACACCAGCTGTTTTAAAAAAGAAAAGGCATGTATCCAAACCGGATGTTGCTGGCAGTTATCCTGTGGAGCAAAAATGAATTGAGGTCTGTAACGTACAAAAAATGTTTGCCGTTTTCCTGTTGATTCCTCTCCTGAGTAGCATCAGTGCATTCGCTGGTGAGCAAACTGTAAATTTTACTGTCCCCGGCATTATCTGAGGTGGCACCGCCTCCAAGGTAAGGTCTATCTTGAGAAGAATCAATGGTATCCAAAATGTCAGCACCAAGGTTGAAGAACACGTTGCCCTGATAACTTTTGATGATGTGGAGACTGATACTGAATCCATGCAAAAAGCCTTGAAGGAGGTCTCATTCCCCCGTGGAAAAGGTTGAGGTGTTACAAGAAGAGGGTGCCGGTATGTAATCCCATAATTGCAATTATGGGGCTTGAAGTGTAAGAACTTGAAAACTTAGAACCATTGTGAGGCCATCATGCGCAAGCGAATCATCACCCCAGTTCAGCAAGCAACTGCATCTCCTGACCAGGACTGGTTGGATTTGGAGGGGCTGGTAGATGTGGAAATTACTTCAGAGGATGCTGCTAATCCAATTGAGTCAGCGTTGCTCCCTGGTCGGGCTTCTGGGTGGCGTGCTGCAGGGCCTGAAAAACAGACAATTCGTCTTCTCTTCACCCATCCGCAACGGCTTCGGCGGATCTGGCTGAACTTCGTGGAGATTAACACTGAGCGTACACAAGAGTATGTCTTGCGTTGGTCAGCGGATGGCGGGCAGTCGTTCCAGGAAATCGTGCGGCAGCAGTGGAACTTCAATCCCCAAGGAGCAACCAGTGAAACGGAAGAGCAGCAATTCCCAGAGGCAGTATAGAAAGAGAAAAATAGTGTCCTGCAACATGC
>CAZIDU010000241.1:0-1740 GCA_964538055.1 uncultured Desulfocapsa sp. | reverse complement strand
CAAAAGACAAAGACGAATTGGGTCATGTCCCCAGTTTCCTACCAGCGTATTTGTTGTGCAATTCCGACTCAAACTCAATTTCGGTGAATAGTTACCTATTATTTACCAAATCAATCAATTACCACAAGCAGGAAAGTGTTGAGTTAGTCGTTGAAAAAAATGGGAACTTCAAAGAATAAAAACAGGTTACGACAAGAGTCGTCAACCTGTTTTTTTGGGGGAGGTATCATTGTGACCACTGCATAGAACTGCAGTGGTCACATATTGTGCAGCCGCCTATTTCTTAGCAGCAGCCCAGCTTTTTACAAGTTCGTCATAGTCAACGGTTATGCCCTGAGGTTTCTCATTGGCAAGTTTTGGTTTAGGAGAACCGGGAAGATTGAGCCAGTAAGAAGCATCCTGTTTCTTGTTCAGCTTCGGTCCACATTCGCCCTGAACGTTTGCACGCTCAAGACGCTCGAGAATTTTGTCCTGCTGCATAGCAAGGCTGTCCATGGCACCCTGTGGAGTTTTATCACCGGTTACAGCATCGGCAACATTCTGCCACCAGAGCTGTGCAAGTTTTGGATAATCAGGTACATTTGTACCAGTAGGCGTCCACTGAACACGGGCAGGACTACGATAGAATTCAATCAAACCACCAAGTTCAGGAGCACGTTTAGTAAAAGATTCATCCCAGAGATCGCTTTCACGGATGGGAGTAAGGCCAACATGGGTCTTTTTCAGACTGACAGTTTTAGAAATAACAAACTGTGCATAGAGCCAGGCAGCTTTACGACGATCAACTGGAGTTGATTTCATCAGCGTCCATGATCCTGCATCCTGATACCCAAGCTTCATACCTTCCTGCCAATATGGGCCATGAGGGGATGGTGCCATACGCCATTTAGGCATATTATTCTCGTCAACTACTGCAATACCGGGTTTAACCATATCAGCGGTAAAGGCAGTGTACCAGAAGATCTGCTGAGCAATACCACCCTGGGCAGGCACAGGTCCAGCTTCGGAAAAGGTCATACCAGCTGCTTCAGGTGGCGCATACTTCTTCATCCAGTCTATATATTTAGTGAGTGCATAAACAGCAGCAGGGCCATTGGTTGCACCGCCACGCTCCACTGAAGAACCGACAGGACGGCAGCCGTCAACCCTGATACCCCATTCGTCCACAGGAAGTCCGTTTGGAATGCCTTTATCTCCTGCTCCTGCCATGGATAACCAGGCATCGGTAAAACGCCAGCCGAGAGATGGATCTTTTTTACCATAATCCATATGACCGTATACACGTTTTCCGTCGATCTCTTTTACTTTATTAGAGAAGAAATCTGCGATATCTTCATAGGCAGACCAGTTTACTGGAACCCCCAGTTCATAGCCGTAGGTATCTTTAAATTTTTTCTTCAAGTCTGGACGCTGAAACCAGTCATAGCGGAACCAGTAGAGGTTGGCAAACTGTTGATCAGGAATCTGATATAGTTGTCCATCGGGGCTGGTGGTAAATGAAAGTCCAATAAAGTCATTTAGATCAAGGCCAGGGTTGGTAACATCTTTACCCTCTCCTCCCATCCAGTCGGTGAGTGAAACCGCCTGCTTATATCTAAAATGTGTTCCGATAAGATCGGAATCATTGATATAGGCATCATAGATATTTTTATTTGACTGCATTTGAGTCTGCAGCTTCTCAATAACATCAGCAATTCCCAGAGGCAGTATAGAAAGAGAAAAATAGTGTCCTGCAACATG
>CAZIDU010000240.1:0-1748 GCA_964538055.1 uncultured Desulfocapsa sp. | reverse complement strand
GTTCGTGATCCAGCAACAGGCCAAGGCGTTCTTCAAAGCCCATATCATCAAGGCCGTCCATCTTCATTTGGGTTTCCAAAGCCTCTGCCATTCCAGAGAAACGCATGGTTGTCAATTTTTCAAGTGTCGGGTGAAGCAACATAATATTCTCCTTAGTGGGTTGTTGGTTTGAAGTAGTCAGCACCACGGATATTCTTGTGTTAGATGGATTCTTTTTTGCTGTTTGTTTCCGGTAACGGCTTCTGGTCCAAGCCATTTTTAAGAATGGATTCGATACTTTTATAGGAGAGACTGTTGATATAAAGAGCTCGACCGCAAGCAGCATCCAGACGTGCGTTGCCATAGGATTTCCCAAGTCGGAGAATCCCCAGCAGTGTCCGGTATGCCTGTTGTGGATGTGCTCTTTTCAGCAACACGAGTTCTGTTAACATGGCCGTGTCTGTACCGATTTTAGCTGCCCATCGCTTGAACCGTTCAGGAGTCCACTCAAGAAATTTCTGGTGATTAAGCGGCATGTGCTCTTTAATTGTTGCATGACGCCCACGAGGGATTTTACGGAGATGGCTGGCAACTCGCTTGTTGCTATGAAAGCATTCAACAGTGCTCTCAGTATAGCGGATATCCAGCTTCTTTTGACCAGGGTGTGGGGCACAGAGTAATAATACCCCTCCACCTCCACATGGTAATCAAGATGCACGGTGGCTTTCTTCCAATACGCCAGTTCATACGGAACTGCCGGAAGTGGTTTCAAGGCGGGCTTATCAATTTCTTCAAATCTGCTTTGACGGCTACCGGAAAGTTTTTTGAAAGCTCGATTGTTCAATATAACAAGCAGCTTCCGAATCTCTCGGTTCAAGTCAGCAAGGCTGAAGAAGATATGTTTGCGGAGTTTTGCGAGTATCCAGCGTTCCACCAGTAACACACCAGCTTCTGCTTTTGCCTTATCACGGGGCTTTCTGGATCGGGAAGGAATAATCACAGTTTGATAGTGCTTGGCAAGGTCGTTGTAACTGGGGTTGATGCCTGGTTCATAGCGGCAGGTTTTACTGACACCACTTTTTAGATTATCCGGAACAACTACCTCTGAAACACCACCTATATATTTGAAAGTTCGGACATGGGAACCAATCCAGTCTGCAATCTTCTGGCTTAATGTGGCTTCTGCATAGGTGTAGTTGCTGGCGCCAAGGACTGCGACAAAGATCTGGGTCTTATGGGATTCACCTGTTTCCTTGTCTATCAGATCAACGGTCTGGCCTGTATAGTCAACGAATAATTTCTCACCAGCCCGATGTTCATGACGCATGACAACATCCAGATGGGCCGTCCAGTCACGGTAGCTTTGGCAGAACCAACTGTATTGATAGCCATCAGGGTGTTGCTCCTTGTACTCCTGCCACAACAGAGCCAAGGTGACGTGCTTGCGAGACTGCAGTTCTTTATGGGGACGTCCTGGAAATTCGGCACAAAACGTGACAGTGTAACGCATGGCCCTGATGAGGGAAAGAGTTGCTGCTTCAGGGCGGTGTCATTCAATTCTTCAGGTAGTGGCCAGCCGAGACCTGCGGCTTTGGCACGGAGCAAGTAATCACTGACCGTACTGCTGCCCATACCGCAACTTTTACTAATCTCTCGATTGCTGCAATTGCAGCTATTTTTGAGACGTAATATCTCACGAATCTTTCGCATAGAGAACCTCTTTTTTGGCATGGAGACCTCCTTGAATTATTGGTTCAAAAAGACTTCCT
>CAZIDU010000239.1:0-1748 GCA_964538055.1 uncultured Desulfocapsa sp. | reverse complement strand
TAAGAATATCAAGCTCAGCGTACGAAAACAACTTAAAAATCAATATCCACACTGGCACCGACTCAATCGCAAGACTAAAAAAGAAATTGCCCGGAAAGTGTTGACTGAAATAACCACCGAATATGATTTTGACTGCGATATTACCGCTTCGCAGGCAGAATTACTTGGCATAGAACAACAGGTTTCTGCTGAAGGTATTATAAAACTCGATGAGATGGCTCGCCTCATAGAAATGATCAACCCAAACAGTATAATAAAGCTCAGCAGTTACAAGCGTTCGCCCTTGTTTATCAAGGACGAAGAGCTTCGCTATATTGACGCTCTGGTCGATAACAGGATCATCAATCGTCTCTTGTCTTACTCCGGCTATAGTCCGGCCATGCGTGACATTTTCCCAAGCAATTTGTTTCGTGCTGAATTGCTCAAGGCAATTAAATATCCGGAGATCAGTTACCGTAAATTCTGCACCGAAGAATATCTGGGCCTGGATCGTAAACAAAATCGTGTTTTCTGCGGATTATCGCTGAGCAGAAAAGACATGATTGACCACACCCAACTCAGTAAGTTTCGAACCTCTCTTACTTTTGTTCAACAAGTAAATATGCTGGTATATATCCTCCATCATTTTAACCAAACTGGACTCATGGGTGACAATATTCTGCATGGAATTGACTCAACGGAGTTGGCAAGTGACTGCAGACTCCCTTTGACCACCCTTGATATCAGAGGCAAGAAGATCCGTATTTACAACGATATTGACTGCGACTGTGGACGACGTCGTACCAAACGAGACAAGTCAATCTATGTTATTGGCTATCGACTGCATACCCTGACTGCTATTGATGCCAAGACCGGCCACAGTTTTCCAATCGTTTCTTTGCTGGCACCGGCAAATCATCACGACAGCCATTTCTTACCATTCTTGGTAAACCTGGCGCAAGCAATGGGGATTGACCTGCAGCTCATCACTGCTGACGAGGCTTACCATGACAAAGATGGCACCCTGTTTCAGGAGACGGGAGTAAGAGTAACAACACCACCTTCGTCCAGGACATCGCTGCCAGAGTATATCCATGGTGACACCGGTGCTGTCTTTTGCCATGATACATGCACCATTCCCATGTACCACTTGGGCGTTGAAGACCAGAACCACGAATATAAATGCAGCGCGGACTTGGATGAATGTTCTTTCTTCAGCTCTTGCTCACAGTCCCGCTTTATCTCGGTGGACAACGGATTATTCCAGCGGATTCCTTACCATACTGAAGGTATACGAGAAGCTCATGATATCCGTAAGAACTGTGAGAGGCCGTTTAACCTGCTAAAGAATCAAACCGGTCTTGAAACCGTCCGTGTACGTAGTCAAGTGGCTACAATGGCCCGGTGCACCTTAGGCTCTATTGCCCTGTTGCTGATAAAGATGGCCGGGTTTCGAAAGAAGCAGTCTGCAAATACACCGCGACAGATACCAATGTTTGAGGAGAAAAGAGCAGCTTAATCGTCATAACACACAGGTTTTTATAGTAAAAAACACAAAAGAGTCTTCGGTTGCGCGTAGTTGCCAGACGTGACGGTTAACTTATCGAAAAACACAGGAACTATTCCAAAGAACAAGAGAAAGTTCAAAAAACGATTGATAAGTTTTAAACGTCAAGCCCTGCTAAGTATACATAAACGAAGAAAAATGCTGATTATTCGGCCCTGGCTACATGTAAAATGGTTCCTGGAAGATACTTTTCAACACCCTT
>CAZIDU010000238.1:0-1765 GCA_964538055.1 uncultured Desulfocapsa sp. | reverse complement strand
CGTCTTTGTCTTTTGAATTGGGATCGTGTCCCCCGATTCCGGATAAATATTGTGCTGTTCAATAGCATGGTGAATAGTCACCTACTCATTTTATATTACCCCGTACGGGCGGGTAGCTCAGTTGGATAGAGTGTCAGCCTCCGAAGCTGAAAGTCGTGGGTTCGAATCCCACCTCGCCCACCATAGATATAAAAACAGGTTACGGTTTCCTGTAATCTGTTTTTCAATTTTATTTTCCCCGCAGTATTTTCAGTGGTCTGTTTGCTATAGCGTAAGCTGGTGCATGTGCAGCATCGCCGTTTTTGTTATCAGTTTTCTCAGGAAATTTTGTCGATAATCGCTTTTATCTCGCTCAACGTATAAGGCTTTGACTAGGCGTGGAAAAAACCGTAATCCTTGTAACTGGACATAACCGGATCATTGGCATATCCGCTTGAAACAACAGCTTTGACATCCGGGTCAATTTGCAGCAGCCTTTTCATCACTTCTTTCCCGCCAAGGCCACCCGGTATAGTTAAATCGAGTATAAGAAGGTCGAACGGCTGTCCTTCGTCATGAGCTTTCTTATAAATAAGTGTAAAAAGGAGTCGCGTCTTTGCTTGACTCATCTCACTTGTAAATTGTCACTAGATGTCGATCATGCCAAAGTCTGTATATCTCCCCTCAACCGAAACTGTCCAATCTGACCTTGACAGAATAGGTTTTATCGACTGTTGCGCCCACAAGAACCCCTTGCACTCCATCAAAGCACTACAGCACCCTATCCCCTGATGTGCCATAAAACCACGCGCAATTGTTGATAAAGCTTGAGAACTGAACTGCGGTGAGTGTCCACGAAATTACAAGTAATCTCTATGGGGATTCAATGAGGCACTGGGAGGGTGGATGAGAGATTGATCCCATTATTTTCCTGGATCAGGAAGTCCAGATTCTTTTGAGAAGAGAGTTGATTGAAACGATATGGTAAGTTTGGTCTCATAACATGGTTAAATACAATTTTTGTTGATGATATCTGGCAAAGCAAAGCGCACCTATCCTGTTCAATTCAAGGTGAGAATTTTCGAATATCGTAAACCTCTGCGCTTGATATGGATATCAGGATGTATCCAATAATACCTCCGGTAAACCTTCAATAGAAATCATTTTCCCTTTGCCACACTCTGGGCAGTGGGAGATGTCAGTACCAGTTAATCGCATCATCATCTCCTGGATTGTTTCCGTCAGTTTCTCAGCGATTTTACAATCAGGGTCAATCAGCTGCTGAATCAGTGGAATACACACTTTTTTGTTTGTATTTGCCAGAAAACCAAAGTAACGGATTTTCATAAATCCGCCTGGAAGAATATGCAGGAGAAACCTGCGAATGAATTCTTCTGCGTTCACCGTCAGTTGTTTTGCTTTGTTCTCGTCACTGCGATCTCTATAGGTAAATGTCACCTTGTCGTTCTTCAATGAGTCAATACGGTTGTTCGTGATTGCTACTCGGTGTGTGTAGCGACCAAGATATTCAAAGACCTGTTCAGGTCCACCGAAAGGCTGTTTTGAGTAGGCAATCCACTGCTTGGCTCTTACCGTTTCAATAAGTTGCCTGAACTTCGTCTTATCTTCATATTCAGATGATCTACCATGGAAAGAGAGCTGTTTTTTCCCATAGGCCTTTTGGAGTTTGTTCAGATATCGTTTGCGGAATTCTTTGGCTAGAGATTGAACCCTGAAGAGATATTTATTTCTGACCGCAATCCACTGTTTCCTGTCAAAGGACAAA
>CAZIDU010000237.1:0-1841 GCA_964538055.1 uncultured Desulfocapsa sp. | reverse complement strand
AATTGTCTCCTTGTTTTAAAAAGGTTGGAGTACCCTATAAAAACTCCTGGCCTTGAGTCTGGAAGCCCCGCCACTCAAGTGAGTCCGCTGTCTGGAAAACACAAAAGAAGAAGGGCATGCAAGGTATCATGGAAGGAGAGTGAATAACGAACGACCATGAGAAGGGCTTTTGGAAGTCTTAGCGGATCATAGTACCGATGGCTGAGAGATTAGTATTGTATTTTGGCCGTGAAGGTGGGGAACCAATGTCCACGGGACCCACTGTAGGGAAGGTGAAGCAGGGTGTAATGTTTCTTTGGTAAGAACTATGGGAGATACACAGAGATCACAAACCATGTCACCGGAAAACCAAGGAATTGCAGAGCAGTTAGTCCTCGATCAGAGGATGTTTATCTATCCAGATAGCAACAGACCGCCAGTGTTGGTTGGTCAGTCGTCACTGGAATGGATCAAAGTGTTGGCAATCAATGAGCCGGATACTGTATTTACTTCCCTGGCTCATAGGATAGATTTTCACCTGTTGAAACGCTCTTTTCGACAGGTTCGTGGTAGTAAAAGTTGCGGTGTCGATAAGGTGACGGCCAAGGAGTACGCCGTCCATCTAGACGCAAACCTCTACAATCTCCTGCAACGTTTGCAGAGAGGTCGATACGTTGCGCAACCAGTAAAGCGAATCTGGATAGAAAAGGAAGGTGGCAAGAAACGGCCTATCGGTATATCCGCCCTTGAGGATAAGATTGTCCAGAAGGCGGTGGCTTCGATACTGAATGCAGTATTCGACAGAAAATTCCATGGATTCTCCCATGGTTTCCGTGAAGGTCACAGTCAACATATGGCACTGCACGAATTACGAGAACAGTGCCGGGAAAAGAACATCAACTGGATAGTTGATGCGGATGTAAGTGGATTTTTCGATAACATTGACAAGAAGTTGCTGATGAACATGCTCAAACAGCGAGTCAATGATGGAGGAATACTTCGTCTGATCGGCAAATGGCTTCATGCCGGCGTCGATGAAAGCGGAGACTTGCAGTATCCAGAAAAGGGTACACCGCAGGGTGCGGTAATATCGCCCCTGCTAAGCAATATATTCCTCCATACTGTGCTTGATGACTGGTTTGTAAAAGAGGTGCAACCGAATCTGAAAGGGCAAAGTTTTATGGTGAGATTCGCGGATGATTTTATTGTCGGATGCGAAGCAAAATCAGATGCTCACAAGGTTCTGGCGCTATTGAAAGAACGTTTCAACAGTTTCTCTTTAAGCCTCCATCCCGAGAAAACAAAACTGGTAGCATTTGGAAAACCAGCCAAGAGTGTCGTGGTTAATAAAATAACAGGCACGTTCAATTTTCTAGGTTTTACATTTTATTGGTCAAAAGCACGCAAAGGCTACTGGGTGATCAGGAAGAAGACGATAAACAAGCGCTTAAGTCGTTTTCTGAAAAGGATCTGGGAATGGTGTAAGGATAATCGTCATGAACACTTGAAGGATCAGTATGAGAAGCTCTGCGTGAAACTACGCGGCTATTACCAATACTATGGAGTTCGTGGTAACTTCAAGGCGTTGGAAGTGGCCTATGAGCATACTGAGAAATCCTGGCGTTCCTGGTTGAGTCGCCGTTCCCATACCGGAGGAATACACTGGTCAATGTTCGAAAAGATCAGACGAACCTTTCCTCTGTTGAAACCCAGAATAATCCACAACATTTAGCAGAACAGGACAAAATTGCATGATAGCAAAATTATGGGCCCAACGGGGTGTCGCTTGTTGGGTTCTTCATAGGCGTAGAGCTTATGGAGACCGAGGAACCGTATGAGGGAAATCTTCACGTACGGGTCTG
>CAZIDU010000236.1:0-1850 GCA_964538055.1 uncultured Desulfocapsa sp. | reverse complement strand
CAGCAGTTCCCGGACATGCTTAGAAGCCAGCTATAGTAGCGTTTGAGAAAAAAGCTTTCGTAGACTTTTAAACAATTTAGAAATTTACTAACCAATCAACAGTGTGACATAACTAGCGGTAATTACAAAGAAATAAGATCAATAAAACAGCACAATTCACTTGACAAGGTCAGAAAAATCGGTTGCGGCTATTTTGTAAGGATATCAATCACTTACAAAATGGAGCCCGGAATGTGTAAAATTAGATCATTTTTAAGAAACCTTCAAAAAACAAAAGCTCGTTACAAACGAATAGAAATGCGCAAACACCTTAATGCCGATACTCTTTTCAGTTCTCTGCGCACAGGATTTGACAAGATTACTGATCACCGACCAGGTAATATCAAGATAAGTCTAACCGATGCATTAATGTCTTGTTTCGCATTATTTTCTCTTAAAGATTCATCGCTGTTGAATTTTGATAAGCGCCGTCAGTCTGAGGCTCATAACTTACGTACTATTTATGGTATTGGATCTATTCCCTGCGATAGCTCAATGCGTGAAATATTAGATAAAATTGAAATCAAAGATTTGAGACCATTGTATAAAGATGTTTTCACTCAATTGCAACGTGGGAAGGCGCTGGAAAAGTTTACGTATATGGACGGTTGCTACCTGTTAAGTCTTGATGGCACCGGGTACTTTTCATCGCCAGTGCTCCATTCACCCTCGTGCATGGAAAAAGTAAGCAAGAAAACGGGAAAAGTAAGCAGCTATTATATTCAAATGCTTGGTGCATCTATCGTTCACCCCAATCGTAAAGAGGTCATTCCATTATGTCCCGAGCCAATAAAAAAGCAAGATGGTGAAACGAAGAATGATTGTGAACGAAATGCGGCCAAACGTTTTCTTGCTGACCTTCGCCGCGAACATCCGCACTTGCCATTGATTGTCATCGAGGATGGTCTCAGTTCAAATGCGCCACATATAAAAGATCTGGAGGAAAATAATCTTCATTATATCCTTGGAGCAAAAGAAGGTGATCATAGATTTCTTTTTGATTACGTCAATGAGGCTGCCGCCCATGGGAAGACAACTGATCTTATAGTTCCTGACGGAAAGAATCCTGCCATAAACCATTATTTTAGTTTTATCAATAATGTGCCTCTTAACAAATCAAACCAGGATGTATTGGTAAGTTTCATAGAATATTGGCAGGTAAATATTGCAACAGGAAAAACAATGCATTTTAGTTGGGTGACTGATTTTACGGTTACTGAAGACAATATGTTTAAAATTATGCGTGGTGGACGTGCCCGATGGAAAATTGAAAACGAGACGTTTAATACGCTGAAAAATCGAGGGTATAATTTGGGCCACAACTACGGTCTGGGGAAAAAGAACCTTAGTATGGTATTTGTAATGGTCATGATGCTGGCTTTTCTTGTCGATCAAACACTGCAAATTTGTTGTGCTCTCTTTGTTGCTGTTTTGAAAAAGGCTGGTAGTAAGAAAAATTTATGGGAAGATGTCCGGTCATTATTTAAATATTTCCGGATAGATTCCATGGAGACTCTTTATCGTGCTCTTTATAATGGAGGATTTGAACAGGAACTTCCTCACTTTTTAAACGAGTAAGAAGAGCTGCTATGGCACAGCTCGGGGGGGTAGGTTCCTGTTAATTTCAAAAACGATATGCGGGACGACTGGATAGGTATGCCAAAAAACTTGCAAAAACAAGAATTTTTCAAGGAATTTTCGTAAAAGGTGGCAGAGGCTAGTATGAAAAATGGGAAACACAAGAAATTAGCTCCATATGCATGTTGCAGGACACTATTTTTCTCTTTCTATACTGCCTCTGGGAATTGCTG
>CAZIDU010000235.1:0-1902 GCA_964538055.1 uncultured Desulfocapsa sp. | reverse complement strand
CAGGCGTTAATGTCCAAAAAATAATGGGCTATGCACTTATCACTTGAATTCAGGGTATATTATTATTATATCATATGACATTTTAAATACATCGGTATTTATACCCATTTTTAACACAAACACAACGTGTTACAATGTGGTGTCGAGATTGGTGCTTGCTATACTGAAAATTCAGAAAAGAGCTTGTGGTAAAGTTAACAAGAATAGAAAAGAATAAGGTTGAGATGCTTCCTGAATTCTCTCGAAACCCAGAGGGTGGAAAGGATCAACTAGCTGATAAAACAAAACTATATGTGAGCAATAGACATGTGACCATTTAGGATTATATAAAACCACAGAGCTTACCACTGGCCATTCATACCGAAATCGTGGCCTGTCCCCATTAACTGTAATCAGCGGTTTCTTTCCAGCCAAAATAACCGAGATATTTTCCATCATTCTCATCACCCTAAAAACCAGCAAACGCCATTGTAAATGAGTTTATTGTTCACAATGGATATGCTTTTGTTTTCTTCTTTGAATTTCCTTCTTTTTCTTTCTTCAAGAATCCGATAAAATCATTTAGTAGTGAGTTTGTCGAAAACAAAGGTCCTACAGGTTTACCCTGGAAGTTTTCATCTTGCGGGCTAACATAGAACCAAAGGTAATTTGTGACTGAATCCACAGCACATTCTCTTGAATTTCTTGTAGCAACGGCATTTACAAGACTTCCAGGTCAAAGCTTGTAGGGCTGAACATAGGTGCTCCTATCGGGTAACAATAAACTGCAGTAAATCCAAAATTAGACAAGGCGGTTACGCATGGCATTTTTTTCGAATTGTCATGAATGGAAGAGTTTGCTCTTGGCCTCCACCTGCTGATATTAATCTGCTGTTTTTGCAGGTTTTTAGACCGCTGATTACACATTAACTCTTGAAGTGATGGGAAAGTAGCGATTGCTGCTGGCTCATTAGCAACGACTGCATACGATGGTCAACCTTTTATTATAAAGGGCCTCAAGGGGATATCAAGCGGTTGGATTACAAGGTTAGATGCGTTAGAGATGAGTAGTCAAAAACACCATTATTTTTCGTTACGTTTTTCTTGAAAAGAAATTCAGCAAAAAACGTATCATCACTCCGTATTTATTTGTTTTTTTTAACACTCACAAAAGGAGATTGGATTATGACCTGTTTACGAAAAGCACAAATCTTTTTTGCTCTGTTGACCATCTGTACCACCACTGCCTTTGGGGCTGATACGGCTCCAAATCAAAACCGTGGCAGACAACACGGTCCACCGCCTGAAGCCTATACAGCCTGTGAAGACAAAACCGTCGGGGATACTTCACAGCTTGTCAGTCCACGAGGCGACACGGTAAGCGGCACCTGTGAACAGGAAGAGGATCGGCTCGTCCTTCGTCTTGATCGTTCCAGGGAACGGTCTGGTGGCAGACAGCAAGGTCCACCACCAGAGGCCTATACAGCCTGTGAAAGCAAAACAGTCGGGGACACTTCACAGCTTGTCAGTCCACGAGGCGACACGATAAGCGGCACCTGTGAGCAGGAAGGGGATCGACTCGTCCTTCGTCCTGATCGTTCCAGAAAAGACTGAGCCGACAGGGGGGGGGAGTTCTCTATCGGCTCCCCAGCCTTCACTCATTGGCTCCCCCGTCTGGTAAGCCCCCCCCCCCAACCAAAGTCCCCTCAGCACGAGTATATCCCCCTCCCTGAAGGATACATCAACTAAGGTCATCACACTGGACACACAAGAAGAAGACTAAACTCAGCCTCAATCCTATCGTAAACTCTATCGATTGTGGAATGATTAAATGCCAGGGTTAAATATTAAGAATTGGAATCCAGAGAACCTTAGGGAGATGGAAAAAAATAATCATCCAAAACAATCGTTTTTACTTCCACC
>CAZIDU010000234.1:0-1946 GCA_964538055.1 uncultured Desulfocapsa sp. | reverse complement strand
CGGAAGCGGTTAAAAAAAGGACATGCAACTTTCTAACCGGACGCTACTGACTTTCATTGGGTTCTAGAGTCCCGTGGCTTCCATCTGTTTTTCAACGGCCTTCACAGAAAGCTGCAAAGCTTCCTTTTCTTCAGTGGTGAGCTCAAACTCAAGAATCTTTTCGACGCCTTTCTCTCCAATAACAACGGGTACGCCAAGAAAATATCCAGAAACTCCGAATTCACCTTCGAGATACGCGGCACACGGTAAAACACGTTTTGAATCGGTAAGTACTGCCTCGGCCATCTCAATTGCGGCAAGGCCGGGGGTATAGAATGCAGAACCCGTCTTCAAGTGATTAACAATCTCCAGGCCACCTGTCTGGGTACGATGGACAATTGCATCAATCTCTTCTGTGGAAAGAAGATCAGTGATGGGTACACCAGCAACGTTGGCAAGACGAACCATAGGCATCATATTGTCTCCATGAATACCAAGAACAAGTGCATTCACATCCTTTGGAGCAACGCCAATAGCCTGAGCAAGGAAGGTACGATAGCGGGCCGAATCTAGCACTCCTGCCATACCAATCACCTTCTCTTTGGGATGTCCGGTAACCTTAAAAGCAGTATGAACCATGGCGTCGATTGGATTTGTAACTACAATCAGGACACAATCTGGTGAATGCTTGACAGCTTCTTCTGCACAGGATTTTACAATGGCCACATTAATTGCAAGCAAATCATCTCGGGACATTCCGGGCTTACGGGCAAGTCCAGCAGAAATAATAACGACATCTGAGTTGGCACTATCTTTATAATCATTGCTGCCTGTAACACCAAAATGAAATCCTTCAACCGGACCAGATTGTGAAAGATCAAGGGCCTTTCCCTGAGGGATTCCCTCTGCCACATCAAGAAGCACGATATCACCAAGATTTTTTGCAGCAGCCCAGTGAGCAGCGGTTGCTCCTACATTTCCAGCACCAATAATTGTAATTTTCTTTCTCATGACGTTTCCTTTCGGTTTAATTTATTTTATCAAGATGGCATCCTATTTCTTTTTTTCAACACCATTATGACTAGTTACAATATATTCCTCAACCCTTTTCAAATCCTCTGGAGTATCGACTTCAATGGAGTCATGTTCCGTTAATACTACTTTGATCCTGTACCCATACTCAAGCGCTCGTAACTGTTCCAGTTTTTCAAAGCGTTCCCACTCGCCTTCCGGCAGGGCAACAAAAGTGAGGAGAAACCCTTTGCGATAGGCATAGAATCCAAGATGTTTGTAATAGGTCGGAACAATTTCGTCTTCAGGGTTTCGCTGAAAAGGAACAGGGGCCCGCGAAAAATAGAGCGCATTATTATCATGATCAAAAACAGTCTTGACATGATTGGGATCATTTATTTCTTCGGGTCGTATAATTTTATATATAAGGGTCGACATTGGCAGCGATGGGTCGGCAAGCAGTGGTCCTGCCACCTGTTCGATCACTTCTGCATTAAAAAGAGGTTGATCACCCTGAATATTGACCACCACATCATGCTCGGAAATATCAAGTAACTCGGCGGCTTCTGCTAGCCTGTCAGAGCCCGACACATGATCACTTCGAGTGATAACATATTCGCCGCCAAACTCCGCAACACAATCAGCAATACGTTGATCATCGGTGGCAACGACCACCCTACTGAGTAGCTCCACGGATTTTGCACGTTCAACAACATGTTGAATCATGGGCTTTCCATTTATGAGTGCCAGTGGCTTTCCTTCGAATCTGTTTGAGTGATATCTGGCCGGAATAATGGCCACGACTTCAATCTTATGCTGTTTTTCTGTTTCCATCTTCTTCAGTATTAAGTAATGCTAGGAGTCTGTCGGAGTTAGACACTCTACGAGCATGAAAAACTGACAGCCAATTTAAAAAATTGCACCAAGTAAGAATTTTCGCCGCATGGGGCGTGCTT
>CAZIDU010000233.1:0-2016 GCA_964538055.1 uncultured Desulfocapsa sp. | reverse complement strand
TTTCACAGATGATTTATTAAATCGTTTCACTCAATAAATCATCATACAAGTTACCAAATAATAAATAATTTGAACATTTTTTCAGGCAGCACCTGACTTACCCCCCCCCCTGGAAGTGGTGCTTTAGCCACGCCCCAAAAAGGTAATTGGCGGGACTGAAGTCCCGCTTCCGGGAGCATCAGCAGTTCCCACTCATCCACGGAGTCCCATGATAAAACAGGCGAGAAAAACAGAGCCAGCTTTAAACAACAGTGAAAAGATGCAACTGCATCCGATTACTCTCGCCTTCCGTGGAACTCAGGGGCATCTGGAGAAACAATTCCTCGATGATTATTTCATCGGTTCACTGCCGATCGTTCGTTTTGCCTGTCTGCTGGGTTTTGTATTGTATGCATTTTTTGGCATCCTTGACGCATATCTCATCCCTGAAAAGAAACAGCTCTTCTGGCTGTTTCGTTATGTGATTTTTTGTCCCCTGGCACTGGGTACATTTTTCTTTTCATTCTCCCCTCTCTTTAAAAGAGCCATGCAGCCTCTTGTTGCCTGCATGGGTTTTCTGGCAGGGATTGGCATTATAATGATGATCCTTCTGGCGCCACCGCCAGCGAATTTTTCGTACTATGCCGGGTTGATTCTTGTCTGTATGATGTTATACACCGTGATAAAGCTGAGGTTTATCTGGGCATGCTCCACCTGCTGGCTCCTTGTCTTCATCTATGAATATGTGACCCTCAGTGTCATAGAAACACCCGTCTTCTTCCTTATCAATAACAATTTTTTCTTTATTGGAGCCAACCTGATAGGTATGCTCTCCTGCTACACCATTGAACGCTATATCCGTCGGGATTTTTTCCTAAAAACCTTACTCCATACAGAACAGGAGCATGTGCGCAATGCACGGAATATGCTTGAAAAAAGAGTACAGCAGCGAACGATACAACTTGTGGAGGCAAACAGCAGAATCACTCAGGAAATGAATGAGCGCATGGAGGCAGAAGCGGAAAATAAGCTGATTCAAACGCGACTCCTGCGACATCAGAAAATGGAATCATTAGGGCTTATGGCAGGTGGCGTTGCCCATGACCTCAACAACATCCTTTCAGGAATTATCAGTTATCCTGAGCTATTGCTCCTCGACTTGCCCCTGGACAGCAAGCTCAGAAAACCCATTGAAGAGATCCACACATCGGGGTTGCGGGCTGCTGCAGTAGTTGCTGATCTCCTCACAGTGGCCCGTGGTGTTGCTAGTCAGTACGAAATCATATGCATCAACGATATGATAAAAAATTATCTTGCCTCTCCCGAGTATAAAAAACAGGAACTGTTCTACCCGGAAATTTCATTAGAGCTACACCTTGAGAGTAATCTACCAAACTGTAAATGTTCCCCAGTTCATATCCAGAAAATTTTAATGAATCTAACAAACAACGCATTTGAGGCCATTGAGATAACAGGTACAATCGTTCTTTCCACCGCCCGCAAAACCTTCGCCGACCATCCTCCTGAGATTCCATTATTAGAAGCGGGTGAATATGTTGCCCTGCAGGTGAGCGACAGTGGCTCCGGAATACCCGCCGACGTCCTGCAACATATCTTCGAGCCCTTTTACACCAAAAAGGTAATGGGCAGGAGTGGCACAGGCCTGGGACTGGCAGTGGTCTGGAACAGTGTGCAGGAGCACAAGGGCACAATTGATGTCACAAGCGATGACCAGGGCACCACCTTCACACTCTACTTTCCTGTCACCGCGGCAAAGAAACAGGGCCACAAAGATGATGTAAAAAAAGATCTACAGGGAACAGCAAGTATTCTGGTGGTGGATGACGAACGGATACAGCGAGATATCGCTCACAGAATACTAACAAAACTTGGTTACAAAGTTCACACCGTAGACAGTGGTGAAAGTGCTGTCACCTATCTCCTAGGCCATCCCGTTGATCTGGTACTTTTAGATATGCTGATGGACCCGGGTATGAACGGACACCAGACATACAAGGCAATCAACATTCTGTATCC
>CAZIDU010000232.1:0-2076 GCA_964538055.1 uncultured Desulfocapsa sp. | reverse complement strand
TTTTCACAGATGATTTATTAAATCGTTTCACTCAATAAATCATCATACAAGTTACTGATTTTTTTTCATTATGCAGGCAGAACAAGGGTATCAATCAGTCTCGATATTGCATGTTATAAAGCGTTTCATACTCACCATTAAGACTGAGTAGTTCATCATGGGTTCCCTCTTCAACGATCTCTCCATCCTTTATAACAATAATCCTGTCCGCATTTTTGATGGTGGACAGACGATGGGCTATAACAAGGGTGGTACGATCCATCATAAGGTTTTCAAGAGCTTTTTGCACTTCACGTTCCGATTCCGTATCGAGTGCTGAAGTGGCCTCGTCAAGTATAAGAATGGGCGCATTCTTCAGGATGGCTCTGGCAATGGAGAGGCGCTGTCTTTCACCCCCGGAAAGTCTGATCCCGGATTCGCCGATAATCGTGTCAAAGCCTTCGGGAAGTTCTTTTATAAAGGTGAGGGCGTGGGCGGCATCTGCTGCTTTTTCAATATCTTCTTCTGATTTCTCTTGGTCACCATAGGCAATATTTGCACGAATGGTATCGTTAAAGAGAATTGTCTGCTGAGTGACAATGGCAATCTGTTTACGGAGTGATTTCAGTGTTACGTCTTTGATATTCATCTCATCAATAAGTAAAGAACCATTTTCGATATCAAAAAATCTGGGGATCAGACTGGTGAGAGTTGATTTACCAGAACCACTGGGACCAACAATGGCAAGAATTTCACCTGCAGGAACGGTAAGATTAATATCCTTCAATACAGGAGTTTTACCATCGTAGCTGAACTGTAAATCCCGAAGAGTGATAGCTTTCTGAAAAGGTGCAAGGTTCTGAGCACCAGGTTTGGAGAGGATATCCGGCTTTTGATCAAGTAACTGGAAAATTCTGACTGCCGCAGCGAGGCCCTGTTGAATGGTTGCATTAATCTTACTGACTGCCTTGATCGGCTCATAGATCATTACCAGAGCTGTCAGGAAGGCAAAAAACGTTCCGGGTGTGGAGTTGCCAGCTATGACTTCTTTGCCTCCAAACCAGATAATAAGGGCCATACCAATACCACCAATTACTTCCATTAAGGGATGCTGAAGACAGCGGTATTTGGCCTTCTCCATCATGGTGTCAAAGAGCATATGTACCTGTACAGAAAAACGTTTGGACTCATATTTTTCCATGGTAAATGCCTTAACCACTGGCGCACCGGTGATGGACTCGTGCATGGCGTTGGAGACATCGGCAATTTGCTCCTGCATAGTGGTACCGATTCGGCGAAAAGCCCTGCCGAATTTAACGATTGGTACTGCAGCCGTAGGAAGGAAAATAAGGGAAAGCATGGCCAGTTTCCAGTCCATGGTAAAAATGACAATGAGTAGGAAAACAACCTGTAAAAAATCACGTAGCAGACCTACAACCACAGTTGATATTGCACCCTGCATAAAATTAATATCAGAAATAACCCGGGAAATCAGCTCGCCTGTGGGTGTTTTGTGGAAAAAAGATAGTGATTGCAGGTGGATGTGCTCGAAAACTTTGTTGCGCATATTGCGGATGACAGTTTGGCCAATTTTTTCAAGAATATAGAAGTTAAGACCGTAGAAAAACGCCTTGACCATAAAGAGAAGAATAAGGGCAATTGGAAGAATAGTGAGAAAGTAGGAACTTTTCTCAACGAAGATTTTGTCCAGCAGAGGCTTGACCATATATGCCTGGAGAGCACTCAAGCCGGCGACGGCAAGGGCTGCTACCATGGCCACCATAAAGAGATTTTTGTAGGGCCGAATGAGTTCGTACAGGCGCCTTAAGACTATTTTGTTAGACATATATTAAACATACATTAAAAAAACACAGTTAAAGATTCTGTGAAAGGTTAAATGATCAAGTGGAATTGTTTCCGCAACTATCATAGTTAATGAGAGATAAAAAATCATATATTACTTTCATTCTGAAGGAGAAAATGAGCTGTTTGTGTAACTATTCACCATGCGATTGAACAACACAATATTTATCCGGAATCGAGGGACACGATCTCAATTCAAAAGACAAAGACGAATTGGGTCATGTCCCCAGTTTC
>CAZIDU010000231.1:0-2155 GCA_964538055.1 uncultured Desulfocapsa sp. | reverse complement strand
GCGTTAATGTCCAAAAAATAATGGGCTATGCACTTATCACTTGAATTCAGGTGTTATTATAGAGTGACAAAGCAAGAACAGGCCCTTTAAAAGGGACAGCCATAATATCTTCTTGCTGAAATCGATTTAAAATATATATAAGAGAACTTGTCAATAGAAGACAGTGTGCACAGTTTTTTAAAGAAATATCTTTGAGAGTGCTATAAGTAGAGGTTGGTAGAGCTTTTTGGTAAATTTTAATTTTGTTATAGAGAAGGGGCAGTAAAGCATGGCGCGATGCGGCCAAGAGAATTTCATTCCAATTAAGTTTACTGAAAGCTAATTCTGTAAAATGATCCAGTTCTTTGGGGGTAAACTCTATTTGGGCACAATAGAGCAAAAGTCGTTCTTCGTCTTTTATTGCTGCCAGGGGTGTTTCGTCTCCTTTATTCATAAGACAACTCTACTATCCAGGGTAACAAAATGGTATTGGAAAACAGATGTTCTTTCTCTTCAGTAAAAGTATACTGAAGAAAGTGCAAAATACCTGCGGGAAATACTACTGTATACATATTCCTGTCATGACGGGCATTACTGCTTTGGGGATCTGAAACGCTGTCTAAGTACCATCCCTATAAAAATGGGGCTTGAAATGAAGTTCCGTCTAAATAATCTCCTGGGCTCCTGAATGAGGCGTGGTAACCATTCCAGTCCTATTTTCTGAAAGAGAGGATGGGAGCGCTTGATATTGCCCACATAAAAATCAAAGACAGCTCCCACCGCTCCGATAAACTTAACGCCCAGCTGGTCCCGATGCTGGTGGATCCATTTTTCCTGCTTCGGTGCGGTCATGCCAACCCACAGCACATCGGGTTGGGCCACATTGACGGCCTCCACCATCTTCTGGCTATCCTCTTCACTGAACTCAGGTTTGTAGGGCGGTGAATAGGAACCGGAAAACTTGATATTGGGATACTCCATAGCCATTTTTTCTTTGATTGCGGCTAAGGTTGTTTCAGTTGAACCCAGAAAGAAATAACTTTTGCCACCGGATGTATTTAAAGCAGCACTTAATCCCCAGAAGATATCACTTCCCGTAACTCGTTGGCGAATGGCACCACCTAAAAGTTTTGAGGCAAGGACGATCCCAGTCCCGTCAGGAACGATCAGGTTCCCTCCATGTAGGGCCTGTTGGAATAAAGGGTCATGGCGTGCTTCAACCAGTGAATGGGGGTTGGCGCAGACAAAGACTTTCAGTTGTACATCGGAATCAATCCAGGAGGTTATTTTCTGGATTGATTCTTTGATGCTCTTTGTTGTCACCTGATAGCCAAGAATATTTTCGCTGTTATTCGTATTCATAACTTAAAAGTCTGGACTGATATTGTAGAATGATAAGTGAAATTTGTGTCTTCAATTTATTGCAGTAGTTGTGTTAACTTCATTTCGTTAAGGGCTCATTGCTACATATTTTCTCGGCTTTTTTGTATACATCCATGAGCCTTTCATAATAGACATTGGGCGTGTACTCCCGCAGCGCCTTTTCTCTTCCTGCCTCTCCTAGCTTTCGGCATAGTTCAGGATTATCCCAAAGATACTGGATTTTTTCCCCCAGATCCTTTGCATTGCCAGCCTCAAAAAGCAGACCTGTGATGCCATCATCTATAATTTCAGGGATACCGCCAAGGCGTGAACCAATCACCGGACGACCTCGGAGCATGGCTTCAACGAGTACAGCGGGAAAGCCTTCATAGCAAATACTGCACATTATAATGATTCTGCTTTGGCTTATGAAGGAATTTACGGACTCGCGTGTCAGGTGACCTTTAAAAAGGAAATTTTGCGGAGCTTTGTCAACAAGTTCTGGCGCTTTATCATAACCGCCTGCCGCCTGAAAGTTGATGTATGGATGTTTGCTTGCCGCTTCAAGGAGATTGTTTACTCCTTTTTCCGGGCTGATTCTCCCAACATAACCAATATAATTACCGAGAGGGGCGGCGTCTGTTTTACGGGCAGGTTGACTCATATTGGGTACGATCTGAATTCTTTCGGCTGCATATCCTTCTTGTATGAGCTTTTGGCGTTGAAAATTCGTTAATGCCGCAAACCCATGAATGTTATGCAAGTAAGATTTTCGAATTCGCGCAATATAATTACGTAACGCATAGCCCAGACT
>CAZIDU010000230.1:0-2262 GCA_964538055.1 uncultured Desulfocapsa sp. | reverse complement strand
TATTTTCAGCGTGTTATGTCGGTATTCTTTGGATTTCTATTTTGCAAGAGGCCCAGCTGATAAAACCCAATGGATGGTTCCTCTGGTATTTGTGCATGGCCTGCTGGTATTTGCGGACAAGTGGGATCTGATCATTCCAGGGAAAGGGGACAACCTGGGAGACTATGACATCTTCACCGTACTCTCCCAGGGCATCCTTGAGACTCTCGGTGCCGACAAAGGATATATTGCCGTAGATTCTTTCTCCCGGTTGTTTGGCCTTGCTGAGCTTGATAAATTCGGCGCAGGCGGCATAGGTTCCAACCAGAATAACTGCTTCAGGTATCTCTTTGTATATATCCTTGAGGCCCCCCATGACGGCAACGGTGTTCCTCTCATAACTGCCAACGGATACAAGTTGTAAGTTTCGTTTCTTCAGGGCAAGTTTAATACCTTCAAGTCCTGCAAATCCATAGCTGTCGTTCTGATAAAAACAGGAGATACGTTGCAGTTGCAGGGAATCAATAAGGTAGGCTGCCAGAGATTCCATTTCCTGATAGTAACTGGCTCGAATGTTGATCACGTGAGGGGTGTGAGGAGTTCTGAGCAGTTCTGCTCCGGTAAGAGGGGCAAAAAAAGGAACTTTATACTGTTCAATGATTGGAATAACTGCCTTAGACGTTGGAGTACCAACCTCGCCGATGAGGAGAAAAACCTGATCGTCCCGAATAAGTTCCAGGGTGTTTTTGATTGCCCGGTCCGGTTCATAGCCATCATCTTTACTGCGCAGGCGAACTGTCTGTCCCTTTACTCCCCCGTTATCATTAATTTCGGCAAAAGCTGCCTGTAAACCGGTTCTCATTTTCAGACCGAGATTTTTGGCCGGTCCGCTTAAGGCACATGACTGTCCAAGGAGCAGGACTCCAGGGGTGTTTTCAGTAGTAGCTCCTGCGTTACTGCAAAGAAGAATCTGCAGTGAAAAAACAATGCACAACTGCGAAAAGGAGGAGAAGATAGCCATTAACGAATTACTGATTTGTCTGAGTGGTTAATACTTCTTGTAGAGTGCGCCCCAGCTGTTCCATTGAATATGGTTTTTTGATAAAAGCTCCTGCACCAATACTCAAAGCAGATTTGACATCATCACTCTTAGAGTAACCACTGACAATAATGGCCTTTTGACCAGGCAAAAAACTAAGGATCTCCTTATATGTTTGCAGTCCATTCATCCCGGGATCCATCAACATGTCTATCATAAGTAAATCGACGGGGGTGTCCTTTAGGAATTCGATGGCCTGTTCACCGGAACTCACAGAATCGACGGTGTAGCCTAGCGTCTGTAACATTTGACAGGCAATGTCCCGTAGAACCGGTTCATCATCGATAACCAGAATATGCTTGTTGCTGCCAGTACACACCTGCGCTGTGTTATCCCTGGCTTGAATGATATTTTTTTGGTCACAGACAGGAAAGTAGAGTTGAAAACGTGTCCCTGTTTCACTGCTCTCTACGAATATTTTTCCATGATGGTCTTCCACTGTGTTCCATACCACTGCCAATCCTAAGCCAGTGCCACTTCTGCCCATAACTTTTTTTGTATAAAAGGGCTCAAAGATGTGTTCAAGGTTCTCCTGGGGAATTCCAGTACCGCTGTCGGTAACCGTGAGGAGTATATATTCCACCTGCCGCAGTCCGTGCTCTTTTGCCCACGGCTGATTTGGGACAACCGTTGTGGTACTGAGAGCTATGGCTCCGGGTTGATCCGTGGCCTCAGCACCATTGGTCACTAGATTCATAATGCATTTTTTGATGTGTATGGGAGAACAGGAGAAGTTTGGCAGTTCTTTGGTGAGGTTTTTCCGGAATTGAATATGTTGATGTGTGGAACGGAGTTGATCGCACTCCGGTGAATCCAGATACTCTGTTACCAGGGTATTCATGTTTGACGTGACTTTGTTGATGGCAACACCACGGGCCACGGTGAGAAGATCTGCAACCACGGCCGCTGCACGTTTCCCGGAATCCTTGATGGCCTCAATAGGTTGCCGAAGTTCGCTTTCTGCGGGAAGTTGTAACAGCAGCAGTTCGGGATAGCCAGTGATACCGCTGAGAATATTATTCAGGTCGTGGGCAACACCTCCTGCCATGAGTCCAATGGCTTCCATTTTTTGGGCCCGGCGTAATCGTATCTCCACGGCATGTTTTTCTTCTTCCATTGTCTTTTCTTTGCTTAAGGGTTCCTTGAAAAATTCAGTGTTAAAAATGCACAAGTCACGGCGATTA
>CAZIDU010000229.1:0-2274 GCA_964538055.1 uncultured Desulfocapsa sp. | reverse complement strand
TGGTCAAATACCGTTATTAACCCTAGAATCTGTTGCTCAGGACAGTTTACAACTGCTTTTTAAACGCATCTTTGATTTTTCTGTCACCCTGCTTGCAATGCCTGTAGTCCTTCCGTTACTGGCGGTTGCTGGCATCGCCATAAAAATGGACTCTCCTGGGCCAGTGGTTTTTGTTCAGCAACGTGTAGGTCTGAAAAAACGATATTTTCCCATGTTTAAATTACGTTCAATGCATGTGGATGCCGAAGAAAAACTAAAGGAAATGGAGCATCTAAATGAAGCAGATGGTCCCATTTTTAAAATGAAAAATGATCCCCGTGTCACCAGAGTGGGGGCTTTTATACGAAAAACCAGTATCGATGAACTCCCTCAGTTATTCAATGTGTTGCGTGGAGATATGAGCCTGGTGGGTCCCAGGCCCATGTCCATCAGAGATGTGGATTTGTTTGACAGAGGGATCCAACGCAGACGCTTCAGTGTCAAACCAGGGCTTACCTGCATCTGGCAGATCTCAGGACGAAGTGACTTGCCTTTTCATAAATGGCTTGAGCTTGACCTTGAATATATCGAACACTGGTCTCTAGGGTTGGATTTTAAGATATTATTTAAAACACCTGCTGCTGTTTTGAAATCAAAGGGGGCTGCATAATGCGACTTGGACAGTTTAGCACAAAGTTAATATTTCCGGGCTTACTGGCATTTGCACTTTTTGTTGCCGCCTATTTTCCAGCCTTTCAGATCCTTGTGGGAAAATGGTTAAACTCTGAAGAGTATAGCCATGCATTTTTAACTTTTCCTATTCTTCTGTACATGGTGTGGGGAAAAAAAACGACCCTGCTTGAGGATAAACCACACTATTCAATGCTTGGTCTGTTTCTTGTTATTCTGTCAACCATCTGTTATCTTTTTGCTTTACTGACTCAAGTACCTACCTTTATTTCTCTGTCGCTGTATTTCACGATTGTTGGCGTTCTGATTTATATGCTCGGTATTAAATCAATACAGACACTTTTTATGCCTTTAGTTCTTCTTCTGATTCTTATCCCGGTCCCGGATCAGCTCTACATAAAACTAACCTTTCCTTTGCAACTAAAAGTCTCACAATTGAGTGAGATACTGGTTGAACTCTTTGGTGTTCCCATTTTTCGCGAAGGAAATGTGATGAATGCGCCAGGGAAAAGCTTCGAGGTTGTAGAAGCATGCAGCGGAATGCGATCGTTAATTACTCTTCTGACGTTGAGTTTGATTATGGGGTATTTCATGCTGACAAAGAAAGTTTCCAAGGTTGTTTTGCTCCTTACCAGCTTACCGATAGCGATTATTGTGAATATCATCCGGGTAAGTTCGATGATTCTGCTCTATCATTTCTTCCAACTGGATCTTTCTGAAGGGTTTCTACATACATTAACTGGCTTGCTGATTTTCGCCATTGCCCTTATTATGTTATTATTTATCCATAAGGTACTGGAATTTTGGGAAACAAAATGAACAGAAAACTGTTGATATTGAGTGTGTTGTTTTGTGTTACATGCGTATTTATATACACCAGAAGTGGGACGGAACATGTTAACAAACAAGCAATAAAGCAATATTTTGAGCACATTGATGGATATAAGATCCTTCGACATGTTGAGATGGAAGAAAATGTTCTCAGTTTGTTGAAGTTGGATGACTATTTATTTACGGATTACCAGGGGCCAAATGGGAAGATAACTCTTTATATCGGGTATTATTATACAGCCGATAAAGCTTCAGCTGCCCATTCGCCGCTGATTTGTTATCCGAGTCAAGGCTGGGTGATTGAGGAACAAATCCCTGCTCTAACCATGAGTGTTCCCCCATTTGTTGTGAACTATAACGAGATAATAACCTCGTTAGGTAAACAAAAAGAACTTGTCTTGTATTGGTTCCAGGCGCACCATGATACAAATACGAAGGCATTTAAAAACAAAACCAATGTTGCCTATAATAAACTTACTAATAAGGGTGAGCAGCATGCTTTTATTCGGGTTTCAATTCCTCTGGAAGTTACCGATGCTAGTCAGGCAAAAAAAGAGGTTATTGCTTTTACAAAAGAATTTTATCCAAAATTTATTCAATTCATAAATGAAAATCAAATTGTACCTTTTCCATAGATATGGTCGAAAACACTTCTTCTCAAGTATTCTTCTTAACCTAAACAACAGTTTTGTATCAGAGTGTGCCATTTCCCAGATTCTCTTAAGGGTTCCTTGAAAAATTCAGTGTTAAAAATGCACAAGTCACGGCGATTAT
>CAZIDU010000228.1:0-2415 GCA_964538055.1 uncultured Desulfocapsa sp. | reverse complement strand
CAGCGTATTCGTTATGCAATTCCGACTCAAACTCAATTTCGGTGAATAGTTACCATTATGTACTCAATACTTGTAGTTGATGATGAACCCAATTATCTCATTGTTCTCTCTGAACTGCTTCGCGATGAAGGCTTTGAGGTCTTTACTGCTTCTTCCGGAAAAGAAGGAATGGAACAGGTAGCAGACGTTGATCTCGACCTTGTTGTCACCGATATGCAGATGCCTGGTATGGATGGTCTGCAGCTATTGGACAGGATTAAAGAGAGCAACCCCAATCTGCCGGTTATCATGATTACCGCCTTTGCAGAAATTGAAAAAGCTGTTGCTGCGATGCAGGCGGGTGCATACAACTACCTTGCCAAACCATTTTCCAATGATGAACTGCTGGTAAATATTAACAAAGCAGTTCACCATTATTCTCTTCTTCGGGAAAACAGCAGACTTCGTAAAGAAATGCTGGAGCGGACCGGATATTCGGGAATGGTTGGAAAAAGCAGACACATGCAGCAGATGTATGAGTTGATTGAAAAGGTGGCTCCCACCCCATCTTCGGTCTTAATAACCGGGGAAAGCGGTACCGGTAAGGAACTTGTGGCCAAAGCCATCCATTACAACAGTCCTCGAGCCGATAAACCTTTTATCACTGTAAACTGTGCTGCACTTGCTGAAAATCTTCTTGAAAGTGAATTGTTTGGACATGAAAAGGGTGCCTTCACAGGAGCTGTCGCCATGCGTAAGGGACGGTTTGAGCTGGCAGATACAGGGACTCTTTTTCTTGATGAAATTGGGGAAATCCCCCTGGCTCTTCAGGCCAAGCTACTACGTGCTATTCAGGAAAAGTGTTTTGAGCGGGTGGGTGGCACAAAAACCTTACGCGTTGATGTCCGAATAGTCAGTGCCACCAATCGGGAAATAAAAGAGGAAGTGAATAACGGCAATTTCCGTGAAGATCTCTATTATCGTCTTAATGTTATTCATCTGGCATTACCGACCTTGAGAGAACGTCAGGATGACATCCCCCTGCTGGTGAACTACTTTGTTAAAAGTAACGCCGATCGCCTCGGAAAATCAGATATTAGCATTACCAAAGAGGCTATGCGGCTTTTGGTGAGTCTCCCCTGGGAGGGAAATGTCAGAGAACTTGAAAATACCATTGAGCGAGCAGCTATTCTCTGTGATGACAGTGAAATCAGAGGAGATGATGTACAACCTGAATCTCTCGGGAGCGATAAACAAAAGGCTTTTGGCCAGAACCTTGATCTCGATCAGATTATTCCTGCAGGAGCAGGACTTAATGATGTCCTCTATGCTATTGAGGATAGAATGCTGAATCAGGCCTTGGATGAAACGGCGTATGTACAGTCTAGAGCAGCTGAAAAGTTGGGAATTACCAAGAGTTTGTTGCAGTATAAGATGAAAAAATATGGGATTAAGAAAAAGAAGTGAAAGGGCGGTTTTGGGTTTTCGGTGTGCGGAAAAGAAAAGCCAGAGTGTTAGTCTTTTACCGCAAATCTAAAATGTGGTTGTTCAGTCTTAACCGGACAATTACCGTTTCTGGTTTCAAGAGCCTGTAAATTATTCTGTGTAACTACACGTTTTATACATATGGAGCCAGTTGCTCTTCAAACTCAATCATAAACCGATTTATGGCTGGTTTCCAGTTTCTTATTGGCATAGTCCATTTTTTTGATGCAGATTATATTACCAGATAAACGCCTTTATTGCTGAATTATCATTTGGAAACAGTTTTCTGGTCTTGATAGACTTACGGATAACACTGTTTAGCGATTCTATTGTATTTGTTGTATAGATTACCTTTTTTATATCTGGTGGATAGTCAAAAAAAGTAATCAGATTTGGCCAGTTATTACGCCAGGATTTACTTATTCCAGGATATTTATCATCCCATTTCTCAGCAAAATGATCGAGTTCAATACAAGCTTCTTGTTCTGTCGCAGACTGGTAAATTCTCTTTAAATCGGCAGTAATTTTCTTGTAGTCTTTCCATGGGACAAGCTTCAATAAATTACGAACTATATGAAGAATACACCGCTGGACCTTGGCAGCGGGAAAGGCAGTGTGGATAGCGTCAGGAAAGCCACTGAAACCATCCACACAAGCAATTAAAATTTCCTCTACCCCACGATTCTGCAATTCAGTCAGCACTGACAGCCAGAATTTAGCTCCTTCAGTTTCAGCAACCCATATTCCCAGCAGCTCTTTATGGCCTTCAATATTAATGCCTAAGGCCAGGTAGACAGCTTTATTGATAACTCGTTTTTCGTGACGGATCTTAAGAACAATACAATCCAGTTAGAGAATTCTGGTGTTTTAAGATCTTATTGTTTCTTTATTCATTGTAGTAAAAGGTGTTGCAAAGAATTGAACATCACTGAGTAAAAACAATGACATAAA
>CAZIDU010000227.1:0-2427 GCA_964538055.1 uncultured Desulfocapsa sp. | reverse complement strand
ATCTAAAGATACAATCCGTTTTTTTATTTCTGAGCGCCTGAGAACAGGACGCTGGCCTCCAGGTCAGTCCCATTCAAGACATCGTCATTGGCTGCTAAATCTGAAAAAACAAATAAAAGCGCGTCTCTCAGATACATGGGACAAAGGTATTCTTGCCGCTTTTGATTATTTTGTTTCCATCGGTCACACCCCTGTCAGCAGTTCCATATAATTTGCGACACATTCCTGTTGTTGCAAACTCCAGTGAAGGTTGCCGTTGTCGGTGACTTTAGATGAATTAGGCTTCATGAAATTCATCTAAAAGGAGGTTTCAGATGACAGAAAAAGAAAAACAGGAAGTTGCCGCATTCAGATTCAGTATAATTCATGAGTTTGTGAATGGAGTAAAGCCACCATTTGGTGAACAGGAAAAACTGCTGCGGGCAAAGTGCGATAAAAAATGGAATATCCCGTATTCAGACAGAACCAGTATCGGTCGTAGTACAATATTGCGCTGGATTTCTTTGTACAGGGGAAGCGGAGAAGAAATTGTCGCTCTCTTTCCCAAGAATCGTGAAGACTTGGGGAAAGCTCGGGTATATGACAAAAACACCTGTCTGGGACTGATTCAGTTACGCAAGGAATTACCGGAGTTACCGGTTCGTCTCGTTCGGGATAAGGCTCAAAAGCGTGGCATCCTACCCGCTGATGCATCTGCAGATTTATCTACTCTCTATCGCTTCTTAAATGCACAGGGGTTAATGAAGAAAACTCCATCTCAAGCCGTGGACAGACGGAAGTTTGAAGCTGAATTTCCAAACGATCTCTGGCAAAGCGATGTTATGCACGGGCCCAAGTTGGAAGTAGGCAAAGAACGAGCCAGGAAGGTGTATCTGATTGCCTTTATAGATGATCATTCCCGACTGATTACTCATGGAAAATTCTATATCTCCGAATCTCTCATCTCGTTCAAAGTTGCCTTCGAACAGGCCTTGTTGACCAGAGGGCTTCCCCGTAAATTGTATGTTGATAATGGTGCTGCTTACAAATCAAAACAACTGCAGTTCACTGCAGCTTCTTTGGGGATTGCTCTGATTCATGCCAAGCCGTACACTCCCCAGGGGAAAGGGAAAATTGAAAGATTCTTCAAAACGGTACGAACCGAGTTCCTTCCATGTTTCAGTGGGGAAACTCTGGACGAAATAAATATGGCCTTTGATTTATGGCTGCACGAAACGTATCATACACGTCGCCATTCAGCGACAAGTCAATCACCATTCAAACGGTTTACAGCCAAACTTGAGTGCGTACGTGCAGCACCAAGGGATCTAAAAGATCATTTCCGCTCCGTTCTTCGCCGCAGAGTCAATAAAGACAGAACCATAATGGTACAGAACAGGCTATTCGAAGCCCCTGCCACTCTGGTCGGGGAACGGGTGGAGGTGCTGTTTCATGAGAGCTCTCCTGAAGAAATCGAAGTGAAATGGAAACAAAAGTCATACGGCTTCCTTGCTGCTGTTGACCTTCATGTCAACTGTGGAGTTAAGCGGGATAAAAACAATGACCTTGAACTCAGCGGAGAAGAAGTAACACCTGAATCGGGACAATTATGGGAGGGTGAATAATGAGCGAAACGTATCGGGCGTTCTTCGGGCTGCAGCGGGAACCGTTCTCTGCAGATATCAGTCTTAGAGAAATTCTTGTCACCCCGACCATCAAGGCAGTTACTGAACGCATCCAATATGCAATCAGGCTGGGTGCTGTGGCATTAGTTACTGGTGAAATTGGTAGTGGCAAATCCACTGCACTGCGCCATGTAACAGGCAACCTGCATCCATCAAAATATCGGGTGATTTATGTCACTGCTACTTCCGGTTCCATACTTGAACTGTACCGGCAGATCATAAATGAAATGGGCATCGATATTACCAGTAATTCGAGGGCGCTTCTTACAAAAACGATAAAACAGGAAGTACTGGAATTGTCTCAGGGGAAGAAAATGAAGGTTGTTCTTGTCATAGATGAAGCCTCGCTCCTACGCCTGCCGGTCTTTGCAGAGTTACATACCCTGACGCAATTCGAGAATGATTCCAAACCATTTCTACCCTTGATATTGGCAGGACAGAATAATCTTGTGGAAAATCTTCGATTTAGAGATTCGCTTCCCCTCGCATCCAGAGTAGTTGCTAAAAAACATCTGCAGGGAGTTGACCGTGAAGCAATGGAAACATACCTGAATCACCATCAGAACTTGGCTGGAGTGAAAAATTCTTTGTTTGAAGAAGAAGCTGTTACCGCTGTTCATCAGGGAGCGGGCGGTCTATTTAGAAAAGCGAACCATCTCGCACGAGGATCAATCATTGCTGCTGCAAAAAGTGAAAAATCAATGGTTACCGCTGAGCATGTACGACTTGCTGCCACAGAACTCTTATAACATATGGAGAATGA
>CAZIDU010000226.1:0-2622 GCA_964538055.1 uncultured Desulfocapsa sp. | reverse complement strand
AATTCTGAATTGTTCGTTTCTCATCCATTTGTAATTACAGACATTTTCAGGAATAGTCTTTACTTGCGGGTTTGCTTAAATTGGAGAGATTGCCAATGGCATCTCCCAACTCTTCCCTCTTCACAACTCTTATAAAAAAACAATTCAATTGTGACCAGGTCTGCATCAATATTGAGTAACTGCATTGCCATCGTGTGCCGTAGTTTGTGAGGATATAGCTATTCCACTTTTTTTTGAAGACTTTAACCTCATGTTCTTGAAAAAATATATTATTTATAATATAGTAATAATACCATTCAAAGGCGTTGTGTCTCTCGTAAGAGTTTAATAATAAGGTTTATAAATATGTATTTTGCAATGACAGACAAGGCCGTAGCAAAAGAGCTTGGTGGTCGCCTAAAAGCCTTGCGGTTGAAATCCAACAGAAAACAGAAAGATATAGCTGAGTCTGCAGGTCTCTCTATCACTGCTATTCAAGGGGCTGAAAAAGGCGAGACAACCTTGCTCACGCTAATCAAAGTGATGAGGGCCTTAGACACTCTGGACAACTTTGATACATTTTTGCCTGAAACTGAGATCAGCCCTTTGCAACTTGCAAAACTCGAAGATCGCAAACGTAAAAGAGCGTCCGGGAAACAATAAAGTATGAAGAAATCTGGCTATAATACAGCATATGTAAAATTGTGGGGAGATACTGTTGGTGCTGTAACCTGGATGAACGACAAGGGATATGCTGCTTTTGAGTATGAGCCCTCTTTCTTGACCAAAAACCTCGATATCTCACCTATTCATTTGGGTTTGAGCAAGGCTCGTTCTGGCCATATATTCGCTTTTCCAAATATTGATCGTGAGACATTCAAAGGACTGCCAGGGTTATTGGCAAGTTCTCTCCCTGATAATTTTGGTAACAGTGTCATAGATGCTTGGTTATCTCGCCAAGGTCGTGATCCCAGATCGTTCAATCCAGTTGAACGCCTCTGTTATATAGGGACAAGGGGTATGGGTGCATTGGAATACTCACCAGTAAACGCCCCGGATAGCTTAAAGGATTCGGTCAGTGTTGAGGTGACTAAATTAATGGAGCTTGCCCAGGATGTGTTGACAGAACGAAAAAATCTTGATGTTCGTGTTGGTGGAGATGATCACGAAAAAGCTGCAGCTATGCTTGATATCTTACGTGTTGGTATCTCAGCCGGTGGTGCGGTGCCAAAAGCTGTTATTGCTATTAATGGTGATAATCATGTGCTCTCTGGGCAAGCTGAGATTCCCGAAGGCTACGACCATTGGATTATAAAATTTGATGGTATTTCTGATGATATTCAAAATACATTTGGAAGGACAAAAGATGACTGTAAAATTGAATATGCCTACAGTCTTATGGCCACAGAGTGTGGTATAAAGATAAGCGAATGCCGGCTGCTCGAAGAAAATGGTAGGAATCACTTTATGACTCGTAGGTTCGATCGGATAGGTAATGAGAAAATACACGTTCTTTCCCTTGCAGACATTGCCCACTTTGGCTGGAATCCTGTCGGAACCGTCGGATATGAAAGTGCGTTTCAGGTTATGCGTATGTTAAAACTCCCCTACCAGGAGCAAGAACAACAGTTTCGTCGAATGGTTTTCAGCGCAATCTCACGAAATGTAGATGACCATGTTAAAAACATAAGCTATATGATGAACAATTCAGGTCAATGGAATCTGTCTCTTGCCTATGATCTTACCTTTTCGGTTAATCCATTAGATGCTTTAGGTGAAATTCACAAAATGGCCATTAATGGCCGACAAGACGAGTTTATATTCAATGATTTCATTGATGTCGCTCATAATATGGAAATCAAGAAAGCTGAAGAGATAATAGATGTAATTCTTAGTGTAGTGTCTAGGTGGCCGGAGTTTGCAAAGGAGGCAAATGTGTCCCCTGAAGGCATTAGTTATGTCGGTGGCATGCATTTAAATGAGCAGAGTCTTGATGAAGGACTTTCCGTGAGGTAAGTTTTCTTCATAAGAAAATTATGTGCCCAGAGTACCACGACCATTCAGCTGGGAGTAAACTCTAAGAAGCTCTTCGTACCCCATTAAGCCATCGTTTTCTGGGAAATCTTCGGCTGTCAGGAATTATGCTGCGAGATTAGTTATGTTGTGTGTTTTATTTGTCTTTTCCTTTTAATTTTAAAAAAAATATTGCAAATATTGCTTTTTCTTCCTCCTTATTCTTTATATTTTATTTTTTTACTTTTTTGTGTTTACAAACTCAAAAATTCTTGTAACTGTTTATAGTGTAATGGTGCGAACCACTAAAAAGGTTAATTTATTGCGAGTGATATGAAAGACTTAATCGCTGGTTTTCTTTCCTTATTTAATTATTTCTTACTTAGGTAGCCCTTCAGTGCCTATAGAAATATTACCGGAGTAGTTTAATTAAAGTAAGATAGTTATGTTGTGAGCTGTTTAGTATCAATTCCCAAACATGACATAACCCATTGATGTCACAATGAATATTACATTTTAGGAAAACGCCACAAAAACACTCTAATTTCAATTAGATAGAGCAACTCGCAACATAACAGGAAGAAGCTTTACTTTCGTTTTTACTTAAATTGCAGAGATGGCCATTGGCAT
>CAZIDU010000225.1:0-2632 GCA_964538055.1 uncultured Desulfocapsa sp. | reverse complement strand
TGGTAATGACAACCTAAAAATGACCACCTATGCTAACCCAAATTTGACCACCCTGAACTTTGGTTAAAAGAAAGCAGTTCCAGCCCCAGCCGGTAATGGAGGGAGCCCGTAGGGCGACCGGAGTTACCGGCTGGGGCTGGGGCGGCCTTCTCCTGATTTGTTTCCGCTACTTCGTTATAGCACTATTGATTGATCCCCTACCTAGCTCTGTTCGGGGTGCAGTTGCTCTCCTCCCTGACCTGTCTTCTCCTCTTTCACGGAACCTCTACTCTTAAGACTCTGCTTCAGTCGATAACTCTCCCAGCTGCAGCTAATAATCCTGGCCTTGTGGGTAAGCCTATCCAGCAGGGCCGCGGTCATAGCCTGATCCCCGAAAACCCTGGTCCAGTCGGCAAATCCAAGGTTGGTGGTAATCATCACCGAACCCTTTTCATAGCGCTCGGCAAGAACCTGGAAGAGCAGTTCTGCTCCTTCTTTGGAAAAGGGGATGTACCCTAGCTCATCAAGGATCAGAAGGTCGTAACGGCTGTATCGTTTCAGCAACCGTTGCAAGTCACGCTCTTCCCGGGCCTCAATAAGTTCGTTGACCAGCCCATAGCAGGTAACAAAGCGGGTCCGGTAGTTGTTTTTACAGGCCTCCAGACCAAGTGCCGAGGCCATATGGGTCTTGCCCGTCCCGCTTGTGCCAAGGAAAATCACATTCCGGTGTTCCCGGATGTATTCGCAGGTGATAAGTTCTCTGAACAGCCTGATGTCCAATTCCGGCACGGCCGACAGTTCAAAGGTCTCCAAGGGTTTGAGCAACGGGAATCGGGCCTCATGGATTCTGCGCTTCAAACGGTTGCCTGCACGGGATGCAATCTCCAGGCGGGTCAAGTCGAGAAGCAGGTCATCATACCCTATGCCGGTGTCTCTCGCCTGTCGCAAGCTGGTTTCCAGCTCTTGGGCCATGGCCGACAGTTTCAGGTCTTTCAGGTTAGCCTTAAGCTCAAAGAGGGCAGTCTTGTTCATTGCATACCTCCCAGCTGTCCATATTGACCGATGTCGGCAGGGGAAATGGATTCCCAGCCGTCCAGGGGAGCTGTTTCTGTCTGGAAATCATTGGTATAAATGAGCAGGTGGTGCACGCCCTCGCTTGAACTGAGCCCCTGCTCCAGGGCCAATTCAACGGCTGCTTCAACCTCTGCGGTCGCATACCTGCGGTGCAGCATCAGAACCGTTATAAAATCTTTGATTCCCCGAGTCCCCCCCTGGGCCTGCTGAAATCGTAGCAGAAGACCTTCGTAACATGCAGGCCAATTTGCTCGCCATTGGCGCATGGGACGGGCACTGTTAAAAGCCATCGGCCGCTTCTGGAGCAGATCCAGGTAATGATCCGGATCCAGCTGCCACTTGTTGTTACTGTACACTCGTTCATGTTTGGCAAGCTTCTTGCCCTTCAGGTAAATGGCCACCAGATCCACACCCAACAGTACGGTTACGCTCTGACCGACAAACTTGCTCGGAACAGAGTAGCGGTTCTTGTCCACAATTACGGTGCCGAACTTATCCACCTTGCCGCTCAGGGATAATTGGTTGCTGAAGACGTGCTCCGGCATGGCAAGCAGCTGATTCTTCTCCAGAGCGAAGAGTTCATCCACAGTGTGCTCCCGCCCAGAGATGGTATGCCCACCATAGGCCTGGCACTGCTCAACTAGTTTCCTGTTGAGTTCATCCAAGCTCTCTACCTCCGGGATTGGAACCAAGTAGTTACGTCTGGAATAACCCACGATCCCTTCGACACCTCCTTTTTCATTACCAGCAGCCGGGTTGGTGAAACGCGCCTCGAAGCTGTGGTAGGATCGAAACTTGACAAAGGAGTCCTGCTCGATACGATTGCGGCCTTGCATAACCTTGCGTACCGCCGTGGTCAGGTTGTCATAGATCAGGACGGGGAAAATGCCGCCAAAGAACTGGAAACCATGCAGGTGGGCGTCAAAAAAGGCCTGCTGCCGCTCACACGGGTAGGCACGGACAAAGTGTTTACCCGAATACTTCGAGCGCATACAGAATATCTTGATCGTCTGCCTCGTCCCGCCAATCACTGCCGTGGCCGTGCCCCAGTCAACCTCGGCCTCAAACCCTGCTTCCGGGTCGCAGGGAATAAAAGCCCCAGGACGATCCAGACCCAGTTTTATCTTGGCCATACTCACATAGCGCCGGACTGTTGATTCACCTCCCCTATAGCCATGCTCGTCAATAAGACGATGATACACACGGCGTGCGGTATGACGCTGTTTCCTCGGAACAGCCTTATCTGCTGTCAACCAACTGTCAATGGTCTCCAGATAAGGGCCCAAGACGGGAAACGGCTGTTGCTGACGTTCACGGTAACCCCAGTGTTCTCCACGCAATGCCTTCTTCACTGTGTTACGCGAATGGCTGGTCATTCTTGCTAATTCGCTGATGTTCTTGCCATAGGCCCGATGGGCCGTACGAATAAACTCATATTGATCCACTGTAAGCAACTCCTCTCCTCCCTCTGATATGGTTTTTTCTTTATCATATCACAGGAAGAATATTGTGCTCAGGGTGGTCAACTTTCGGTTAGCATAGCACCTCTTTGCTGGTCATTTTTAGGTTAGCACAACCA
>CAZIDU010000224.1:0-2661 GCA_964538055.1 uncultured Desulfocapsa sp. | reverse complement strand
TGAAATCCTAAAAAAGGCGGCAGCCTTCTTCGCGAAAGAATCAGCGTGAGATTTCATCACTTTATTGATTCAGTGAGGAAGGCATATCCTTTATGTTTATTATGCACAGTCATGTGCGTTAGTCGCAGTGGTTATTACAGTTGGCGAAATAGAAATCTGTCAGGCAGAGATCGGGAACGGGAGCAATTCATAAAAAATCACGATCGACTTATGGAAAAAGGCGTATTGCAGAGGAATTACAGTCTGCAGGCATTTCGTGTGGAGAACACAAAGCGCGTACTCTGATGAAACTGGCTGGTGTCCAGGCGAAGCAAAAAAAGAAATTCAAAGCCACGACTGACAGCAAACATAATCTGCTAATTTCTCCCAATCTCCTGAAACGACAATTCACTGTGTTGCAGCCCAATATGGCTTGGGTTTGCGATATAACATACATCTGGACAAAAGAAGGCTGGTTGCACCTTGCTGTCGTTATAGACTTTTTTTCTCGCCGTGTTGTTGGCTGGTCAATCAAAAAAAAATGACCAAACAGTTAGTCATGGATGCCATCCTTATGGCAATCTGGAGAGGAAAGCCGGCACCAGGGCTAATATTTCATCCAGACAGAGGAAGTCAGTATTGTTGAGGGTTATATTTTGCCCTGCTTACCAGAATTCGCCCACCCAAAGACATCCCATTTGAACATATCATGTTATTTCAATCAATTACATGCATCCCGCACCACTGAAAATCACATTCACTCTCATAAACCATCACGCTTCGCATTTGAAATATTTGGTACAGAACACAAACAAAAAAAGGGGCTGATCGATAAATCGATCAGCCCCTTTAGTATAACTGGTACGCCAGGCAGGGTTCGAACCTGCGACCTACGGCTTAGAAGGCCGTTGCTCTATCCAGCTGAGCTACTGGCGCATGTACTGACTGCTATAAGAGAAAGAAGATAAAAAATCAACACCAATTTTCATCGAGGCCCGAAGCAGGTCACTTCCCATCGACCTTTTTCCAAACGGGTCCGGTAACTGTATCAATAATCTGGATCCCCAGGCGGATTAGTTCATCACGAGCTGCATCGGCAGCTTTCCAGTCTTTTCCCTGTCGTGCTTCCTCCCTGCGCTGAATGATCGCATTCACAGAGGGGGCAAGTGGGCAGCCTTTAAGACGGAAAATCTGCAGGATTTCGTTTATCTTTCTTAAACTCTCCAGGATATATTTCTTTTGATCACCATCCAGGTGATTCACGTGAAGAATCGGGTTGGTGCGCTTTATAAACTTGTAAATTGCCCCCATCCCCTTTGACACATTCAGATCATCATCCATGGCGGCAAAAAACTGTTCTTCCATTGCTGAAACGTAGGCGGTAACTTCCGGATGAGGCTTTCCAGGAGGCAGACAAAGGAGCTTACAGGTAAACTCATCAATCCGGCGCAAAGCAGTCCGAACATTAATGAGACGCCTGAATGAAAAATTGATCGGTTTCCGATAATGAACCGAAAGCAGCATAAATCGGACATCTCGCGGAGTAAAACCACGCAGAACAGCATCATTCAATGTCACAACATTTCCAGCTTCTGCTGACATTTTTTTCCCGTCAACAAGGAGTATTTCCGAATGCAGCCAATACTTTGCAAGCGGTTTTCCAGTAAGCGCTTCAGCAATAGCTATTTCATTTTCGTGATGAGGAAATATCAGATTACGGCTGGAGGTATGTATATCCATTGTTTCGCCCAGGTATTTCGTAGACATAGCCGAGCATTCAATATGCCAGCCCGGACGAACGTTCCCCCAGTCGGTCTCGTAAAATATCCCTTTTTTCAGCTCTGCTAAAGTTGAACGTTTCAGCAGAGTAAAGTCACGGGGATTATCTTTTTCATAGTTATCAAGATCCACTGTTTTACCCAGTTGGATCTTCCCAAGATCAACACCTGAAAGGCGGCCATATTTCTTAAATTTGGAAATATCAAAATAGATGGAGCCATGTTTCTCGTAGGCAAATCCCTTATGAAGCAACTCATGGCTGATCTCAATCATATCTGCAACATGATCGGACGCTCTGGGATAATTTGTGGCATGCTTAACATTGAGAGAATCAATATCCGCCATAAAACCATCGATATATTTTCCGGTGAAATCTCCAAGGGATTTCCCGGCCCTATTCGCACCCTCGATGGTATTATCGTCAAGATCGGTGAAATTCATACAGGAATTCACCTCATAGCCCTTGTGTTCCAGATAGCGGGTGATAAGATCCGAGACAACGAAACGCCTGCAAAGGGAGAGATTTGCGGGTTCGTAAGCAGTGGGCCCACAGGTATAAAAAGTGACCAGTTTATCCTTCTGTGATTGGAATTCTTCTTTCTTTTTGGTGAGTGTATTAAAAAAACACAAATCAGCTTTTTTCTCAGTGACCTGATTTTTTCTTGTAAACAGAGGAGTGGAAAGATAGCGCTCTCCACCATCCGGAAAAATTGTAACGACAAATCCTTCATCAAGCTCTGCGGCAAGTTCGAGCGCACAGGACATAGCTGCACCACTGCTCATACCCACGAGCAATCCTTCTTTTCTTGCAAGCAACCTTGCCATGCGAAAAGCATCTTCATCCTGAATATTAACAATTCTGGATGGAAGCAATTTATCAAATATCCCGGGACGGTAGGACTC
>CAZIDU010000223.1:0-2686 GCA_964538055.1 uncultured Desulfocapsa sp. | reverse complement strand
CAATACCTTTGTCTGTCGTTGCCTCTCCAATTGATCATTTTGCAAGAAGCTCAAAGGTGAACGTATTAACTATATTGCCTTTACCGGTTCTATGTCAGGTGGTGAAATGGTTGAAAAAGCCGCAGCCGGTCGCTTTATAGGTTTGGGCCTGGAGCTTGGCGGTAAAGATCCCGCCTACGTTCGGGCCGATGCAAACCTGGCGCATGCCGTTGATACCACAATGGACGGGGCGTTCTATAATTCAGGGCAGTCTTGTTGCGGGATTGAACGAATCTATGTCCACGAATCCATCTTCGAGACATTTGTTGACCAGGCAGTGGAGTGAGTGAAGAAACTTACGCTTGGGCGATCGGATGACCCGGAAACAACACTTGGTCCCGTGGTTCGTGCAAGTGCCGCTGATTTTGTGCGTGAACAGATTCGGGAGGCGATCAGTCAGGGGGCAGTTGCCCATATCAGCGATGAGGATTTCCCAGAAAGTCAATCAGTTGGAGCATATCTGGCACCGCAAATATTGACCAATGTGGATCACAGCATGCGAGTGATGACCGAGGAAAGCTTCGGCCCCGTTGTTGGTATTCAGAAGGTCAGCTCTGATAAGGAAGCCATAGAACTGATGAACGACAGCGAATACGGTCTCACTGCCTCGATCTTCACCATGGATATTGATCAGGGCGTTGCTCTTGGGCAGCAGGTTGAAACGGGTACCTTTTTCATTAACCGTTGTGATTATCTTGATCCGGAACTTGCATGGACAGGCATAAAAAACTCTGGACGCGGCTGCACCCTTTCCGTTATGGGGTATGAATCCCTAACTAGGCCCAAATCCTTTCATATAAAAATCTTATCATAATAAAAAATCATGACTTATTCTGCCAATTGGAACTACCCTACCAATATTAAAGTGGGCGCCGGGCGCATTGCGGAACTTCCCGATCTCTGTAAAGCCATGGGGATGACCTCCCCTCTTCTGGTCACCGATCCGGGCCTAGCTGCCCTGCCTATGGTTCAAGCCGCCATGGACAACATAAACGCCTCAGGATTAAAAGGTGGCCTGTTTTTCGGAATCCAAACAAATCCCACTGGTGAAAATGTCAGTGATGGTACGAGCTGGTTCCTGAAGAATAATCATGATGGCGTGATTGCATTTGGTGGCGGATCTGCACTCGATTCCGGAAAAGCCGTGGCATTAATGGCGGGACAGGACAGACCCATCTGGGATCTTGAAGATGTTGGCGATAATTATTTACGTGTTATCACAGACAGCATAGCTCCAGTGATTGCTGTTCCCACAACTGCTGGAACAGGATCTGAAGTTGGCCGGGCATCGGTTATCACCGATCAGGAAAATCATATAAAGCGTATCATCTTCCACCCAAACATGCTCCCCGGCCAAGTCATTCTTGATCCGGAGCTCACCACTGGTCTTCCTCCTTCTATAACTGCCGCCACTGGGATGGACGCACTGTCACACAATATTGAGGCATTTTGCTCTCCCTTTTATCATCCGATGGCCATGGGGATAGCTGTGGAGGGTGTTCGTCTGGTTCAGGGATTTCTACCACGAGCTGTCGCCAATGGTCTGGATATCGAAGCGCGCACCCAGATGCTGGTCTGTTCCAGTATGGGAGCTACGGCTTTTCAAAAAGGCCTTGGTGCCATGTATGCTCTGGCCCACCCGCTTGGGGCCCTTTACAATGCACATCATGGAATGCTGAACGCAATACTGATGCCCTACGTGTTACAGGCAAACCGTGACAAGATAGAAGAACGTATAGAACGTTTGACCCGTTATATGGGACTTGTTGAACCGGGTTTTGACAGTTTTATGAACTGGATTTTGAGTCTCAGGGAAGAACTTGCTATTCCTCATACCCTTAACCGTATTGGTATTGATGATTCAAAGGCAGAAACCGTTGCCAGGATGGCGATTGAAGACCCGTCGGCCGGTGGCAATCCCATCGATTTTACTGCCCTTGAGTATGAAAAAATATTCCTCAATGCAGTTCAAGGAGAGTTGTAGGCTATGAAGGTGGCGATTCTTCAGTGTGACAATGTCCTTGAAAAATTCCAATCGCGCTTTGGGGATTATCCTGACATGGTCGCTCGTATGTTTGTCGGACGAAAGCCGCCATTTTCCTTCCACACCTACGATTGCCGTCGGGACAACTTCCCGGAAGATATTGATGCCTTTGATTTTTATATTACCACCGGTAGTAAGGCCACGGTCTACGACAACGACGAATGGATCCAGAAAACAATTCGTTTTATCCAAAAACTGGATAGCAATCAAAAGAAATGTATCGGTATCTGTTTCGGGCATCAGCTTATGGCCATGGCCTGTGGGGGGAAGGTTGAAAAATCGGAGAAAGGATGGGGGGTTGGTGTTGCTGAAAATCCGGTAATGTTCCAGCCGGTATGGATGAGAGAGGCCGTGTCTCAAATCAATATCCTCGCAAGCCACCAGGATCAGATAATAACGCTCCCTGCAAACACAGAAGTCATTGCAGGAAATGACTTCTGTCCCTTCTTCGTCGTTCAATGGGGCCGTCATTTTCTCAGTATTCAAGGCCACCCCGAATGGAATACTGAATATTCCCGCACCTTAATTAATGACCGAAGGGCAATTATCGATAAAGCAACTTCTCTTCTGTAAATTCGACTATTCCTTTCGGGCTTATCAGCT
>CAZIDU010000222.1:0-2728 GCA_964538055.1 uncultured Desulfocapsa sp. | reverse complement strand
AATTATAACACGTCACGTTACAAATGCGAAGTATTATGTTTTACATTGTACTAGCCTTTAACGTGAATCCTTTTGCTGACAACAGTAATGTCCATTGTACTGTTTAGCTTACCGGTGAGATGACCTTGACCGGCCAGATCCTACCCGTGGGAGGTGTTCGTGAAAAACTCCTAGCCGGAGCTCGTGCCGGCTGCACCAAAGTCGTTCTGCCCGCACAAAACAGGGAAGATGTGAACTCATTCAGCGACGATGTAATCGGGCATCTGGAACTGGTCTATGTTGATACCCTGGACGACGCCATCCCTCACCTGCTCACTATTCAGTAAGACTCTTTCATCCACATACAAGCGCCCGATTGCTCTGGCTCCGCGAAGGATTTCCCTCCTTTTCCGGAGCCTTTTTTTATTTGGATCTCCTGTAAACGTACACTTTCACTGGCTGTTGTTGCATTCTGTTACGCAGTTTCATCCTGCAACAGCCCTCTCCCTCTTGCATCATCGTTTCAAATAAAACCCCATAAATCCAGCCTATTACGCATAGATTCTATTTTCTTACATCTTCCAGACAAGGCCTTATCACTCAACATAAGCAAAAAGAGTGTTGCACGCTGCAATAGCATACAGACCTTACTGCGAAGACATACTAGCTTCCATCCCACGAACTACACACAACAACATGATATAATAGGACATTAATATAATTTCAGTTTTGGCACAGCGAATGCAATGACATAAACAGAAAGACGATAAAGAAATCTTCACTCACAATATAAAGGAGAACATCATGGGATTCACTGACTGGTTTGGACTGGCAATAAAGAAAAATAAAGACGTTGATGTAAAAAAGGTCAAAAAACAAAGCGTAGATATGGGAGCCATGGCAGCTGGAAGCCCCTCCGGAGCAGCTGAAATTCTGGGCAGACTGATTGACCAGCAAAATGCTCCGACAAAGGTTCTTATGGTTCAGGACGGGGAGTATATGCCACAGGTAACAGATTATGCACTGAAAATGGCCCAACGCCTTGACTGTGAAATAATCGCCCTCGATGTCACGGACAAACCCTTGCAGTTTTCGGGCGACAGGAAAGCACGGGAAAGTGACCGTTTTATTGAGATGGCCAGACAGAATGCAGAAAAATTTATCAGCCAGGCAGTAGCACATGGAATAAAAGTTGTGCACATCATGGACATTGCCAACCCCGAAGAGGTCGTTGCCCGGGTGAGTACTGCTGATGCCGGAATTCGCTACGTCTTAAGCAAACCGGAAGGAGACACGGCCACAGCCGACCAGAAGCGCCCCCATGTTCCAGTTTTCGACCTTCGCTGTTCACGTTTATAACCTATCATATAAAGAAAGGAGCACTATTATGGAACCCTTAACACTTTTTGCTGCAACGGTAGGATTAATCGGAACTATTCACCTCTTGTCCACAACCTATGAACGTTTTGGCAAAGGACGCTACGATAAAGGAAATCAGCAAGCTAAGCGAGAAGACTGGTACTGTTTTTTTCAACCATCGGACCTTCTCGGTGAAGACTGGAATAAAACTGAAGAGAAGAATAGTCAGGCAACACTTACTGAGGCTGAGCGCCTGGAACAGGCACGTCGCCAACAGGCAAGCCGTCCACGGTTGCAGGTCTGAAAAACAAATAGAGGAGTGTTTTCCCAAGGGACAGCAAGTCCTTTCTTTTAGAACCCGACACAAAGAGCCGCTTTCATTTTTGCAGTTGCTCTTTGTGTTTTTTTATTGCCACTACAAAATGATAGCCCCTGGCCTTTAACGTGAATCCTTTTGCTGGCAACAGTAATTAGGGATGCCTATCGTTCCATTTTCTATACCATTCAAACGAAAATACTTTTTTAAGCTCGTATTATTGTTATTTTGCGCTTCTTCTCTTTTCCCTTTGTCAATGGGAAAAAATATCAACACCCATGTTTACAATTCAAGAACCGAATACACAATTCCCTCCACAATCCTTGCCATATTGAAAATTTGTGTAAAGTACACTTAATCCTGCAGAACCTGAAACCTTCAGATCTCAAAGAACTTTTTAGAAATAACCGGACTTAGGTTGAATTTGTTGAAGGAGCAAACTATCATCATTATATGAATGAAGGTGGATTATAGTGGCCTTTCAGGAAAGGACGTTGGGCTGGCGTCGTATTTAGTAGTGTTAGAAAGAAACTGGTGAGATTTTTTCGGTGTTCTCAATAAAAAGAAAAAAAACCTATGAGTACTTTTTTTTCCAAAACAGGACATAATCGTCGCTCTATTAGTCGAATTCCATTTCAACTGCCGGTTCATTTTTTTACACAAAATGGATCCGGGCAGCAGTATGAAGGCATGAGTGTGAACCTGCATTACCGGGGTGCCGAGATCACAACAGATGTCAAGATTTCCAGAGGTTCTCCTGTTCGTATAAGGTTGCCGCAATCTGTAACAGGACATCGAACTCCGGCTACTACAGGTGAGGTTCGATGGGCCAGGAATACTCATGGCCGGTATAGTTATGGGATTTTCTTCAAGGAGGATTTTCATTGGGTATTCACTCTTACGAAAGAGACTCTTACCGCTCTGCAATCCGATAAAAATGCCTCGGTGGCCGAGTTTGTTTTGAATTCGATTAATGACGGAGTGTTTAGTGTAAACAGGAAATGGCAAATAACTTCATTTAACTGAAGTTTCCTGAAAATTTAATTGGCGAACAACGGCAACGGTTAGCAGGTG
>CAZIDU010000221.1:0-2785 GCA_964538055.1 uncultured Desulfocapsa sp. | reverse complement strand
TTTCCTACCAGCGTATTCGTTATGCAATTCCGACTCAAACTCAATTTCGGTGAAGAGTTACACAATTTTTATTAATAATTATCCCGTTTGTATGCAAGACGACCATCCACATAGGTGTGGAAGATGCTTCTATCGTCACCAAGTATAATGAGATTAAACAACAAGTCCGCTATATTTTTTGATCGTTCGGTTCGTTTGGCCTGGAGGACGGTAGCCGCAGGATCAAGCACTACAAAATCGGCCTCCTTGCCTACAGCAAAATTGCCAATAACATGATCGAGGGAAAGCGCTTTGGCTCCACCCAGGGTTGCTGAATAAAAGGCATCATAGGCTGAAAATTTCTGCTTTTGCAACTGCATCACCTTATAGGCTTCACTCAATGTCTGGAGCATATTAAAGGATGTACCGCCCCCGATATCGGTGGCGATGGCAACCTTCAGCTTTTTTCCCCTGGCGTGATTCATATCAAAGAGTCCACTTCCAAGAAACAGGTTGGATGTTGGACAAAAGGCAATCCTGGAATCCGTATCACGCAAACAATCCCATTCCTTCTCTTCCAGATGAATGCAGTGGGCAAAGATACTGCGAGAACCGGTGAGCCCATAATGACGATACACATCCAGATAGGTATTATGACCTGGAAACAATTCCTTTACCCACTCTATTTCGTCATGGTTTTCAGAAAGATGTGTCTGCACATAGGTGTCTGGAAATTCTTTTTTCAAGCGGCCTGCCATTGCAAGCTGTTCAGCTGTTGATGTTGGAGCAAAACGAGGAGTGATGGCATAGAGGAGACGCCCGCGTTTATGCCACTTCTCGATAAGTTTTTTGCTTTCACTGTAACTGCTCTCAGGAGTATCAAGGAGGTAGTCCGGAGCATTTCTATCCATCATTAGCTTGCCGGCAATGATTCGCATACGGTTCTTTTCTGCAGCCGTAAACAATGCTTCCACCGACTCGGGATGAACCGTACAAAAAACCGCAGCGGTGGTCGTTCCGTTTCTGAGAAGCTGATCGATGAAAAAGTCGGCCATCTCAGCAGCATACGCCTCATCCCTGTACTTTCTTTCAGCAGGGAAGGCATAATTGTTAAGCCACTCCAGCAACTGTTCACCGTAGGCCCCCACAATTTCCGCTTGAGGATAGTGAATATGGGAATCTACAAAACCCGGCACTATCAGCTTATCAGCATAATGATGGATGGGACAGTTCTCAGGAATTGTATCTTTTCCTTCTTCCCAGTCTCCAAACCATTCAATACGTCCATTTCTCAGCAGCAGCAGGCCATCTTCAATATGGCGAATATTCCCCTCAAGCTCCGACGGGCAATCGATGGTTTCTGCAACGTCCAGAAAGCGGCCTCTGATGCCAAATATGGCCTGGGTTTCTTCAACCATTTTTACTGGCCGTCTCAACCGCATTGATAATGGTCTGGTATCCGGTGCAACGGCAAAGATTTCCTGCATGACCCCTTTTGATCTCTTCGCGGGAAAGATCTTTCCCCTTGTTTTTCTCCAGGAAAGATGTGGTGGTCATAATAAGGCCGGGAGTACAGAAACCACACTGAACAGCGCCCTCTTCCACATACGCTTCCTGGACAGAAGAAAGCTTTCCATCCCTGCACTCGCCTTCTGTGGTCCGTATTTCTGCATTATTCGCCCAGGTAGCCAGATAGAGACAGGAGTCAATGGGAATGTCATCCACAAGAACGGTGCAGGCCCCACACTCTCCTACGCCACAGCCATGTTTGACACTGCTGTAGCCCAGTTCACGGAGCAGATCCATAAGAGACTTGCGCACATCCACATCCATCTCATGCCTTTTAGTGTTGATGGTCAATTTGATATTCATGGTCTGCATCAGCAACTCCCTCCCTGATTTTTCGCTGCCTGTCGGGTTACTTTTTTTGCCAGGGTTCGAATAAGATGCAAACGAAAATCCTTGCTCGCCCGCCAGGAGTCACGTGGTTTTACATCCTCCTCAAGTGCGTCTGTCATAGATTGCAGGCTTTCTTCGGTAATAGTTTTGTTTTCCATGGCTTTCTCAGCATTTCGACAGCGAATAGGGGTGGGTGCTGCCACCGTAAATGCCAGCTTCAGTGTTTCGATGAGTTCTCCATCCATCTTCACAGCCGCGCCACAGCCAATGGTGGCAATATCCATGGCTCCGCGCATGGCGTATTTATAATAGGAGGCGCTGAACCCCTTATAATGCTGGGGCCGAACACAAAAAGATTTGAGCAGATCTCCTTTTTTAAGGATCGTCCGGCCCGGCCCCGTATGAAAGCCGTTAATGGATTCAACCCGTTCACCATCCGGACCTTCGATTACAAGATCAAATTCATGAACCAGGGCCGCACAGGCACTGTCCGCACTCACCGCTCCGTTACAGATATTACCACCCATGGTTCCACTGTTCCGAACCTGCGGGCCGCCGATGGTCGCAAGGGATTCACCAATAACAGGTACATATTTTTTGATGAGTTCATGGTCCATTATTTCAGTAAAGGTGGCAAGTGAGCCGATAAAAACATTGCCCTCCCCATCCATCCTGATTTCCTTGAGTTCACTTAGACCGTTGATATCAACAAGACACCCATAGTCACTGTTACCGCCATGGAGCCGAACCAACACATCGGTGCCGCCGGCAATAATTTTTGCCTTTTCATCGGCAGCCAATGCCTCTACTGCATCTTTCACGCTCTCGGCATAATGATATTTTTCAATTGGAAACATTTTTTTATACTCTCTTAGTTGCTATTCAGCAGGGCACGATATTACCCTAG
>CAZIDU010000220.1:0-2809 GCA_964538055.1 uncultured Desulfocapsa sp. | reverse complement strand
CTAATATAACACTTTACTATGGAGAAATACTTGCAAACGCACAATCGACGACTCACTCCCCGTTTTGCAATAACTAGCAGTGGCGCAGTACATGTTTTCCAAAATCAAATAGTGTCGTACAGTCTGTTAGATATAAGTGAAGGAGGACTTGCTTTTAGCTATAAAAATAAGTCAGGGCAAGAGGACTGGATAGAAGAGGAACGAGAAATCGACTTGTTCGGAGAAGGCTTCTTTATCTCTGAGTTACCGGTCAGAATTGTTTCTGATAAAGCGTTCGAGCATTGTGACGTGAACAAGTCATTCAACAAAGAAACACTCCATTTTCGTCGCTGTGGCGTGCAATTTACCATCCTTAATCTCAATCAGAGAAATCAAGTTGACTCTTATGTAGAATTGCTCAACATTTTACGCACACAAGAGAACTAAATTGTTCATCAAGGCTTGTCACCAATGCTAGCTGATCAACAGTGACGTGGCAGATGGTGTTTATACTGCACATGTAGCCTCCTATAGTGGTATTCGATTGGGGGTTTATTCACTTCCAGATGCAAGTGGAGATCGCAGTTATGACTGGCTTTCACCTGTGAACAACATGCAAATTACTGTTGGAGGTGCACTCGTCCCAGAACCAGCAACGATGCTTCTCTTCGATACTGGTCTTGTTGGTCTCGTTGGATCAAGACTTCGTAAGAAGAAAAAGTAATTCACTCCTGAAAAGCCTCTTCTCTTTAAGGGCAGGATCATTTATTTGCTTCTGCCTTTTTCTGTTTATAGCGTTCACCGTTAATAGCCAGTGGTAATATCTTCTATTTCATCCAGTACTTAAACATAGCCATACTACTGTTCGCCTAAAGTTATGAGTTTCCAGTAGGTTGTCCCTCAGTCACTCTCTTGATATCGAGAAGAATCAGAAAGAAGGTCAATACTCTCACCCTCAGTAAGTATTAAGATCGCCACTGGACTCATATTGTTTTTTTTAACCCCTTTTTGGGAATCCTAATCGTTGGCCTAAAAACCGATTTTTTACCGACCTCAACACAAACAGCCCGATCTGATTTGTCCAGGTCGGGCTGTTTTATATATTCGACAGAGCCGGATGAAAAAAGGATTTAGTTAGAGTAAGAGCTCTTGTCACTCATGCCCTTACGAGAATCTATGTTCAGAGTCCCATTTTTGACCGCCTGTTGATCCCACTCCTGAAGAAGTGTTTTCTTAAATTGCTGCTTTTCAGCGATCAGCTTGGCTAAAGGCACGCCGGCAAGTCTCTGTGCTTTCTCTTTACTAGAGAAATCCGGAGCCATGTAGTCTACAGCACCGTATTTAGCTAAAACCTTGACTAATTGAAGACGAGCGGTCTGAGCGATGTCGTTGGACACTGCCAACAGGCGTAGGGTCTCTTCCGGGGCATGGAAAAAAGAGGCATGGCTGGCGATGGAGAAATCCCAACGCCACTGGCCGTGCCTGATCCCTTTCAGGATGTCTGCCATCTCACCCTCGGTGGCCCCTAATTCCCAGGCCTTACCAGCTTCAAGATGAGCCTTGGCCAGGTTGTCCATGGCAATCTCCATCAGCTGTTCTTTGCGCTGCAGTTTTTCTTCGACCACGGCTCGGAACTCTTCCTCGGACTGCTCGTGACAGTTGAGGCAGGTGTCGGCAATGTCGTTGAGTGGGCTACGAAGGTTATGGTCGGAGTATGTCTTTCCGTCTTTACTTTTGCTCGGCATATGGCAGTCGGCACAAGAGACACCACTGCGAGCATGAATGCCAGTTGTGAATAGCTCGTAGCCAGGATGCTGGGCCTTGAGCATCGGTGTCTTACTGATTTTGTGGGTCCAGTCTTTGAAGTTTATCTCATCATAGTACTCTTCCATGGCCTCGGCGCTGAGCCCTTTGGCCCAAGGGAGTGTGACCACTGCTGCAGTCTTCTCGTTGCCATCTTTGTCGGTCCAAGGTGTCTTCTTGAAATAGTATTCTACATGGCACTGGGCACAGGACAGGGATCGCATGTCATCCTGGGTGATCTCAGCGAGTTTTACACCGGTGACCTCCAATGCTTTTTTCAGGTAAGGGCGGGACAGAGCTAGTTCGCTGGTCTGACTGTCATGGCAGTCAGCACATCCGATAGGGTTGACTATTTCATGACCATACTTGGCCCACTTCCCAGTGAAGTACTCTAATTCACCAACTTCTCCCATCATACGTGGAACATCAGGAGATTTGCAGCTCCAGCAGGCTGTAGGCATTGGACCGGTTATTGGACCGACAGGGGCTCCGGTGCGCAGGGTGTTGATGTTGTCCTGAATGGCATAAAAATGTCCACGTGGGGCGTTGTAGTCCTTTGCAAAACCATATCCAGCCCAAAGGACGGCCAGTTGTGGCTTTATTGCTAGCATGTCATCTATCTGCTCACTCTCACTGGTCTGCTTCCAGGACTCATACTGGAGAGGAAAATGCTGTGCCCAGGCTTCGTTATGGCTTTCTACACCCACTTCTTTGATAATGGTCTTAGTCGTCGCCGTTAAGGCGTGGGACGTTAGAGTCATGGCGGTAATGGCTACTGCTGATCCAATTAGTAATGCTTTGTGCATTTTCTTCATAGTTCTCCTTTCTTTTGAAGTGATGACAAGTTATTTGCCAGAATATTACCTGAAAACAGTTGACGAAATGATTTATGGTGATCCAGAGATGTTCATAATAAAACGATCCTGCGTTTTCCAGCATTAGAGAAGTACATATGAGAATAATTATATATTATCCAGCAATTCCCGAAGCAAGTCTCATTATAGTCTGAAAACGGGTATATAGGCCA
>CAZIDU010000219.1:0-2839 GCA_964538055.1 uncultured Desulfocapsa sp. | reverse complement strand
GTATTAAGCTAAAGCGACTTTATCCGAAACTTTAAATTGTATGGTGCACTAGGGGTCCTCCGCCAGGGATTGATCGGCAAGAGTATTGGAACGCTTTTCTCTCCTTTTTTATCAAAGGCTCAGCTCAGTTCTCTTCATATGCTTCCGGTGGCAGAGGATGAAAGGCTCTGGATTGAGGAATTCTCGTTGATAAATAATAAGGGAGATGCATTTTTTATACAGGTGACCATTGTTCCTTTGCGGGGATTTGAGCATCGGGACGTGGCATATCTTTGTCGCTTAAGAGACATTTCGGATAGAAAGGAACTGGAACGGGAAATGGTGCATCGCGATAAAGCGATGCAGCTCATTGTTCATAATATTTCCGGGATGACCGGAGAGAGGTTCTTCAAGGAGTTGTTGGTACAGTTTGCAGCTTTAAGTGGAGCCAGTCATGTAATGATCGGTGAGCTGGTTGATGGTGACACTGCTATTTGTCCGACTGTTTTTCGAGACCGCAGCGGCTTCCATCATAGAGAGAACCTTGTTCTTGCAAATACTCCGAGCAGCATGGTTGTTCATACCGGAGAGGTGTTTTTGGCAGATCGTGTGGAGGAGCATTTTCCATTGGATAAGCTGTCGCAGGATATGGGGATTCATTCCTATTGGGGTCTGCCACTACGGAACCAGGAAGGAACAGTTCTTGGTGTTTTGTTGGCCATGGATACAAAAACAATCATTCGTTCTACAAGCACTCAGGCTCTTGTCAAGGTACTGCAATCCCTTGCTGGAAACGAACTGGCCCGGATGCAGACCGAACGTACCCTCAGGTCGAATGAGAAACAACTTGAGAACCAAAATCGTGAGCTGTCCAGAATGAATCAGCTCAAGAGTGATATGATTGCAGTGACATCGCATGATTTGAAATCGCCACTTGCTGCTATTATCGGCTACGCCAGTCTTCTTGAAGAATATTTTTCCAGCCTGGATGAAGCCAAGAAAATCTATTATATCCAGCGGATTGAAGAAGAGGGTCAAAAACAGCTGGTCTTTATCAATAAGCTATTGGATTTATACCGTATTGAGTCCGGAACAATCGATCTGGAATTGAGTTCCGGCCGTTTGGATTTACTGGTGAATGAATGTATCGTAAGGCAGCAGCATGTCGCTGCTGAGCGTAATATTAGAATTGAAATGTCCTCCAAGGGAACGTTATCAGCAACTCTGTTTGATCCACTGCGTATGGAACAGGTTGTTTCCAATATCCTCTCCAATAGTATTAAATTTTCTCCATCTGATAGACGCATACAGATGTCTGTCCATCAGACTAAACAGATGGTTACGGTTGAGATGTGTGATCGTGGCAAAGGAATAGATGAAGAAGAAATTGTGAATATTTTTGATCGTTATTATATGGGACGCACCAATTTTGACGTGCGACCTGAAGGTTCAGGTCTGGGACTTTATATAGTAAAAAATATCGTCACTCTCCATGGTGGAGAAGTCTTTGCCCGAAACCGGGAAAGAGGTGGCAGTTGTTTTACAGTGTGTATTCCCGTAAAAAATGAGTAATAAGAGATGAGCAAGCAAAATATTTTAATTATAGATGATGATCAGGCCCAGCATGAAATTCTTGGTGAACACCTGGGTCTGGCTGGGTTTTCCGCCCTCCATGCAGGGAGTAGTAAGGAGGGACTTGCTGTGTTGAGAAAGAATGATGTTGCCCTCATTCTTCTTGATATCAACATGCCTGAGATAGATGGATTTCAGACCATAGAGCTCCTGCGAATGCATCCTCAAACTCAGGATATTCCTGTACTGTTTCTTACCAGTCTCGATCGTCAATATCTTAAAATCAAAGGGCTTGAACTTGGAGCTGATGATTATGTCACCAAGCCCTATAACGGTGCAGAATTGATGGCCAGGGTCAGGGCGATTCTTCGCAGGAATGGCAAGAGCAAGACATCCACTTCGGAAAAAGCAGCGCTTAGCGGTGATATCAAAGAAATCGGACTTGGTGACCTCCTCCAAAATATTGACGGGGCGCAAAAGAATGGAGTTATTACCTTTGCAGATATGGGCGGAGAGCTTATCCTTGTCGATGGAAATGTTATTTCTGTAAAACAGGAAAACAGTCGCGGGATGGAGGCTCTGCTTCGTTTAATGCTTTTAGAACAGGGGCATTTTACGGTTTCCTATCAGGACATTCCGGACCTGGAACAAGATCAGAGTATCCCTGTTATGAAAGCACTTTTAGATGGTGTTCATGAAGTTGATCAAATACGGATGGCGATTGAGAAGACAACTGGACAGGCAGATCCATTTCTAGGGATACCCGAAGGGGTAACCACTGGGGATCCTTCAATTGACAGACTGAAAGCAACATTTCCATGCCGTTTTATGGCTTTGGTAACAGCAATGGAAGGGGCACTAAAAAATAATGTTTACCAGGTGCTCAAGGCTATTCATAACAAGAAAATACTCTGTTTCAAGAAGTAGAATTGCTTTTTGGTTGGCCCTTCCTGAACCTGTCTGGCGGGTACAGTCATGGAGATTTGCCTTGACCCCTGCTCTCTTGAAAATGCAATATTTGTACGATCAAGCAAGCTTCATTAAAGGCTAAAGGACTGATAAGACTTTTTCGTAACTATTCACCGAAATTGAGTTTGAGTCGAAATTGTATAATGAATACGCTGGCAGGAAACTGGGGACATGACCCAATTCTTCTTTGTCTTTTGAATTGGGATCGTGTCCCCCGATTCCAATTTAATCCCATAATTTTCTTGCCATGGTGTGCCATTTTGAGCCATGGCATTTAAAATTCGTAATAACTTTTTAATGCAAGCAACCATTGCCACAT
>CAZIDU010000218.1:0-2848 GCA_964538055.1 uncultured Desulfocapsa sp. | reverse complement strand
TCCGGCTCTACCACCTGCACCGTCAGGGGTACTCATTAACCGGATGAACCAAAAAAGATCAGGGCGAAACTCCAGATCGGTAAATTTCCAAGGGATATCATTGCTCAGTTCAAGGAAATACTCAATTATTTTGGTCAGTCACCGATAATTGTTCGCTCAAGCAGTCTGCTGGAAGACGCCTATGGCAATGCGTTTTCAGGAAAATACGAAAGCGTTTTCTGTGTCAACCAGGGCACCCCTCAAGAACGACTGGAACAGTTCAAGGATTGCGGTACGCACTGTTTACGCAAGTTCTTTGAGTGATGACGTCCTCACCTATCGCTCCCATCGAGGCTTATGGAATCGTTACGAAGAGATGGCTCTTCTTGTACAGCGTGTATCAGGTGCCTTCTATGGTAACTTTTACCTGCCACAACTTGCAGGTGTAGGATACTCATTCAATCCCTTTGCCTGGGATAAGGAGATTGACCCCTCTGCAGGGGTGCTGCGCTTGGTTTTTGGTCTAGGCACCCGGGCCGTGGATCAGCACGATAATGACTACACACGCATTGTGGCCCTCAATGCTCCTTTGAAGCGCCCAGAAGTGAGTACGGATGATGTCCATAAATACAGTCAACGGATTGTGGATGTCCTTGATTTGCGAAACAACGCCCATGTAAGTATGGATTTTGAGTCTCTTGCCCAGTCAACCCCTCGCCTCCCCCTAGAGCTTTTTGCGGTTCGTGACCATGAAATGGAGATACGGGCAAAAAAATTCGCTGTCAAAAATGTTTTTTCTTTGATGCTGACATTTAAAAATGTCTTCACCCAGACACTGTTTGTTGATGATATGAGAGACATGGTCAGCACGATTGCCAAGGCATATGATTGCCCGGTGGACATCGAGTTTGCTGTGAATTTTTGTGATGATAATTCTTACCGCATCAACCTTCTTCAGTGCCGACCGTTTCAGGTTAAGGTGGAAACAGGTGGGGTGAGTCTGCCTGACAATATCGATAAAAAGGATACTTTGCTCAAGACCTCAGGCCCTATTATAGGACAGGCAACAGCCAAGAGAATCCATAAAATAATTTATGTCATACCATCAAAGTACAGCCAGCTAACTCCGTCAGAACGTTTTTCAGTGGCCAGACTCATCGGAGAAATAAGCAACGCTTTTCCAGGTGAACAAAATACGATGCTGATTGGACCGGGACGATGGGGCAGTAAAATGCCGGAACTCGGCGTGCCCGTTTCTTTCAGTGATATCCGAAATGTCTCAGTTCTTTGCGAACTCGCCATTATGCATGAAAAGCTGTCTCCAGATATTTCCCTTGGTACCCATTTCTTTAATGACATAGTTGAAATGGATATTGTCTATATGGGTATCTATCCAGAGAGTGAGGGGTATGTACTTAATGAAAATCTTATTTTGCAGGGTCCGAATGTAATCTCTGAACTCTATAGCAAAACAGACCGTATCGCCGATGCGGTACATATTACAGATGTCGGCGATACCATGACAAGCGTGTTTATTGACGCAAACACGATTAACCAGGAAGGCATTGTGTTTCAGACAGATGAATAAATCTTTAAAATAATAACTCCCGTAACAATACGTTACGGAGATTACTACTCGGAGTAACTACTATGTGCCGCCTAGCCTTAAAAACAGCCTCAATTCCTTTCTCTCCATACAGTGTCCTGCAGGCAATGGAATCCATGCAGGAAGGATACGACGGCAGCGGACTGGGACTATTGCTTAGAGGGGTTTCGTTCAGCGATTACAACTATAAAAGCCATAACCCTATACTCTCTGGTGTTGCCCATACCAACGAGGCATTAAGTCGACTTAACAGATTTATGAGAGACAAGGGTTTTGCAGAAAAATATGACCATGATTTCAAAACGGATCTTTCAGATATTGAGGCAACAGATCGCCATAAATATTTTGTCCGCGTTTACCATTTACCACCGCAGTGGAATGATTATAGCCAAAAGCAGGTTGAGCACGAACTGTTGCTGACTCGGCTGCAATTACGGGAAGATGGCGAGAAACATGGTGGGGACCTCTCCGTTTTTTCCATTTGGCCGGATGTTATCAGCATCAAAGAAATAGGATGGCCCCTTGCAGTAGGCAAGGCACTATCCCTTGATGACGACAGACTCAAGGCACGTATCGTGATGGCACAGGGCAGACAAAACACCAACTGGGGGATTAATCTGCACGCCTGCCACCCGTTTTTTCTCCAGGGAATCGCTACGATGACAAATGGTGAAAACACAGCCTTCCACCCAAACAAAGAGTGGTTAGAAGGTCAGGGGTTTCCTGGGTATGTCGGCTATCAGAGTGACAGTGAAGTCTTCGCCCATATTCTTCATTATGTCCTGCGTCAGCTAAAACTTCCGCTGGAGGCATTCAAACATGTCATCACTCCCCTCAATAATCATGACCTGACTAAGCATCCGCAAGGTGATTTTCTTCAAGGCCTGAGAAATGCTTGCAAGCGTCTCATTATAGATGGCCCCAATTGCGTTATAGGAACATTGCAAGACGAAACGACGCTTATGGTTATGGACCAGAAAAAAATGCGTCCAGGTTGTGTTGGAGGAAAAGCGGGTGTCTGGGCAATGGCCTCTGAGATCTGCGGAGTTGATGCAATGGTTCCAGACAGGGATAGATCCCTTGATTTTCAGCCCATGCGGGAGCATACTGTCGTTATTCCTGCCCATCGGGAAAACTATGAGGTGTGGTCTCAGTTCGAGTCATTCCCTCTCTCCCTTGCTGTTTAAGATTCACAAATTCACAAAGGAAAAGTCAGTAGCGTCCGGTTAGAAAGTTGCATGTCCTTTTTTTAACCGCTTCCGG
>CAZIDU010000217.1:0-3054 GCA_964538055.1 uncultured Desulfocapsa sp. | reverse complement strand
GGAAGCGGTTAAAAAAAGGACATGCAACTTTCTAACCGGACGCTACTGAAAAAAAGTATGTCCCTGACAAATTTTGATAAATTTCGTTGGGTAGCCCCATCTAATACGGGGACGAGTTGACGGGAAAAAATAACGGTAGGAGATCTCAATGTTTCGTTGGTTTATCGATCGTCGTCGAAAGAAGCTTACCAGTGCTCCTTTCCCTCCCTTATGGGAGGAAATAATCCGCCGTAATGTCGCCCACTACTGCATTCTGGATGATGCCGAGCGCGCTCACCTGCGTGCCTTGATCCAAGTCTTTATCGCTGAAAAAAATTGGGAAGGAGGCGGCGGACTGGAACTTACTGACGAGATCGGCGTCACGATATCCGCTCAGGCCTGTCTGCTTCTTCTAGGCCTGCCCCACAATTACTACAAAAATGTCAAATCCATCATTGTTTATCCCTCCACCGTTGTTCCGCCGCAACGCAAGCTAGGTTTCTTTGAAAATACATTCACACCGGTGGAACCTGCACATCCAATTATCGGGCAGGCGTTCCTGCGCGGGCCGGTAATTATTATATGGGATGCAGCCCTACGCGGAGGCCGCCATCCCAAGTCAGGTCACAATGTTATTTACCACGAATTCGCTCATAAACTAGACATGCTGGATGGTACGGCTAACGGGACACCTCCACTGAGAGCCCAGGCTGAATACCGTGATTGGGTCCTAACATGTACTCGTGAATATTTAGGTCTCAAAAACAGCACTGAAAAGGGTAAGAAATCTTTTCTCAATTCCTATGCTGCAACTAACGAAGCAGAATTCTTTGCAGTCGCCACTGAGCAATTCTTTGATCAGCCGCGGTTAATGATTAAGCATGCACCAGACCTTTATCGTGTTTTGAAGGAATACTACCGTCAGAATCCCTCTGAGCGTGGTTCCAGGAATAACTGCGAAAGAGAAGAAAAAGCAACGAGTACAGGGCTTAAATCTAAATCAGCGACAATAGGGTCGGACCAAGGTAACTAACTGTTTTATTGTTGGAGTAGGCTAGGAAGCACCCCTTTTTTGCTCTTAGAAGCTCCTTTTTCACCCCAAAAGAACCCTCTAAGGAATTAGGGATTACTGGAACAGAAACTCGGACCAAACGTATTTATGCCAAGAGCTCACAGACACTACATACCGGGATGCGTCTGGCACATCACCCACAGGTGCCATAAGCAGGAGTTTCTGCTCAATTTCGAAAAAGACAGGAAACGATGGCGTCACTGGCTCTTTGAGGCGAAAAAACGATACGGCTTGTGTGTGCTCAACTATATAGTGACCTCGAATCATATTCACCTTCTGGTTGTCGATACTGAAGAGGATGTTATTGCCAAAAGCCTGCAGTTGGTTGCTGGAAAAACCGCCCAGGAGTTTAACCAGCGTAAGAAGAGGAAAGGAGCCTTCTGGGAAGACAGGTATCATGCCACTGCGGTGGAGACAGATGAGCATCTGGCAAAATGTATTGTCTATATAGATCTCAACATGGTGCGAGCAGGAGTGGTGAGACATCCTGCTGAATATCGGTTAAGCGGGTTTAATGAAATCCAGAATCCACCAAAACGATATGCAGTGATTAATACGAAAGCTTTGCTGGATCTTTTCTCCATAGACAATCAAGAGCGTTTTCGGCAGGAGCATAGGCATTGGGTCGAGGTAGAGTTGCAGGCTGACGTAAAGAAAAGAAAGAGTCTTTGGAGCGAATCAATTGCGATTGGCAGTGAGGGATATATAGAGAGGATACAGCAACAACTTGGCTTACGAGCCAAGGGGCGCTCGGTTGTCTCAGAGAAGGAAGGGACTGCTCTGAAGGAGGCTTCTGCCCCTTACAATACGCTTTTTGAGGGGAAAAAGAGTGCTTTCAGGCCTGATAATAGCTATTTTATAGACTTAAACATCAGCAATTCAGTCTGATAGCTTGATCTGATAGCTTGGTCCGATCCTGTTTCTAGGGTTAACTCTAGCGTTAACCTCCTGAAATAAAAATCAAACAAACCCAACACATCAGCAAGATAACACCACTAAGCAAGGAAATATTAGCAGTTAATTGACAAAAAACATGTCTTGCCGTATACTATTAAATAAACAGTCCGTCACGTAATTTATGGAGGTAAACGATGAATACCAAATTAACACTAAGACTTGATGATCATTTAATAGCATCAGCTAAAGAATATTCCGCGAAAACAGGCAAATCAGTCTCTAAAATCGTCTCTGATTTTTTCGTAATAATCAAAAATGAAAAATTAAAGGAAAACAACTCAATCACCCCAACAGTTCAATCCTTGAAAGGAATTCTAAAAAACACTGATGTGTCAAAATCAGATTACAACAATTATTTAGAAGAAAAATATTTATGAAAGTTCTTTTTGATACAAATATTATCCTAGATGTTTTACTAGACCGAGAACCGTTTGCTGAACATTCCTCTTTCTTAATGTCCAAGGTTGAACAAACAGAGATCAATGGGTTTCTTTGCGCCACAACAGTAACAACTATTCATTACTTATTGACAAAATACCTAGATAAAAAGAATGCCATAAATAGTACCCATTCTATAATGGGTTTATTCGAAATTGCTCCAGTTAACCGTTTAGTTATTGAAGATGCATTAAATTCAAAATTTACAGATTTTGAAGATTCAGTCTTACACGAATCAGCAAGACACGCTGGGGTCGAATACATTCTTACCAGAAATATTAAGGATTTTAAAAAATCAAAAATTCCAGCATTCACCCCAACAGAATTCTTAAGTATGCTCGAATCACTTACATGAAATTGTCAGTTCATTGCACATTGAAAAACAAAATAAAAACACAGCAGCCCCAAGTACATCTGTGCATGAAACTAGGTTAACAATGCGTTCAACGCTGACCCGCGAGAACGTGCGTTTTCTTGAGCCAGATTCAACAATTTACATCTCGCAAAGTTAATTGCCAAACTGGTTGGCGGGCGGGTTAACTTGGGTGTTATGCCAGCAGTTCCCGGACATGCTTAGAAGCCAGCTATAGTAGCGTTTGAGAAAAAAG
>CAZIDU010000216.1:0-3078 GCA_964538055.1 uncultured Desulfocapsa sp. | reverse complement strand
GGCGTTAATGTCCAAAAAATAATGGGCTATGCACTTATCACTTGAATTCAGGTAAGATCCCTTATACAGCATACAATTTATAAATCAGAATGCCCGATCATGGTTAGCGAAGCCAGCCTTCGACTTGCGACTGCTTGGGAATATTGCCTACAGATTTCACCTCACCGTCAATGACCACAGCAGGGGTCGAAAAAATTCCGAGTTTAGCGATCTCCTGAAAATCCGTCACCTTGGTGAGTGTTGCATCAACACTCGTGGCAGCAATGGCTGCTTCAACAATCTTTTGGGTCTTTTCACAAGAGGCGCATCCTGGCCCGCATACTTTTATTTCCATTTTTTTCCTCTTTTAGTTATGTATGAAATACTATTCAAACGATGGTCAAATAATCAGATTAAACAGAAAGCCTGTAAAGAGAATTCCACTGCCAACCACTCCGATAAAAACAGCTATCAATTTTGGTTTAAGCACCTTGCGGAGAATAACCATCTCCGGCAGTGACAGGGCAATAACACTCATCATAAAGGCCAAAACTGTACCAAGGGCTGCACCCTTACCAAGGAGCGCTTCCACCACTGGTACAATACCAGCGGCATTGGAGTACATGGGGATACCAACCACAACAGCAACAGGCACAGACCACCAGGCATCTTTACCCATGACTGACGCCATAAAAGTCTCAGGCACATAGCCATGAATTGCAGCACCGACACCAATTCCGGCAATTACATAGATCCACACCTTGCCGACGATATCACGTACGGCTTCATAGCCACGATCGATACGGTCAGTCCAGGTTAGCTTTTCCTCGATAATCTCGACCTCAGCTGATCGCAGTTCCTGCACCCAGTCCTCAATCCAGTGTTCCAGTTTAAAACGGCCAATGATCCAACCGGAGATTATGGCTATCAGGAGGCCAGTTCCAAGATAAATTGCAGCTACTTTCCAGCCGAGCAGGCCATAGAGAAGAATCACGGCAACCTCATTGACCATTGGGGCTGCAATGAGAAAAGAGAAGGTTACTCCCAAGGGGACTCCGGCCTGAACGAAACCAAGAAAAAGCGGTACGGCAGAGCAAGAGCAAAAGGGGGTGACAATACCAAGCATGGCAGCTATCACATTGCCTGCTGTCTCTCGTTTTCCAGCCAGGTATTTACGGGTTCGTTCCTGGGTGAAAAAAGATCGCAGCATCCCAATAACAAAGACAATAAGTGTCAGGAGCATCATTACCTTGGGCGTGTCATAAACAAAAAACTGGATTGCCTCGCCAAGATGACTCCCTTTTTCGAGGCCAAGCAGGCCATAGGAAAAGAAATAAGAAAAGGGAAGCAACTCTTTATAGATGATGTACCAGGCGGCAAGGCCAAGCAAACCTGCGGCCAGCTGTCTGGCTGTTATTTTTTTCTTATCTGTACCTGGGCCAGCTGAGCAACAGTTTGCCCCTTCTGCCTGGTTCTTTATTGGTTGTATTGATTCCATTGCGAATCTCCCTTAAATACCTTCAAACATAATCATGCAGCGCAGATGCGTTCCCTGTCCACTTGGGAGAGTCTGGCTACCATTTTCTGTAACTGCGGTTCGTCATCAAGCCATCCTGTGAGATTCTCGAGCATCACTTTGGCATAATCTGATTCTTCTCCTTTGGTGAGCCTGTATATAAACCATGAACCTTCCTTGCGGTAATCAACCAGTCCGGCCTCTTCTAATACTTTTAAATGCTTGGAAACTGTTGATTGTGCCAGCCCAATAAGGTCCTTCAGTTCACAGACACAGAGTTCTTTGTTGTTAAGGATCTTTATAATCCTGACTCGATTGGGGTCGGACAACGCCTTCATAACGCGAATAAATTGTTTCATAGTAGTGCCCTCGATTCGTCTCTTTTATGTATTGCCATATCGCCACATGGCGATATGGTAGACAGTCTATGGCAAAAAGTCAATCTCTTTTTATCTAAGGGAGGCCTTGTAGGAGACAGAAGCAGGGGGATTCAGCTGAGGAGGGAGGGTTGTAAGTGGTGATGAGACAGGCTTGACAATTACTGTGAGATCAGGGGGAAGGAGATCTAAGGCCCATACTTGATTCTTGGTTGGGGGGATCGTGAAAATCTTCAGGGTATGGCACGCCTGGCAAAAGTAGGAACGGTGGTATCCTACATCTTTTGTGTTCATCAGGTCATAAGAAAGAATCCAAGCGCTTTTTCATAATGACTCAATTCAGTGAATTCACAGCCGAGAAACTCGTCCTTTACGAATCTTACAGCTACCTTTGTAGAAATAGATGTGCGCTTGCTATCATCAAGAATGAATTTCACAAGAATTTCATCTCCCCTGTGAACAACAGCCGGGTCAACCATTTTGATACGTAGGCCATACCTCGAGAGATCACACACCTGCATCATCTTCCCAGCGGAAGCTGTGGGTAACAATGTCCTGAATTCACCTGCTATTGTGACATTTTTCCGGTAACTTTTTCTATAATTAAACTGAACCTGGAAGCGCTCCCCACATTTACAGCGAACACCTATCCTGTGTTTCTTGCCTTTAAATTTATTCGCTGCCATCCTTTTCTTTAGATTACAAAAAGGGCAACAAATCATAACAAACTCATTTTTTAAAATATGAACTGTGATTGGTTCCATACTGGACATTTTCTCTCTATAAGAAAACCTTCTCAATAGGTTTGGCGATGATCCTTTCGCCGCCATTTGCAGCGTGATCAGTACTGAACCCAATGTGCTTAATATGTTGTTGCAGCAGAGTGAGGAAACTTCTTTCATCATCAACCAGAAGAATTCGCTCACTCAGGGGCGGCTTAGGTATGTTTTCTCTGTTCCTATTGTGCAATGCTTGAATCTTGTTATTCGCTGTAGAGTAAATTCCCCCTTGGCAACACTGATACACACTATTAATAAGTGCCTATTATTCGTATATCATATTTTGTCTATGACTACCATGGGCATTTCTGGTGATCAATACTGAGGGGTGTTTCATTTGGCAGGGATGCCGCAGAGGTAGAAAATTATGCTCTAGGAGTCTGTCGGACTTAAAACCAAGTTCCGCCAAACTCTATTTGTAGAAAAT
>CAZIDU010000215.1:0-3101 GCA_964538055.1 uncultured Desulfocapsa sp. | reverse complement strand
GCGTTAATGTCCAAAAAATAATGGGCTATGCACTTATCACTTGAATTCAGGTATGTACAAAATCTGAGATTCGTTTTCTTTTTGTTGGTGAGGGTGAATGATCTGGGTATCCAACTGGAAGTAATGAGATGATTTCAAAATTTTCTGGAATATTTAGGTGTTTCTTTGCTAGTTCGTGGTCAAAGGCTCCAACTATAACAGTACCAAGCCCTATATTATGTGCAGTGAGGCAAATATTTTGTGTTAATATTCCAAGATCATACATGAACCAATCTTTATATTTCGTTATCTGCTTCCCTTTATAATACCCTGATTTTTCCAGTTGAGCACATAATGCAATTACTACTGGAGCATTTTTAACAGCTATTGATGCTGGGTTCTTTTTGGTTAGTGTTTTTGATATATTTTCTTTCTGTCTGTCGTCTTCAATAATTATAAGTTCCCAGCATTGGGAATTACCCCATGATGGTGACCATTTAGCTGAATATAAAAGCTCATTTAATATGTCTTTGGGAATATTTTTGTCTTGAAATTTCCGTATGCTTCTCCGAGTTTTGATAATGTTTTTTAAATTATTCATAGGAGGTTTTTGTGATTCAATGCTTCATTTGGGAGTATATCTATCTTTTTGGTTAAAAAGAGTCATGTCTTTATATCCTGCGTAAATTTTCGCACTATGTTTGGCGTTGGCAGGAATAAAGTAGGTATCTCCTTTTCTCAGATTTAAGACGTCATCTTCAACAGTTAACTCAATTTCTCCATCCAAGACTACTCCCCATTGTGCTTCGTGTGAATGTATCGGGACATTCGTTTCTTCTTCAAATTTCATGAATATTATTTGCTGGCTATCACCTTGGAGTAAGAATGCATCAAGACCTTCAAGTGGAATATCCGCTTGGGGAAGATTTTCTATAATTGATGGGAAGAATGAATTTTTCATAATGTGATTATTATTATTTTTGGAAAGCTAACGAGAACATCTGCGGCTTGTCCGTAGAATGTTTTTGTTATGCTATTTTCCTTAGAAGGCCCATTTTACCCTCAAATGGACCTTTTAAGTTCACAAACAACCCTATTTCCAGGGCTTTTTGCTATGTTTTCAACGTGTTGGCTTGGTCCGCTCCCTTTCTACGTTTTTAATCAACGTCGCGGCTCTTTGCATCCGCTGAATTGAAATGTTGGCGAAGGTATTTGATCACTTCTCGGTCCAAGGGGAATTGGCCTGGCCATTTTTGAATCTTAGGATCTTTTTTTGATAGCTCCTGGCGCGATATAATCACGTCCAGGCCGAAGGGGGTCGGTACCTCACAAGCGTTTTCTTCAGCCACGACATGGGATCCGTCCAATTTTAAGGCCGCGGTTCCGGAATTCATGATAAGTTTGCGGTTTGCAAGACGCGTTTTACGACCGGGTGAACAGACAGTGCGGCAGAAACCGCATACGGTGTAATAAAACCAGTCAGGATCGAAGACCACCTCTCGATAGTTTTTAAAACTGTTCTCTGCGTCTTGCATCTGGGGATCAGCCTTCTGAAGGCTTATGCACAACGCATCAAGTTCCTGCTTTTCCTCGGGCAATGCGCGGGCAAGCTGGTAAGGACTCCAATTGGACCAGGTCCGTGAAGTGGACAACCCCTGATATCCAGTGCATCCGATCCAGCAACAGGTATTCGGTCGTTTTCGCGCTATGGTTTCGGTAATGCCGGCGACGGTAATTTGTTTGGAAAGCTTGGGGGAAATCATTTGCACGGGGCACACTGTGCTGCATATTTTGCATTTATCGCATGGATGATCTTCATCCGAAATGGTTGAGTCAGCAGCCAAGGTGGCGGACGTCAAAACACTTCCCAGTTCAACCAACGCGCCGTATTTCTTGGTTAGCAGATTGCCACTCCAGCCCAGGCGTCCAATCCCGGCTGCCAGGGCCGCATAGCGATGAGAAAAATCCGGATGGAACTCGGTCATTTCTGTTACGTTGGCAGCATTCTCTTCAGGTCGGTAGTTGTTGTTGAGGTCTACGTTGACAGCTTCGTGGCCTTCAGATCGCAGCTTTTCGACTAGTGCATCCCCAATTCGATAGAGTTTCTGAGCAATCTTTTTCCGGTCGTCGCAGTGCGCACCCCATTCTTTTTTGCTGATAAAATCCTTTACGTTATCCATATCCAGCGATACCGCAAATGAAATGACCGAATTTGCAGATGGCAAAAGGTAGCGAGGGTCGGCGGAGGGTGGTCCATCTGTAAGAATAGCCCTTAATGTGACACCAATCAAATCAGCACCATAACTTTTTGCCAAGGATTTCAGGTTCGTTGTCTCAGATGCCATCAGGTTCTCCAATTTTTATGATTTGCATGCCAACGGCCCGTATCACTGGAAGCAAGCAGAACTACCGACCAATGTGATACGAAGATAGAAGTTTAAAATTAACTGGAAACATTGCCTGAAAACCGCATTGCTTGTTTTCCAGTGAATACAATTGTTAGCCTTCAGTGTCTATTTCACCTGAGTCTTCAGAAGTAAACGCTGCCCCAGCTTTTGTTTTTAAATATTCGTATGCTGAATCCGCTAATAATCCAGAAGCCAACCCTAACATATACATTGTTTCTTTTCTCACTTTTTGTATCGGGACAGGACAGGGGGGCAAGTCTTTGTTTGGCCCTTGCCTGTTTGTGCTTGAGTCAAGCAAAGACTTGACCCCTTTCTTTAGCCATTTAGCGTGGCCCGACCCCAGCGCCAGTTACTGATGATTCCGTTCAAAAAAGACTAGGAGAGAAATTCATTAAATGCGTTTGACATTAAATTAAATTGTCTTTCACCCAGCCCTTTTCCTGCAGGTGTTTGAATGAACCAGATAGAGCCCTGTGACAACTCTAACCAGTAATAATAAAAAGGCACAACATTGGAACCTAAGAGGGCATGCAACTCAAATTGATCGCGATCCCATCCAACCCTTAGAATTTCTGTCCAAGGTATCCACATCGATTGATCCTCTAAATCAATGAAATTGCGTACGTGCTTCCAGAACGTTCCCGTAAGCGGGGGCCCCCAGTGGAATGGTAGATTAAAAGTAGACACTAAAAGTGTGCGAATTATAGTCACCAC
>CAZIDU010000214.1:0-3130 GCA_964538055.1 uncultured Desulfocapsa sp. | reverse complement strand
CGTGTCCCCCGATTCCGGATAAATATTGTGCCGTTCAGTAGCATGGTGAATAGTTAGAAAATTGTAACCATTCAGCCAGTACCTATTAATTGGTATAACACTGAACTGTAACTATTCAGGAATATTATGACTAAAACACCACGTCTTCAATTAAAAGGGATGACCAAAATCTACCCATCTGTCATTGCCAATGATTCCATTGATATGACAATCGCACCCGGAGAAATACATGCCGTTCTCGGTGAAAACGGTGCCGGAAAAAGTACCCTGATGAAGGCGATTTATGGTGTTGTCAAACCGGATAAGGGGCAGATCCTGTGGAATGGAGATGTGGTTAATATTCAAAATCCGGCACATGCAAGAAAGCTTGGCATTGGTATGGTTTTTCAGCATTTTTCTTTATTTGAGACCCTGACTGTGACTGAAAATATCGCCCTGGCAATGGATGATTACACAACTATGGATTCATTGGCCAGTCGTATCAAGGAGGTCTCGGAAGAGTATGGTCTCCCTCTTGAGCCGGGGCGTCTGGTTCACTCCTTATCAGTAGGGCTTCGTCAGCGGGTTGAAATAATCAGGTGTCTTCTGCAACAGCCCACACTGCTGATTATGGATGAACCCACATCTGTTTTAACGCCCCAGGCTGTTCGTAAGATGTTTGAAACACTGCGACGTCTTGCCGATGAGGGCTGCTCCATTCTCTATATCAGCCATAAACTCGATGAAATAATGGAGTTATGTCACAGCGCCACAATAATCAGAGGTGGCAAAGTCACAGGCTATGCCATCCCAGCCAATGAAACAGCTACCAGTCTGGCCAAGATGATGATTGGCAAGGATCTTCCCGTCTGTTCCCAGGATAAGCCGTTTATTGATGGTAAGGAATGCCTTGAAGTTAGAAATTTATCGAAGCCCTCCACCGATCAATTCGGTACAGATCTCAACGGAATCAGTTTCTCGGTAAGAGGTGGAGAAATTTTAGGTATTGGCGGTATTTCCGGTAACGGCCAGCAGGAACTTCTTGCGGCGTTAAGCGGAGAAAAACCTGTGGCAGATAAAGAGTGTATCGTAATCTGTGGTGAAACCGTCGGCCATTTAAACCCTGCCGCGAGACGTAACAGGGGCCTGGGTTTTGTTCCTGAGGAGCGCTTGGGAAGAGGTGCCGTACCTGGAATGTCACTCTCCTGCAATGCCATTCTCACCGCGCATCGCCATGGCATGGTCGAAAACGGTTTACTGAAGTTTAACAAGGCCGCTGATTTTGCAAAAAAATGTATTGTCGATTTTGCCGTAAAATGTGGTTCCAAGGATGATCCCATAACCAGTCTCTCCGGTGGCAATGTCCAAAAATATATTACTGGACGTGAAATCCTGCAATGTCCAAAACTTCTGGTGGTGTCGCAGCCCACCTGGGGAGTTGATGTCGGGGCAGCTAACATAATCCGTCAAGCCATGATTGATTTGCGTAACGATGGTTCGGCGGTTCTTGTGGTGTCGGAAGAACTTGATGAACTCTTTGAAATATGTGATCGCCTTATTGTTATTGCAGACGGTTGTGTCTCCCCGTCTCTGAATGTAAAAGAAACCACCAAAGAAGATATCGGGATATGGATGAGCGGCATGTTCCCCGGTGGCCCTGCTGACAATACGACTGTTCACGAATCACACCAGCAAAATCAGGAGAGCCATGTTTGTTAAAATAGAACCACGGCCAGAACCATCAAAGACCATGAAATATATGTCTCCCCTGATTGCGGCAGTGCTTATGCTTGTCAGTGGACTCATTATTTTTACCCTGCTTGGTAAAAATCCGGTGGAGGCCTTTCATGCCTTCTTTGTAGAGCCCATCAACGACTTGTATGGCATAGGTGAACTCTTTATAAAGGCTTCACCCCTCATGCTTATCGGTACCGGGTTGGCCATTGGTTTCAGAGCAAGCATCTGGAATATTGGTGCCGAGGGGCAACTTGCAATCGGGGCCTTGTTTGGCGGCTATATTGCAATTGTCTTTAACGACAGTAACGGATTTTTTATACTGCCGCTTATGGTTTTGGCCGGAGCTGCAGGAGGGATGGTGTGGGCATCGATTCCAGCATTTCTCAAAACAGTTTTTAATGCCAACGAGATTCTTGTAACTCTTATGCTTAACTATGTGGCGATTCTACTCCTTGCCCTTTTTGTACATGGGCCTCTAAGAGATCCCAACGGCTACGGTTTCCCTCAATCGGTTCTTTTTGCTGATTCGGCTATTCTTCCCATAATTATAGAGGGGACACGGCTCCACCTCGGTGTTTTTCTCGCACTTGCCGGTGTCGTTATCGGCTGGATATTTTTGTTGAAAAGCTTTACAGGATTTCAGATTCAGGTGGCGGGACTTGCTCAGAAAGCGGCATCCTATGCTGGTTTTCAATATAAAAAGCTGATCTGGATTGGACTCTTATCGGGTGGACTTACCGCAGGTATCGCAGGCGTTCTTGAAATTGCAGGTCCCATCGGTCAGCTGCTTCCTTCTGTATCACCGGGATACGGCTATGCTGCAATCATTGTCGCCTTTGTCGGAAGATTGCATCCAGGAGGGATCTTCCTTTCAAGCCTTCTTATGGCACTCCTCTATCTGGGTGGGGAGTCGGGTCAGATGAATCTTGATCTACCCTCTGCGGTAACTGGCATCTTCCAGGGTTTGCTGCTTTTTTATCTTCTCGCAGCCGATTTCCTGATCAATTACCGTGTACGCCTGAGTTCTCCGCAGCTGGAGGTCAACTAATGGATTTTAATATATTTATTCATATACTGATCGCGGCAATTGCTGCTGGAACCCCGTTTGTCTATGCAGCTCTCGGTGAACTTATTACCGAAAAATCAGGAGTCTTAAATCTGGGTGTTGAAGGCATGATGCTGGTTGGCGCCATTTCTGGTTTTATTGCCATGGCCAAGACCGGAAGTCTTCTGATGGCTGTTCTTTGCGGGATGACCGCAGGAGCACTTATGGCGGGAATATTTGCAGTTTTGACCCTGACCCTGATGGCTAATCAGGTTGCTAGTGGACTCGCTTTAACTATCTTTGGTGTTGGACTAAGGGAGATGGAAAAAAATAATCATCCAAAACAATCGTTTTTACTTCCACCACACC
>CAZIDU010000213.1:0-3155 GCA_964538055.1 uncultured Desulfocapsa sp. | reverse complement strand
GGATTGGAGGGTACGACTGTGGGGAAAAGTCAGCAAGGAGAATTGGCAGCGACCCTCTCCGCGTAGCGGTTTAGTTCTCAGTAGGCATCTCAACCCGAGTACAGTTGGATGTAATCAGATATTCGATTTGACAATATTAAAATGGCAGCATAGCAATCAGTAGATACTGCATTAAAAAAAACAAAAGATACTGTTCAAACAAAGGGAACCACTTCTGGCAAGTCGATTACAATTTCAGTAGATACGCCTGATTTGCTGTTAATTTGTAAGAATCCATTAAAACTTTTGATAAAACCCTGGCTGATACTCAGGCCAAGTCCTGTCCCTTCCCCTTCTTTCTTGGTCGAAAAGAAAGGAGTACAGACATTGTTGATTATTTCTTTGGGAATACCTACTCCAAAATCTTTAAATGATAGCCGTATATATGATGTGTCATCTTTTTCCACAATCTGACTATTAATATCCAGGCGTTTACCCTTCTCATGGCCTGGATATTTTTCGTTAAGAGCGTGTCGAGCATTGCTTAGTACATTAATAATGACCTGTTCCAATTGCTGAGGATGAACCCATACTTGAGAATCGTTTGTCTGCAGGTTGATTTGGATGTCAATACCATCTTTTTCCAGTTGATGGCGAAGCAGGGTAAGTGAATTGTCAAGAACTTCCTGTAAGTATGTCTTTTGAAACGCTTCTGTGTCAGCACTATCCTGCCGGGCAAAGGCTAACAAACTGCTGACTATTTTTGCTATTCGTCTACCTTCTTTGATAATTCCTCCAAGAAGAAAGCTGGTGTCCTCTTCTTCAGTATCGTCACGAAGAATTTGGGCGTAGTTGATAATGCCATTGATGGGGCTATTAATTTCGTGAACAACACCGGCAGAAAGCTCTCCTATGGACGCAAGTTGACTTGTGTGAATTTTCTTTGCCTGATAGGCCTTTTCCTCTGTAATGTCATTAAAAAGGATAAGACATTTCTTTTTTTTGTCAGTGTCCGTGAAGGGTGCGTAGCTACGGCTGTAAAAACGATCTTTTATGATTATTTCGCCTGCTGATTGTACTGTATTTGTTTGAATAGCTTTGTGCATGAGACAGTCAACACAGGGGCTGTCTATCCCCATATACACCTGGTAGCACCTGTTGTCTAGAATGTCACCACATGCGTCAATCATAACTTTGTTTTGGAATTCGATTTCATATTCACTGTTAACAATGTGAATGCCTTGTTTTATGGCAGTGAGTATGCATTGAAATTTGTCCCTTTGTGAACGAATAATGTTATCTGCTTTTTTTTGTTTTTTTAGCTGGGCAGCTAGTTTTTTATTATTTTTTGTAAGCTCTTTCGTGTGAAAAGAAACTCTCGCTTCCAGCTCTTTATGTCCATTTTGCAGTGTTGTCGCGTATTTCTTTCTGTCTGTGATATCACGAAATGATTCAACAATACCAAGGGATTCTCCGTCATGATTAAAAAGTGGGGATGCTTTAATTTCAAATAAACTGGTAGAGCCATTCGGCATGGTGTGTTCGGATTCAATGACAGCTGTATCGTCAGATTCAAGGGCCTGAATTAGTGGGCATGCTTTACCAAAACTGGAGCAGGGTCGGTCTGAGTTAAAGATGAGCTTATGGCAGCGAGGTTCCGTGACCTGGAAACAGCCTTTGTCATTTGCAAAATTACACGCAGCTTTGTTGGCAAATTTTACCTTGAAATCTGTGCCTATCACCAAGATAGGGTCTGTGACCTCATCAAGAACAGATGTCAGAAATTGGTGCTGTTCTTTCAACAGATTCAAAGTGCCTGTATCGACATCCTGAGAATTATTGTTTTCAGAATAGCGCATAAAGGGAGCGATCATAGTTTGTCCTACCTATAGATTAATTAGGTTTTTTGGAAGATTGGGCTCAAATTACTAATATTTGCGCTTCTGTTAATTAGGGACAGTTGTCCCATTTGCTCTACGATCCTGGCGGGGAAAGGTGATTGGGGGGCTACCAGATCCCCAGTTAAAGGCCAGTAGATCGTCCCTGTATCTGATGTGGGATTGTGCTACGTATCTGGTGTTCCAGTATTTTCTTTCCTGAAATACATGCGTCCGGTAAAATTGGAGAAAAGGTTTTTGAATAAAACTTTTTAGAAAAATGTTCACTCCTGCTTACCCACACCGTGGGACAGCTGGTGAGGCAAAACAGTCAGATTTTCACTTCATCAAAAGAACAATGTTCCTTTTCGCAACTGCGAAACATAATCTCACAACCTCAACACTTCCTTAAACCATAAATCAACTTACCTTTTTTACACAGGAGGCACACGTCATCGCTTTTCTTTGCTTTCACAACGTCATGATATTGGTGTGACTTTAAACTGCCGCCCTCTTTTATCCTGTACCAAACCATTGCATCACTCTTTTGTTAAATAATATGTTATTGGAGTCTTGTTTGACATTTTCCTGAAGTCCCCATGCATTGCAGGCAATAATTTCCATATCCATTACTGGGGATACATGTCAACCCAAGGTCTATTGCCAGCAGTTGTTTCGAAAAGATGATGAGTTGAAGCCGTATGTCAGGAAAAAATGTAAATATTCATCAAGAAATTACTATCATGGAGCCTTGTTGAATAGGGGGAGGAACCTCTTTTTGGGGTTCGATATTCCTCATTGTGACTATTAGATGATATACAAAAAGAGGAAAGGAGTGGAGATGAAAGCAGACTTGAGGGGCAAGCTGTCGAATGGTAATTGAATCAAGCAACAGCTTAATCTGTAGTTGTTCATAGTAGGGTCAGTTTTGATAATGGTACCACCAAAAACTAAAACCAAGGGAGGGGAACCGTCTAATGCGCGCTTACCCCCAATATTAGTACCACCCTCTTAAGTGGACATTTGATTAAGCAGAGCTAGATTTCAGGTAAAGATGTGACTTGGCAAGGTTAATCATTTAAGCAAGTTTAAACCATTACCTTATTCCTGATTATGAGTAATAGGCATATTGTCTAATTTGAACAAATTCAGCTATTGAGTTTTATCAAATCGAATTCAGCGGTTCATTTTATTTCGATTTTTTTGTGAGTTAACACATTGTATCGCCTCTAAAATCAGAGGCCACTAGTAAAAGGTGTTGCAAAGAATTGAACATCACTGAGTAAAAACAATGACATA
>CAZIDU010000212.1:0-3273 GCA_964538055.1 uncultured Desulfocapsa sp. | reverse complement strand
GGCGTTAATGTCCAAAAAATAATGGGCTATGCACTTATCACTTGAATTCAGGACATTAGAATAATACCTGAACCGAAAAAAAGAACATGCTCAAAATTGAGTTTGCTGCTGTTTTTGCCATACGGCTGAGGGTCTCAAGGATGACTATAATGAAAATGGTCATTCGACAATCACAAACCGCATTTTGAGTGAAAAGAAAAACGGGAATTGTAATAATGAATCAACCAATCCGAAAGGGCGATGATGTTTGGCTGATATTCGCCATGATGATGACGAAATACTAGTGATTAAAGAACTCAAGACCTTGTGACCAATCTACAAATTTCCCTTTCCAAATTTCAGAACCGCTGTATAAAAAATTTCAATGGATCTACTAACATTAACCGGAATAGCTGTAGCCTTAGCTATGGATGCTTTTGCAGTGGCTGTGAGTGCTGGAATCCTACTTAACCCGATCACTGGGAGGCAGTTGTTTCAACTCGGTTTTCACTTCGGTCTGTTTCAGGGGGGAATGCCGATTATCGGCTGGTTTGCAGGAGTTGGACTAAAACAATTCGTTACTATATACGCCCCATGGATAGCTTTTATCCTGCTTACCCTTGTTGGTGGTAAAATGATCTACGAGGCTATAACAGCCCACAGTGAAGACATAGAACGACGGGATCCGACAAAGGGTGCCACCATGGTCCTGCTTTCCATTGCCACCAGTATTGACGCTTTAGCGGTAGGTTTTTCACTGTCACTGCTTGGTGTTGCCATCTGGACCCCAGCGGTTGTCATAGGAATTATCACCGCTGCCTTGACTCTTGCCGGGATGCTTCTTGGACGAAAAATTGGTACTATATGGGGAGGAAGGGTTGAAGCCTTTGGAGGCATTGTTTTGATCAGTATTGGTTTCAAAATCCTCTTACAAGCACCATAAACCGTTTACCCCTCTAACTCTCAGACAAACATGGCATACCCGGTGGCACCAATCATAAGTGTGACCATCATACAGTTCACGCCAAACAGTATCCGCCGGGAACTGACCAACCGAGGGATAAGTGCTCCAGCAGCACACCAGGAACTGTGGAACACCAGAAGACCAGCCAGAAATGTCACTACAAAGACTGTGACCTGTGGTGCAAGCGGCTGCTCCGGATTCATAAACTGACTAAAGGCGACGATGGCCATGGCCCAGCTCTTCGGGCTCAATGGATGGATCAGGAACCCTTCAAAAAATGAAAATCGTTTTTCAATATTTTTAGTGGTGAACTGCAGAAACAGAATTTTTCCCGCCAAATACAGTATATAGACCACACCGCCTATACGCAGAAAAGTCGCAATAACAGGTGAGGCCACTATCATTTCTCCCAACCCACAGGCAACCAGAGTATCGAGCATAACGCAGCCCACTGCCGTCCCGATCAGAAAAGGAATGGAACTGGAAAAACCGGTGGTTTGGCCAATGGCCATCATGGTGAGGTTACCGGGACCTGGCGTTCCGGTCATGGCGATAACAAATAAGATAAAGGGCAGAATGTTATCCAGCATTTTTATGGTCCTTCCATCAGAAACAAGATTATGTAAGTAAAAATGTAACTATTCACCGGAATTGAGTTTGAGTCGGAATTTCATAACGAAGACGCTAGTAGGAAACTGGGGACATGACTCAATTCGTCTTTGTCTTTTGAATTGGGATCGTGTCCCCCGATCCCGGATAAATAGTGTTCCGTTCAATAGCATGGTGAATAATTACGTAAAAATATACGTTTTGGTTAAACATATTGTTGACATTGTGTGGTGTCAATGTAATTATTGTATGCATGACAATTTGGACAGCAAGCATACAAGACAGCGACACCCCTCTTTATAGGCAATTGGCAGATGCCATAGAGGGTTATATATTCTCCGGCAGACTCCAACCGGGCGAAAAGCTGCCGACCCATCGTGATCTCGCAGATGCTCTAAAATTGAATGTCACCACCATCACCAGAGGATACAAGGAGGCTGAAAGGCGGGGCTTAATTACTGGAACCGTTGGCCGTGGAACCTATGTGGCATCCGATGCCGGAACAAACACTGCCATGGTTTCCCATGAACCGCATGCGCCGGGGATGATTGAAATGGGGCTGGTCAACCCATTGTATGACCTGGACCCCGATCTCGCCAGCGGACTCAAAAAACTGTGTCGCCGACGGGACATTTCTACCCTTATGCACTATTCAGACCCGGGAGGACTTAAGGAGCACCGAAGCATCGGGGCTGAGTGGGCGAATCGTTTTGGCCTTGAAGTAGACAGCAGTAGTATCATGGTCTGTTCCGGAGCCCAGCATGCTTTAACCTGTATCCTGAGCGGTCTTTTTCGTCCAGGTGATCGCATTGCCACGGACAGCCTTACCTATCCCGGGATGAAAACACTTGCGGCCATGCTCGGATTACGATTAGTCCCGGTGGAAACGGACGGATCCGGAATACTGCCCGAAAGCCTGGACCGAATATGCAGGCGGCAACAGATCAGGGGACTCTACCTGATGCCTGGTGTCCATAATCCAACAACCACTACGACCCCCACCTCCCGCCGTAAATTGCTGGCAAAGCTTGCGGTCGCCCTTGACCTCATAGTGATTGAAGATGATGCCTATGATCTGACCCGCCCGGGAGTCATCCCTCCAATCAGCAAACTCATACCCGATAACGGGATATATATTGCCGGGATTTCAAAGGCTCTTGCGGCAGGTTTGCGTGTCGCATTTCTGGTTATCCCGCAACAGTACCGCAGAGCCATTCGTGAAGCCATTCTCAATACCATGTGGATGACGCCTCCTCTGAATGTCGAGCTTGTAAGCATGTGGATCAAAGATGGTGTCGCAGACAGGGTTATTGATCTCAAACGAAAAGAGGCTGGCAGGCGTTTTGATCTGGCGGGAAAAATTCTTAGCGACTACTCTTTCACAGGTATAGCAACCGGCTTTTTCATCTGGTTAGCACTTCCGGATCCATGGCGTGGCCCCGTGTTCGAACAACGGATGCGTGATCTAGGAGTAAATGTCTTCGGGGCAGAGAAATTTACCGTCGGAGATGCTCCGGCACCGGCTGCAGCACGAATTTCCCTCACTGGAGCAAAATCCATTGGGGAATTTACAGCGGGTCTTCAACTGATCAAACGGGTTCTCGATGGCGAACTGCAATCGAATTTCCCCGTGACAATGTGAAGGAATGCAACGTATATTCAACGTCTACTAAAAGGTGTTGCAAAGAATTGAACATCACTGAGTAAAAACAATGACATAA
>CAZIDU010000211.1:0-3299 GCA_964538055.1 uncultured Desulfocapsa sp. | reverse complement strand
AATTGGGATCGTGTCCCCCGATTCCGGATAAATATTGTGCCGTTCAATAGCATGGCGAATAGTTACACATAATGTATTATAAATTTTATTTATCAGTGGGTTGAGTGTTACTGCCAAGCCATAGTTTCATTGTTTCCAGGAGTTCCGGGGGGACATATACGTTATTACCTCCTGCCAGGCGTGTTCCGGGACGTATATCACCATGATAATCACTGCCGCCGGTAAGGAGCAGATCGTTCTCCCGAGCAAACTTCCTTATTCGTTTCCGCATATTCTTTTTTTGAGTGGGGTAAAACGTTTCAATTCCTGCAAGGCCATAGGATTTGAGAACAGGAAGCAAGGTACTAAGAGAATTCAGGGTCCTATCAACCTGAATGGGATGAGCAAGCACCGCAATACCACCGGCACGTACAATAAGCCCTATGGCCTCCTCTGCACTATAGGCAAACCGTGCCACATAGGCCTTACCATCTTTTTTGAGATATTCATCGAAGGCCTGATGCATAGAGCGAACCAGGCCATGATTCATCAGGAGTTTTGCAATATGGGGACGCCCGGTCTGGCCGTATCCTGAAATTTTCTTTAATTCTGTAACCGTCGCCTCGATCCCTAGGGCTTGTAACTTGTGGATAATTTTTTCATTGCGTCCATCCCGCGCCTCCTGCAGTACAGAGAGAGCAGCATTGAGCTCGGAGTGAGTAGAGTCCATATAATACCCAAGAATATGCAATGCCTTTTTTTTATGAACAACACTTATTTCAAGGCCGGGAACCACCTCTACTCCGTATTCCGCACTGACAGCCAGGGCTTCCGTCACACCGTCCATTGTATCATGATCGGTGATAGAAAGCGCCGAAACCCCGCTGCGTGCCGCAAGTTGCACCAACTCTGTCGGACTCTTGGTACCATCGGAAAACCAGGAATGGGTATGTAGATCAATGGACATAGGGAAGAATAACAGATTAAAAAAATAATTTAAAACATCGTAAATTCACAGAATAACAGTACAGAGTATATACACTGCTTCCTTTTTGGGCAATAGTGAACTGTTCCAATTTTTCTTATGATGTCACCCTTGACAGTCCTTTGTTTCATTCACATTTTTACTCCATACTACATTTTTTCACTCTCTACTCTTAGTAGCAAAAAGAAAAGGAGTCTCCCCCGTGAACAGCATTATTAATACCTGCCCATCCTGTGGAACAAAGAACAGAATACCTACTGGAAAACAGCACCTCTTTCCAAAGTGCGGCAAATGCGGCAAACAGATCCCAGCCACCCAAGCCGTTCCAGTGGAACTTGGTGATGCTGAATTTCAATCGTTTCTTTCAGAATCCTCATTACCCGTAATGGTTGATTTTTACTCACCCACATGCGGTCCATGCCAGGCTATCGCCCCTGTAGTTGCAAAGCTTTCAAAGGATTATCTCGGCAAGGTTATTATTGCAAAACTCGATACTTCAAGTAACCCTGGCACGGCCATGCGCTATAAAATACGTGGGGTACCAAGCCTTCTGTTTTTCAGAAATGGACAGATCGTTGATCAGATTGTCGGCGCGCCACCGGAGGCTCAGCTACGCCAAAAACTCGACGCCATGGGATAAGGAAAGAATAGCAGATGAAATAATTCCCCTTTAGTTTTTTATTCATCATCCGATAGAGTAATGTAACTATTCAAAAAAAAGATCGCCAAAAACTAAAGGTATCCAATAATGCGTGTAGTTCCCCTCCTTCTTCTTGTGCTCCTTCTAAGCAGTTGTTCACGAATCCCCCAGCCAGCCTCCTATGCCTATAGCGAACAGCAGAAAATGCAGGCTGCGCATCATTGGGATGTACTGGCCAGCGATGTGGCCGATCAAATTAATAACCGGCTGGTTATTACTGATTATGTCGATAAGTCAGTCTATGTCAAAACCACCTGCGGCGATGATAACATTCCCTGTGAACAGGGCCAGACGACACAATTCAATGAAGCATTCCGCGACCTCCTCATAACAAGACTAGTCAATTTCGGCGTTCCAACAAGTCTTGAGAAAAAGATTTCAGACATTGAAGTGAATTACAAGGTTCAAGTGGTCTACCATGCAAGTAATCGCTACACCGTAGCCCCGGGAGCTCTGACCGCACTTACCGCAGCAGTTTCTGTTTTCCGCCAAGCTCCCACCACAATACAATTACTTGCCCTTGCAGTCGGACTTGATATTGCAAATTCGGCAGGCCCCGTAAACGGACACTACGAAGTAATCATCACCACGTCCATGGTTGCCGAAGAAAAATACCTATTCAGAACCTCTGATATTTATTACATTAATGATCCGGATTTCTGGCATTATCAAAACGCGCCAACGGGTAAAACGATTCAGATGGTCTCAAGCATCCAATAAATACCTTTCTATGAAACTCACTTACCAACTGCTTCTCTTTGTGATCTTTGGCATGCTGTTATCCAGCTGTTCATCATTAAATTGTACCCGCCTCGAAAACCTGCTTGGGGCTGATGTCAACCTGATTAATCTGGGCAATAAAATCACCGATGACATTACCAGTTCTGCCATGCCTCCGTTGCGCCCAAGGCACCCTGAGGACGCAGTACTCACATCAACATTCGTGGACCTTGACGACCTCGATAGCACCTCGAGAATGGGACGCTTACTGCAAAGCCATATTGGTGCACGACTGGTTCAACTTGGTTACACAGTAAAAGAGGTGAATCTCCGTAATACCATGACAATTCATCCAGGTGATGGCGAGAAAATACTTTCACGGGATCTCTCTCAAATCACCCCGGACCAGCCAGTTCAAGCCATTCTGGTAGGAACACACTCCATAACGAACCGAACACTCTATGTTACAGCAAAACTTATTAACCCGGTGAGTAGAAACATCATCTCAGCTCAAAGCTATAAACTCTGTATGGATGATAATCTCCTTGCCATGTTTGGCCTGCAGCGACAGATCAATAATCAGGACAACGGTATAGACCCGCCTTCAGAATCCCTTATCAATAAAATCTTCTACTGATACAAGGGGAAAGGTGTTTCACCTTATACCCCATTGACACAATTTATATGCTGCTCATTCGCTGCGCCGCCTGTCGAAAAAACTGTGGAGATATGATAAAATTGGCCCTGGAGAAGTCCTGCGCTGCCACAAAAATCGCATCACCAAAATGTATCATTCAAAATTAAATAGCCACAAAGAGAAATTAATCTCATCCAAATACTGCTATTTTTCTGGACTTTTGCCAGCAATTCCCAGAGGCAGTATAGAAAGAGAAAAATAGTGTCCTGCAACATGCA
>CAZIDU010000210.1:0-3321 GCA_964538055.1 uncultured Desulfocapsa sp. | reverse complement strand
AGGGTGGTCAAATTTGGGTTAGCATAGGTGGTCATTTTTAGGTTGTCATTACCAGTGTGAACTTACTACACGCAGCCATCTCAGAGAAAGATCTTGCCCCCCATGGCAATTAACCAATTTATGGTATTTCTCTCAGACTTCTCTCGGTCTTTTGCTTCAGCTATTTAGTACAAGTCGCCGCTCTTCAACGAAAAATGCAAGACTACAAATAGTTAAATACCATTTTACTACTTGAAAAAGTGTAGGTTACTACACTTCAGATACGTCTGGCCGATCAGAATCTCCTGACTTACATTTTTCTCGGATTAACCTCCTTTTAATGGGAGGATACGGTTCCAACACCTCGACCTCAATCACTCTCCAGACCACATCGCTGTGTATCCGGTAGATATCCCTCAGGTCATTACATTCAATGGGAATGATGCAATGATTTTTTCCTGAGTAGATTTTTATTTTTTGGTCTCAAGATCTTCTATGGATGAAAATCATGGCTGCACAACAGCAGCACTGAGCTAAAGCAAAACTCAAGACACCCTCGACTTAATATAACGATATATCAGTGTGATATAGTGAATATGCTTATTAGATAATATCTGTATATAGAATGCCAAAACAAAATATGAATTGACAAGAGACTCACACAACTTAATACACACAACAACCATACTCTATCCTTGTTCAATACTATTTCTATAGACATCGATAGAGTTATTGTGTATATTTTTAGGAAATGAATCGCCCTTATTATAATTTTCCTAACAGAGGTGTTTTAATGAAAATCTCCATTTCTATCACAGCAGAAGAAGTAAGCACAGTTGCTAAAGAACTGAACCTCGACCCAAATCAATTGTTTGAGACTCTAACAAAACTTGGAACATCGGTACAAAAGTCAACTACTGATGACACTCCAAATAATTACAGCCTAGAAATGTTGTATGATTGGTTTACTGACGTATCATGGCCAACTTTTTATTTTTGCCATCTAATTATAGTACATGCCAAAGCAATGAAGCAGAAAGATGTCCATGGTTATTTTTTATATGCAGATCAGCTTGAGAAGTTGGACATATCAGAAAGGTCATCATCATCACGAGTTGGTGGTTCTCGTAGAGTTTGTAAGAAAATAAACTCTATTGACATATTATTTATCAGAAACCAAACCAAAGAAAAAAAGAAATTATTTTATGTAAATTCTGATACCATCGAGGACCTTCTTCGTATAGTCAAAGAATATGACAAAGAATACCGAGAAGAGCTAGAGAATGAGCGATTAACTTACCCGAAGATATCCTTAAAGAACATTTCGAATAATAAATAAAACTAACTAAGAATACAGAAAAAATAGAAAGCTATTACATAATTATTTAATAATCCAAAAGGAGCAAAAAAGATGGCATGGGTCAGAATATATTCTACAATGATTGATGATGGTAACCATGAAGCGGACGAAAAAGAAGTTATAGTCCTCCAAGTGAGACTCAATGAAAACCATACGATTGATACAGAAATGCAAGCCTTTGGTTATATAGAGGAATACAGTGAAGATACCAACACTTATTTGAAATACCCTTTTATACTGCAGTTCGAATCAAAAAAAGAGAACATGGCGAAGCTTGATTACGGCGGATGGGATACAGAAACAACTGCCAAAATTAATATCCTAACCAAACATATTAAAAACAATGAAACATTCACATTATTTGCTGACTCAGAGTATATTTATCGTATTGAACAAGTAACTCAAATTTGATCAACAAAGAAGAATCCCTAAAACCATTCCTGTAGCAGATTTGTAGCAGATTTTTTCAAAACAGGTGGGTATAGATGCAAATTGGTAGGGGTAAATCAAAAAGGCACCAGAAGATAACTATTTAAAATCAAACAATAACAGCACGTTGGAGACGAACGACAAAAACCTCAGTAGTCTCTGGGGGACAAGTGGTCGGAGGTTCGAATCCTCTCGTTCCGACCAGTAATTTCAAGCACTTACAGTTTCGACTGTAGGTGCTTTTTTGTTGCCATGTGTGACTCTGTGTGAGAAACTCTTGTGGCACTCTCGTATACTTCCATTGCATCCCTGGCTGAATTCCCCAAGGTATGTCGTAAATTTCAGTAGTTGATCGATTCTCATGGCCTAAAATACTTTGTATCGCTCCTAGTGGAACATTGTTATGATCCATAAGAGATGCACCCGCATGACGGAGAGCGTGGAAACGAAAGTATTTTACGCCAGCCTTTTTACACAAGGTTGCCATAATTTTACTTCGATCTTTGTATGGTCCTTCATTCCATGTGTTTTCTTTTTTAGAGAAATACCTGTGCCAAAATACCCACGGCTTACTTTTATCTCTATCCTGGTAACGTTGACTCAAGATTGCATGTAATTTATTTGTGATAGGAACCTTACGAGGGGTTAAGTGACTCCCCTTCTTTTTACGGGTGTACAGAATCAGCTCTCGTTGCTCCAAATCAACATCCTTCCACTCCAGGCGGTTAATCTCACTCATCCTGCCTAACGTGTCACAAATAGTGACTAAATAATCACCTGCATCAGTTAAAGGATCAGCAAGCCCTATTACCTTTTCAATATCATGTCTTGACGGCACATACTTCACCCGTTTTTCAACAGGTAAAAAATCGATATCATCAGCTAGATTAAAATCGATCAACTTTCTTTTCTTTCCAAAATTAAAAGTTGCTCTTAATGATTTAATTTCACTATTCGCTGTATAGGCTGAGACCATACTCCGCTTGAAGATAAATTTTTCTATCATGGCAGTAGTAATCTCCTCACAATCCAACTTACCCCATAAAGCAACCCACTTCTTAGCCTTATAGCAGCTGTTATCGTAGTGGGTTTTTGAGTTGTAAATTTTCACATGATCTAACCTCAAAGTAACCAACTCAAAGAAGCCCGTGTTTATCTGGACATCCTCCACTATCTGTGGATTTTCTAATTCCTCCCTTTTTAGTTCTTCGGCTCTTAGGGCCTCTTTTTTTGTTTTGAACCAGGCTTCTGTGTGCCTGATCCCCTTTCGAGTGAAGTCGTACCTCCACCCCTTTCCTTTTTTCAAATAAACGCTCATAAAGATCCTCCTTACTAGGAAAAAACAGAGAACCTCCGAGCTTCACACCACCCAGTTCTTTCCAGTTTTTATAAACCCAGCTGGTGGATTTCTGGAAGAATTGAGCGACCTCATCAGGATTCATTATTCCTGATCTGGCTTGTATGTCAAGGTCTGTGTTGCTCATGAAGTGGTCTCTTGTTGATAAAGCAACTTCTCTTCTGTAAATTCGACTATTCCTTTCGGGCTTGGCTTA
>CAZIDU010000209.1:0-3448 GCA_964538055.1 uncultured Desulfocapsa sp. | reverse complement strand
AGGCGTTAATGTCCAAAAAATAATGGGCTATGCACTTATCACTTGAATTCAGGAAGGAAGAAAAATGGAAAAAATAGAAATTGATTACAGAGGCGATTGCTGAAGAGGCTTCAAGGATGTGCGGGCACGTCTGGGCAAAATGGTACGAGGTCATGAGTTTCAGTTTATTTGTGCAGCTGATATGGCAGGAAAAATGGATCGGGTCGTGCAGATTAATGGTGGTGTGATTCGGTCCAAGGAACAGAGAGAAGATGGAACGGTAATTCAGGTAATGAAGGCTGAATAAATACAAAGGGACAGCATAAATATACTGCCCCTTTGTAAAATAGCTTGATTCGATTACTTTTTTTCTACCAGTTTTTACGCTCTATTACTGCACCCTGAGTGGAAATAGTGATCTGTTCAACTGGAACACTTTTTCCGGCACGTTCTATGGCCTGTTGGATGATGCCGTTCATGGATGAACAGCAGGGGACTTCCATGATAAGAATGGTAAGGCTGTTGAGGTTACAGGTCGCGATGATTTCGCTGAATTTCTGGACATAGCTCTCTGCATCATCAAATTTAGGACAACCCATCATTACAACTTTCCCGGTGAGGTAATCAAGCTGAAAGTTCGGAGCTGAAACAGCACAGCAATCGGCAGCAACGAGCAGATCTGCACCTTGAAGAAAGGGGGCCGTAGGCGGAACAAGACGAATTTGTACCGGCCAGTGGGTAAGTGATGAAGCGCCGCCACCAGCGGCCATTGCGATGGGTTTGTTGGCAGTCTGGCATGGCGTTTGAGGGGCAAAGGTCTGTAACTGGGCAGAGGGGCATCCCGCGGCTTTTGGAGCACCTTCGGCTGATTTCTGTTTATCTAGGTGTTCTTCAACCGCTTCTTCGTCAAAATCTTCAGCTTCACGTTCAATGATCTTCAGTGCGCCGGTGGGGCAGGAGCCAAGACAGGCACCCAAACCGTCACAGAGGTTATCTGAAACCATCTTTGCTTTTCCATCAATAATTACAAGAGAACCTTCTGCACAGTCGGGAACACAGAGTCCGCAGCCGTTACAGAGTTCTTCATCGATTTCAATAATTTTTCGCATAATTTTCATAGGAGTATTCTCACTGTGTGAAGGTTGTTTTTATTAAATTCTGTTATTAGTATATCACTTTTTATCACAATCTCCTTGACCTGGGTCAAGGGGTTCTGCTTTTTTTTCGCTTTTACGTTTTTTCTTTCTTTGAATGCAAAGAGGTACTTGATGGATACATTATTGATTTTGGTTGCCTTTGTCCTTGGGTTTCTGGTGAAACAGATTGGCTTACCACCACTACTTGGTTTTCTTGCTGCCGGGTTTGTCTTGAATGGATTTGGCCTTCAGGGTGGGGCAAATCTTCATGAACTTGCCGATGCAGGAGTCATACTTCTTTTGTTCAGTATAGGCCTGAAGGTTCGGGTGAAGAGTCTATTGAAACCTGAGATATGGGCAGTGGCCTCGGTACATATGATCGTGACGGTGGTCTTTTTCGGTTCTTTTATTTATCTACTCTCCTATACGGCACTTTCGGTGTTTGCAGGACTGGACTGGCAAATAGCACTTTTAATCGCTTTCGCTCTCAGTTTTTCCAGTACTGTTTTTACGGTAAAGGTGATGGAAGAGAAGGGGGAGATGAACTCCAAGCACGGGAAAATTGCCATTGGTATCCTTATTATCCAGGATTTCTTCGCTGTTATTTTCCTTACGCTCTCAAGTGGTAAAATACCATCACCCTGGGCGGTATGTTTGATTGGCTTGCTTGTTTTAAGAAAACCAATCCTGGCTTTGATGACCCGTAGCGGTCATGGAGAATTATTGGTTCTTTTAGGGCTTATCATTCCCATAGCAGGCGCAAATCTCTTTGAACTGGTCGGGTTAAAACCGGATCTTGGTGCACTTCTCATCGGGATGCTCCTCGCCGGCCACCCGAAAACCAGTGAGCTTGCCAAGGCAATTTTGAATTTTAAAGATTTTCTGCTGGTTGGTTTTTTTCTGACAATTGGCCTCTCCGGCCTGCCAAGTCTGACAACTCTTGGGGTGGCAATACTACTGGTCTTGGCGATTCCCGTGAAAGTCGCGTTGTTTTATCTTTTGTTAACCCGATTCAAACTCCGAGCAAGAACGTCAACTCTCTCTTCGTTGAGCCTGGCAACTTACTCAGAATTTGGTCTTATCATCGGGGCACTTGGTGCATCCAAAGGATGGCTCGATAATCAATGGTTGGTAATTTTTGCTCTTTCTTTGTCACTTACTTTTATATTGGCTTCACCCCTCAATAGTGCGTCCCATGCAATTTACAGTCGTCTCAATACATTCCTGCGGCGTTTTGAAACAAAGGAACGCTTACCCGATGATATGGTTGTTTCAGTGGGGGACGTTGACGGGGTGGTTTTTGGAATGGGGCGAGTTGGTGCCTCAGTTTATGAGAGTTTGAGTAAACGTTATGGCAAGAGAATAATTGGAGTGGATTATGATATCGAAAGGGTAACAGAACATCAGGCCACGGGCCTAAATGTTATCCAGGCTGACGTCACCGATCATGATTTCTGGGAGCGGGTTCATATTCAGGGTAATGTGATTAAGCTTGTGGCGCTGGCCATGCCCAATTTTGAGGCAAATTTGTACGCAGCAAAGCGTATCCATGAAACATATCCGGAAATAGCTATTGCAGCCATAGTTGCTTTTGATGATCAGGTTGAAGAGCTACGGAATGCAGGAGTTACTATGGTTTTTAATGTTCACAAAGAAGCCGGTACTGGTTTTGCCGATCATGTTTGTGCCCAGATGGGGAAAAAGCTGTAATAGAGCCTCAATTGCTTTAAGCGTATTATTTGATATGCAGCTGTTCAGATTTGATCTGACGATTAGCGACACAAGCTTTTATAAAACGATTAGCCTTGCCATTGCATGCCTCTTGGAATTGTTTTCAAATAATAATGGGAAACTAGGTATGTATACCTATTCCAAAAACAATCCATCTATGGTCAAATGAGTGACGATTCATTTTGGGGATGTAACTTTACTCCATTGGATTGATTTGAGTTTCGAGTTGGGGGGGGGATTGGGTCTATTTTCCATGTTGGGCGCTTTGATATCGCGATAAGTGGAAAGTTCAATGACAAAAGTAATATGTGGAAACTGTTTTCCACTTTAGGTCGTTTAATATAAGAATAAGTGGAAAAAAGCGGTATCTATTACTGTCAATATGATGGAAAATTTCCACTTATTAACACTGATATGCGCTAGAACTTTAGCAATAGGAGGTGTGAATTGTCTTATCCTTCAACTATTTTCCCTGCTTGGCTGACTGAGTGGATGGAAGTACATACGATTACTTTGTGGGGTGCGGCAGATCTTCGTGATTTTTCCACACCCTAGTACACCATACAATTTAAAGTTTCGGATAAAGTCGCTTTAGCTTAATA
>CAZIDU010000208.1:0-3507 GCA_964538055.1 uncultured Desulfocapsa sp. | reverse complement strand
TAGGAGCCGGATGAGTCGAGAGATTCACGTCCGGTTCTGAGAGAGCCTGAAGGGGAAGTTCCTTTGGGCTACTCACCTGGGGGGAGCGCCGGGTAACTGGTGCTTCTACCTGGAAGCTGACCCGCGACACGTGCTACTTTTCGGGCTATCATTCACATCTTTTCATGTTGAAAAGATGTGGCACCGCTGGCAGGCGGTCAGCTTATCTCAACGTTGTACACCAATTATTACTTCCCAAAATTATAAAAAAATAGGTTTAAGCATAGCAAAACTTCATAACCAGTAATCATCTCCAGAAAGATTAAAACTAAATTTAAAAATGGTTCATGAGCAAAAAAAGGATTTATGTCGTAGCATTGACAACTACATAACATTACCTTAAAGTAAGGAAAGACATTAAATTAAAAAGTGAGGTAAAATATGCTAAGTTCAACCATAACAACCAAAGGTCAAATCACTATCCCAAAAGATATTAGAAACATCCTAAATATCGGCAAAGGAGATAGAATAGAATTCTTGGTAGATACAAATGGCTCAGTTACAATTTTGCCTGTTACAACAGATATCAAAGCATTAAAAGGTTTAGTTCCAAAACCCAAAAACTATGTATCCTTGGATGATATGAAAAATGCAATTAGAGACCAAGGTGGCAGATCTTGATTGGAATTGACACAAATATACTCGTTCGCTACATAACACAAGATGATGAATTACAATCTGGAGTTGCCACAGAATTTATTGAAAACTATTGTTCTAATGGTAATAAAATTTTCGTTAACCACCTAGTCATCTGTGAACTGGTGTGGGTATTAAAAAAATGCTACAAATTGCCCAAGCCAAAAACAATCAATGTCATTGAACATATCCTCCAAATTTCACAATTCAGCATTGAGAATTCCCAAGTAATATGGCAAGCCTTAACAGATTACAAAAGAGGGTCCGCAGATTTCGCAGACTATGTAGTTGGAAGAACTAATCTCTTTAACAATTGCGATGAAACAGTAACTTTTGACAAAAAAGCTAGTAAATCAAAGGGGTTCTCGTTATTGTCCACGAATACAAACTAAAAAATCAACACCAACACATCTCACTCCCAAGAAAAAGTGTACATGAAACTTGTACAATCGGGTAGCCGGGGGTATCTAGCCCCCAGCCCCCACACCACCCCACAAGCGGCTCCCCATAGGGAGGTTCATTAAGGTCATCGGGCCGAAGCCGGGTAGTGAACTTTCACCCACTGGTCTTTGACGGATATCAACCCAAATTCTTTTAGCCATTTGTTGGTCATGCCCGTTTGTGCAGCCATGGTTCTGGCAAGGTGCCAGGGGCCTTTACGACTTAATGCTGTCATAATTGCCTGTCTTTTGAAGGTTCCCAGCTTGAGAAGATTGGACACTTTGGTTCGTGTATATCTCCACTGTTTCCAGAAACACATTCGTATCCTGCGACGAAGCCATTCGTCTACTATCGGGATCGGGCGATAATACTCCGAAATGCCGTAATAGTTCATCCAGCCCCGTACATACTCTGCAAGTTTGTGCAGGCGGTATTCCATGGAGACGCCCCAGCTTCTTCCGCTAAAAAGACGAATTCGTCTTTTGAACTCACGAAAAGCTTTGTCGCTCCATCTTATTTTGCCTCGCACAAAGACAAACCCAAGAAAACTGCACTCTTCCACTTTACCAAAACTGCTTTTCTTCTCGTTGACAGTGAGCCGAAGCTCTCTTTTCAGGAATCTGCTGATACTGGTCATTACCCGTTCTGCTGCTGAAAGACTTCTCACCAAAATGATAAAGTCATCGGCATAACGAACGAGGTAAGCGAGCAAAATAAACATTTATTATCGACGAGACTCCGAACGGTGACCACGTTTTTCCAGTTCCTTGTCCAGATCGTCAAGGAGGATATTTGCAAGAAGTGGTGAAAGTGGACCGCCCTGCGGTACTCCAAGCGGAGTTGCAAGACGACGGCCATTTACCATTACACCAGCACGAAGATATTTGCCGATAAGCTTGAGTACACGTTTATCTTCTATCCGACGTGACACCCTGTGCATCAGGACATCGTGGTTGACTGTGTCGAAGAATTTCGACAAATCCATATCAACTGCGACTTTAAAGCCTTGCCTGATGTACTGCTTTATCTGCTTTACTCCGTCGTGGGCTGATCTGCCAGGTCTGAACCCGCAACTCGATTCTGAAAAATGAGGATCGAAGATAGGACTCATAACCTGAGCAATAGCCTGCTGGATAACTCTATCCAGCACAGTTGGTATCCCAAGAGGACGAGTGCTGCCATCCGGCTTGGGAATTTCAACTCTTTGAACAGGAGAAGGGGTATAGTTCCCTTCCAGTATGGTTGAACGTATTTCTGGCCAGCATTCACGAAAAGTGAACGGAAAATCCTCGACTGTTACTTCGTCGATTCCGGGAGCGCCTTTATTGCTGCGCACCTGTTTCCAGGCCTTACCGACATTCTCTGTCGATAGGACACGTTCCAGTAGTTGATCGTTTGAGAACTGTTCATCCACGATACGCTTATACACTACTCCCCCGTTCAGGTTCACAGTACGTGTAAGGTGCCTTGGTAACATATTTCTCTCCTTAATGTTCAGCCCTTCACCGTGTCCGAGGCATTACCCTTGGCATTGGGCTACTATGGCTTCTGCTGACTTCTGCATTCTCACAATTCCGATTGCTCAGGGTGGCGCCGTATGTCATCATTTTCTGTCTGCCTTCTTTATTTCGTTTCTCACAGATAAGGCGGGACTTTCCTTTTCTGTGCCGGGATGTTGGATACCGGGACCCACCGGTTATTTCACTGAAAATAATTTCATACTGCATGGAATGCAGATCTCCCCGAATAAGAGCATGAACTTCCGATATGCAGGTAAGCGAGGAACGAGACTCCGAACGCATCATTTACCGTATTTCCTGTTCCTTGGGCTTAATCATGTTGTGCTGACTGACCCGGAGACTCGGCCTTATATGATATTTCTACTCGTCGCCCCATATCTTTGCGCTTAGGCTTCCTTCAGACCCCACCTCACGGTAACGCCCTTGCCATCGGCTAGTAATTTATGTTACGTTTCACAACGTTACATGGAACACTTACAGGGGACTTTAACCCCATTAGTTCACGCCCATGTCGGGCGTACACAATTGTATTCACTGGAAAACAAGCAATGCGGTTTTCAGGCAACGTTTCCAGTTAATTTTAAACTTCTATCTTCGTATCACATTGGTCGGTAGTTCCGCTTGTTTCCAGTGATACGGGCCGTTCGACTAACGAAGATATTCGTATTAATTATTTAACTACTTATGGGAATGACGCTTTATGAAAGAAACTTCAAGTTGTGAACAAAAATGTCCATATTGGAATGGTCAAGTAAAAGTAGACAGTTTTTTTATGCGACTATCTTTTGTTTTTGCCAGTTTTCCATAAATTCTCTTGGGCTTTTATTACCCAAGTGACAATGCTTCCGAAAGCTGTTGTAAAACATCTCTA
>CAZIDU010000207.1:0-3518 GCA_964538055.1 uncultured Desulfocapsa sp. | reverse complement strand
TTTTCAGCGTGTTATGTCGGTATTCTTTGGATTTCTATTTTGCAAGAGGCCCTATTATTAGTAGATTTAGTTTGAACTCAAACAACTTCCCGATACCGAATCACTTTTCACAGCAGTCATAACGGTGGCAAGTTCCATCAAAATTCCAAGTCCTTCCTGAACTTCCGGCCGCTTCATGGCCCTCATCATACCAAAGACACCACACACCGGTTCGATTTTATCAAAATCAATCTCATTCACTCTGGCACCCACACGTTCAGTTATACCAAGTACTCGCTCAAATGCTTCAAACACCCCCCGTTTTTTGAGGCATTCCAGGCGTTCTACAGCGTCGTTAAAGGCCAGCTTTGAGAGCCCATCGGCATCTTTTTTCATCTCCATAAGGGAACCGAGCATTTTCAGTCCGTCTGCCATATTGCCCATATTGGAAATAAACTGTTTAAGCAATTCCTGGAGATTTTCTGGCTCAAATCCCTGCAAGGTACTCTGTAACTGCACAACCAGTTCCTTAAAAATATCTTTGGAGAGAGGTTCAAAATCTTTCTTGAAATCCATGAATTTATTGAGTGAATTCATGGCTTCAGAAATATTTTTACTGGCAATAAGCGTTTGCCCGATCATTTCTCCAACATCTTCCAACTCAAACCTGCGGTCCAGACCACTCATTTTACCGATGGCACTGATCACCATATCATTGATCAACGGCTCCATCTCTTGTTTCAGTTCAACATAGGGTCTAATTGCCTGCTTTGCCTCGCGAACCTCTAATGTGAGTTCATCGAGCCTGGCAAGGATTTTTTCTTCATTGGTCATAATCCCTCCCTTAATCCTGTACCTTTCCGGCAAGTGACATTTGTGCCTCAAGGGGCATCTCTTCACCACTTACCAGCTTATTCCAATAGACCCATTTGAACATCATCTTGCCCCAATGGTTGGCCTTCGATTCGCCGAGCAGCGAAAAAGGCCCCAATCCTGGAAGAGGAAATTTTCCAGGGAGTGGCTCATATTCATAGTTAAAGTCAATAAGCGCCGCCTTATCAAAGCCTGTCTCTATAAAACAGTTGGCATGGCCGTCAAAATCCTCTTTAAGCTCTTCACCGTTAATTTCACGCATGAAATTCTCCACCAATATTTCAGCAGAAAAATGAGCCACTGAGCCGGCCTTTGATGTTGGCAGAGTTGTAGTATCGCCGAGGACAAACATATTGTCATGGTTGTCAGCCTTCAAGGTATGATTGTTAGTTTTCACATAACCAACCTCATCCATGGCCACTCCGGATTTTACCAGGACCCGGGCTCCAACGTTGGGCGGAATGGAGACCAGGAGATCAAATTCAATCTCGTCACCCGCTGCAGAAATTATTTTTTTGTTTGTACAATCCACTTCTGCCAAATCATAACTTGCTGTGATATTAATATTTTTCTCTTCGATAAGTTGAGAGAAAAATGCACTTGCTTTAGGTTTAGTAAAAGCACCGGGAAGCGGCGTGACAAGTCGTATATCTATGTTGTCACGGAGACCACGTTCTGTAAAATAGGCATCGGCAAGATAGACAAATTCCAGGGGAGCAACGGGACATTTAAAAGGAAATTCGGCAATATTCAGAACAAGTTTACCGGATTTAAATTCACGGAGTGCTTTACACAGATTAACGGCACCTTCAAGAGTATAAAAATCAAAGACCGTTTTCTGCCAGCCCTCCATCATGCCTGGAATTTCCTCAGGAGCGAGAGAAACACCGGTGCAGACTATGATTTTATCATAGTCGTAACTGCCGGCAGTGGTTTCAACGACCTGTTTCTCGGTATCAATCCCAACAATTTCATCAATAACAAAATTTACACCACGGGTTATAAACTCACTACGGCTACGAACGATATCTTCAGCTTTGTAAACACCAAAAGGGATAAAAAGCAGCCCAGGCTGGTACACATGCCGATCATCCTTGTCTATAATTGTGATCGACCACTCTGCCTTATCGAGTTTCTTTCGCAGCTTGTTTGCCACCATGGTTCCTGCACACCCTGCTCCAAGAATTACTAACTTTTTCACATTCCACCTCCAGCATAAGAAATTCTTCTAAAGAGTTTTTTCAGCCGAAAAAACTGTCGTTTATGGTACTGCCACATTTAAAAAAAACATCATGCCCTCTGTTTCAGCCCTCCTGTTAAAATAGCCCACAAAGTAATAGTGGTTATTATTCACCAACCACAAACTATACGACAATGTGGCATCCAGTCAAGTGAAATAACTAATTTAAGGTTGTTTTAGATATTAACAAAATACTACAATACAAAAAGAGACTAATTAGGATGCCTGCTTTTTCAGTGGAAATTCATAACTATCTCAGGGGAAAAATTCTGCTTATGAAAAAAGAGAAGAAGGTGGCCATACTTGAAAATAACAGGAGAAAACAACTTTACTCCGAGGGACAGTTGCTGGAGCTTATGGTAATGCGGGAATACCTTGGAGAGAATATTGATCTGAAAACTCAAACATATTTTTAAAGAATAATGGCCTATACAGACCTTTATGATCTCATCAATCAGCGATTGGATACGGTAGCCCGTGAGCTCAAAAAAGAGGAATCAAATGGAGTTGAGACAGGCTATCTGAAAGGGCGTTCCGAGAGTCTTAGGGATTTTAAAGAATTCCTCAGCTCACACTATGACAGAAAACTTCCACGGCGTCTTAGAGGGAAATATTTGGATTGAACAGGGAGGGCAAAAAAAAAGCAGAACCAAAATGGCTCTGCTTTTTTTTTAAACGGAGGAGATTGCGTTAACTAGTTTTTTCTTCTTAACCGTAAACCTGCTATCCCAACTAGACCAGCACCGAAAAGAAGTATGGTTGCCGGCTCAGGCACTGGGGAAGTCTCAGCCCAAAGACTGAAATGAGACAAGCCATTGTCAGTAAAGTCCGCTGGAGGACTATCAATATCCCATGGAACATCAAGCTCATAACTAACACCAGCAGTAAGTGTCATAAGTCCACCGTCATAGAGTCCAAATCCATCACCAGCCTTAATGCTATACCAAAAATGCCCCATCCAGTTAAAAGTGCTGTCACTGGGGATATCAATATGCCCAATACCCTCTGTCGCATCCAATATATTACCATCCCAGGTAAACCAATCAGGATTCCAGGGTGCAGTGAAGTCAACCGGCATGAGCACACCGGTTGGATCACCATTTGCGTCTTTTAATTCCTCAAATTTTCCAATAGAAAAAACTTCAACATCACGCTGATAATAGTCATCTAGTAACCAATTAACATTGTCGAAGTTGTCCAGTCCATCCTTGCCGTCACCAGTACCAAGCAATGGGTACTGACCTGCATCGGCTACCACAAGAGTAGCCTGACTCCCCCCAACTCCTGCAAAGAAGAACAAGCATACAAACACTGCAACAAGATAATTAATCGTCATTTTTCTATTTTTTAGCATACTCCCTCTCCTTATAGATAACTGAAGTTTCCTGTAAAATTATGTAGCACAAGTTCTACTTTTCTTAAGCTA
>CAZIDU010000206.1:0-3884 GCA_964538055.1 uncultured Desulfocapsa sp. | reverse complement strand
GCTGATAATCCCGAAAGGAATAGTCGAATTTACAGAAGAGAAGTTGCTTTATCACAAAATTGAGTGCGACCATGCAGTCAATACTAAGAGTTTGTAATGGAACCTGTTTGAACGGCATCCCCTGAATGATCTTTTTAGGCCGCCAGACAAACAACAATCGATCACCTTTAAGAAGAAGCTTCCCCCATAAACTTGCAATAGGCAGCCTTCGGTCCAGTTCTCTCTTGCGTAAGGATGGTCAATGGAAAGCCAATAGCAGCCCCTATTCCTCTAAGGTTTTACCTTTACCGGACCACAGCCACCGATCCAACAAGCGGCGGTAGACGCACTTTTTACCCCAAAATGTTCATAGTTTATTCGTGGACCCATGTAACTCTTTTTGATGTTGCCATTAGAAGCATATCAGTTGGTACGGGGGCCTACGATTTAGTTCTTGTACTAACAGGTGAGAGTGACAGAGGCTCAACCGAATGAAAACTCATAACTTTGGAACAACTATAAGAAAGTTAAAGTTGGGAAGATTGGTAAATTGTTAGGACTGCCATTGATAAGGTAATTGTTAAAGCAACCTATTGTTTTTCATCCAGCACCTCTCTAACCGCTTTGGCAAGTGTTGTTCTGTCTACTGGTTTTCTAACGTATTTTTTTATACCCATTGACAGGGCATCCTTTTCTGAAAGAACTGAGCTGTAGCCAGTACAGAGTATAATCGGCATGTTGTGCTTAATCCGAAATACTTCTTGAGCTAACTCAGACCCAGTCATATTAGGCATGGTTTGGTCTGTTATTATTAGGTCAAATTGATCCGGGTTGGTACGAATTTTCTCAAGAGCATCCAGACTATCAGTTGTTCCAGTAACCTGGTAACCAAGACGCTCTAATACTACTTTATTCATGTTGACAATAGCAACTTCATCATCAACAACCAAAACTCGTTCGGTTCCTGATGGCACGGGTATACCTTGATCTGCGCTTTCATCTTCCATGCTGCCATCTTCTTCCAAGGCTGGTATATGTACATGGAAAGTGGTGCCTTGACCCGGTTCACTTGCTACTTTGATAAAACCATTATACTCTTTAATGATCCCATGAATCACGGCAAGTCCGAGCCCTGTGCCTTTGCCCATTTCTTTGGTGGTGAAATAAGGTTCAAAAATTCTTTTAATGGTTTCTGGTCCCATGCCATGCCCAGTATCACTGATTGACAAAACAATAAAAGAACCAGGATCTACATCGCTTTCTTCAATCTGGTCCGCCCGTACATCTTTACGGGTTAATCTGATGCCGAGTGAACCCTTTTCGTTTTCCATGGCGTGTAGGGCATTAGTGCAGAGATTCATCGTGATCTGGTGAATATTGATAGGATCGGCCAGAACCAGACCGCACTCAGAATCAATATCCTGCTGGATTGAAATAGTTGTTGGAAGTGAAGATCGCAGCATTTTCAATGCCTCTTTGACAATCAGATGGGGATTGAGAGGTTGCGCTTGATGCTCTGTCTTACGGCTGAAGGTAAGAATCTGTTTGACAAGTTCCGTGGCTCTGCGGCTTGCCTTCAAGATTTGGTCGATGTTCTTTTCAGGGTTGCCCGTACCGCCCCGAATATCGACTTTCGTTATCTCAGAATATCCAATAATAACGGAAAGAATATTGTTGAAATCATGGGCAATCCCTCCAGCCAGAGTACCAATTGCCTCCATTTTATGGGCTTGAAAAAGCTCAGCCTCCAACTTCTTGTGCTCGGTTATATCTTTGGCAACGTGGGCTATATTCGTCAATTCTCCTTGTTCATCCAGCATTGGTGCTGCAGATACCAAAAAGGTTTTCCCAAGCTTTTCATGGGTCATCTCTTTAGTGTATGGCTCAAAAGTCGTTTGTGTCACTAAAAGTGGACAATCTGGGCATGGTATATTTGAGCCATGAAACAGCTCATAACAATGTTTACCAACAATCTCTTCACATGTGAGATCGAGAGCGTCACAACCCGTCATATTAATTTTAACAATATTCATATCGACGTCTTGTAGTGTGACAATGTCAGTAATCGCATTAAAGGTTCGATTCCACTGTTCTTCACTTTTAGACATGAGAGTTTCTATATTTTTACGATCAGTTATGTCATGACCAACTCCCAAAACACCAATAAGCTTACCATCGCAGTCAAACATTGGTGTTTTAATCGTTTCAAGAAATTCTCTGTGGCCATCATCCGCGTAGGTAATTTCTTCTTCGTTCAGACTAGCCCCTCCCACGACCATAGCTGCCTTATCATTCTTTCTGAAAAGATCCGCCAAGTCCTTATCGATAAAATCGTAATCTGTTTTACCCAGAATCTCAGATTGTTTTGCACCAAAGAAACGCTCAAATTTGGGGTTGCAGGATAGATAGACCCCGTCTGGATCTTTCAACCACACTAGAGCAGGTAATGTTTCAATCAATGTACGCAGCAGTGCCTCATTCTCTCGTAGTGCCTCTTCAGCTCTGATACGTTCATGGATCTCTTGCTGCATATCTTGATTAGTCTCTACCAATTCCAGGGTTCGTTCTGCAACCCTGACTTCAAGAACATTTTTGGCCTCCACGGTGTGCGCATACAAACGGGCCACCAGGAGTATTAGGCCCATGATTAGGAGAAGATCAAAATAAAGATAGATCGTGATATGACGATGAGTTGCCTCTATTCTTCCGATCACCTTGCCTTTATGAAGAACATCAGCATGAAGTTTGATCATTGGAATCAAACCGATAGACTCAAGGGTCATATCAACAAAACCACATTCTGGGCCAATTACCTCCATGAAGACCTTATTGGTGACGGCAAACACTGTTATGCGTTCATGATTTTGATGTTCGGCGGCCAATGTCAGGTAGGCAACCGGGCCATCGGAATCAAGATTCCAAAGGGCTTTAGCTATCACCTGGGCGGTGTCGCGCAACTGACTTCTCTCTTGAGCAAATTGATACTTTTCCCAGAAAATAACAAATAGGCAAAAAAGACCTACCAGGCTGACCAGAAAGACACGATTTATTTTTTCAGGGTTCAATCTACTTTTCATTGTCGTACTGGAGTAATAATCCTACCTTCTTGGTCCATTTGAATAGCCATATGATATTTATCAAAGATCACTTTTCGAAGGCCCTCTTTAGTAAAAACTCGTAACTCGTCATTAAAGGCAGTTACAAAAGCCTCCATCTGCTCTTCACGTCCCTTGAAATATTTTTTAGAAATAGCAAAAGAAAAAGGACGGGCCGGACCAACACCTGTTGGACAAAAAACTACCTCGTCAAATTCAGGTTTATACTTTTGTTTGAGATAAGAGCCTAAACTAAGTTCACAGATGAACATATCTATCTTACCCTGAAGTAATTTACGAAAATGGACAACCTCAGGTTTTTTGGCAGCTACTAAATCCAACTCAAACTTACCAGCCTCTGCCGCTTCAAAAAAACCTGCCCCATAATGATACTTGGAGGCCCCTATAACTTGACCCATCAAGTCATCATAACTTGTCCAGGAAAAAGGATCACTTTTCTTTTTCCAAAGCACCGAATAGATGGAAGAGATCGGCCTTGTAAAAAGAATATACTCCTCACGTCCGCCTCCTTCCACACAGGCAGTCATCGCTGGATATTTTCCGGATTTCATCTCTTCCAAAGCCCGGGAAAAGGGCATTTCAAGCCACTGTACCTGATAACCCAGGCGTTGTAGAACCGCCTCTATAATCTCATTGTCCGCCCCAATCCATTTACCTGATTTATCCTGCATGGTAAAAGGCGGGTAGGTCATGGCCGGCAGGATCAGAGGCTCAGACTTAGGAGGGAAGGTCAGCTTAGGGAGATGGAAAAAAATAATCATCCAAAACAATCGTTTTTACTTCCACCAC
>CAZIDU010000205.1:0-3932 GCA_964538055.1 uncultured Desulfocapsa sp. | reverse complement strand
TAACGTGGGTGTCTAATGTTGTAAAAGTTTACGAAACCAAAATTAGGAATTGCCGTTATTGGTGCAATTCAGGCTGGTTCGGGAACCGCTGATTAAACAGTATCTTCAGTAAATTACTGTATTCGTCTTCAAAATTCAAGCAGCCTTCTGATTCTTTTGGGTAATTACGCAAGCCTGATCTCTTAGCCACAAGATTATTTTTGCCTATTGTGAAATTGTTTGATATTTGACTCAGGACAGTGGAGGAATCTCCTGGCCGTGTTGATATTGCTAGGCTTTTGTGATATTATTTTGTGGAGAGGAATCCAAGAGGATGTGTTTATTGTTGTTTTTTTGTGCAAAGCCTTGTAATTGCACCAAAATTATTGGGATACATTCGCAGGGCGCGCGCCTCTGTATTGGCAGGACTGTGTCCTGTTTTAGGAAGAATTGTTGTTTGGTAGTGTAAGGTGCATTGTCTGCCCAGCTTGTTGATCTGTAATTCGATTACTTATTGTCTCAATTAAAATATTTGTAGGATAAAAAATATGAAATGGTCCAACCTGAAACTTTCGGCAAAATTTGGTCTTATATTTGGCGGCGCCTTTATTTCCTTTATTGTGGTCCTTCTTTTTTATCAACGAACTGTTACCCAGGCAACAGGAGCATTTGAGACTCTTATCAATACTGAAGTTGCGGTCGCCTTTCATGCGACATCCATCGATGGCGACATGAAATATGCGAGGAGGCTGGAGAAAGAGTTTCTGCTCAACAAGGATCCTGCCTTTGCAAAACAGCTGGTGGAAGTCGTTGAAGATTTGAAAAACAAGGCAAGAAGTATTGCGAAACTGGCAACAGAGACAAATAACGATACGACTGCTCTTGTCGCAGAAATACTGGATCAGGCATCTATTTACGAAGAGGCATTTGATCAACTTGTTGCCGCCCAGACCAAAAATGGTCTAGATAGCAATTCCGGTCTGCAGGGGCAGTTTAAAGCACTCGCTCTGCGGGTTGCCAAAAATTTGAAAAAACATCAGGTCAGTGACTCTTACCTTGCTCTTCTTCAGATGCGTCGTTTTGAGAAAGAATATGTTCGTACCAATTCTACCCGGCATATGAGTAAACTGCTGGAAGCTATTGATAATTACGAAGAATCCCTGGACTCTCTTGAAGACGAAGATGAACTGTATGATGAGCAGATAGAAAAACTTGCAGTCTATCAGACAGCTGTAAAAGAATATGTTGCCTTAAGTGACGAATCAGGACTGGCGAAGGTACAGACCAGTGCTGTAGAAGTTGAACGAGCCCTTAAGCAACTTTATGTTCCCAATGCCAGGGTCCAGCTCCTCCTCCTGAGACTGACCGAAAAAAATTATATTATTACTCGTGTTGAAAAGTACGGTAATGCTACTCTGGATACAGCTGAAACCATTCAGGATACTTTTGAGGACTCTGATGCAGCTCCTCAATATATCGAAGCCATTAACAACGATCTTACTGCCTACAGAGAGACATTTTCTGCCCTGATAGCCAATGATGAAAAGATTGCAACTGCTCTCGTTCTGATGAATGACGCCGCAGAAAAAGTGGAACCACTGGTTGCGGCCATTATGACCCGGTCTGATCAGGGGAAAGAAAAGCAGGTCACCATCACCTCTGCAACGGCCAAAAGAATGGGAATACTTGCCATTTCTATTGGGCTTTGCGTGGTCTTTATTTCTGGAGTTATCACCTTTTTTACTATTCGCTCCATTGTTGCCGAACTAAAACGAGGTGTTGATTTTGCCAGGAGTATGTCTCTTGGAGATTTTACAACGACCCTTGACATCAGACGTCATGATGAAATTGGCGCCCTTGGCGAAGCCTTGAACAACATGGTCTCGGGTATTCGAGATATGTTTAAAGAAATCTCGGAAGGTATTGTCCATTTGTCATCTTCTTCCGGTGAGTTGTCAATAATTTCCAACCAGATGTCGGAAGGTGCTGATCGTTCATCCCAGAAGTCAAATAGTGTTGCTGCAGCTGCCGAAGAGATGAGTGTCAATATGGACTCAGTTACCATGGCCAGTGAAACAGCAACAAATAATGTCAACATGATGGCTGCTGCTGTGGAAGAGATGAACGCCACGGCTCAAACTATTTCTCAGCAAACCGGAAAAGGAAAGGAGATTTCGAATAGTGCAGCCCAGCGTATCGCTATTGCTTCCCAGATGATCGAAAAATTAGGCCGGGATATCCTGGAAATCAATAAAGTGACTGAGGCTATTAATGAAATTTCTGACCAGACGAACCTGCTGGCGTTGAATGCTACCATCGAGGCTGCCCGTGCCGGAGAGGCCGGAAAGGGCTTTGCTGTTGTCGCAAATGAGATCAAGGAACTGGCTAAACAGACTTCTGGAGCCACTCATGAAATCAAGCAACATATTGATAGTATACAAAACTCAACAGGGGAGACGGTGGGTGAAATAAAGGGCGTTGCATCCGTGGTGGCAGAAGTAGACGAAATTGTCTCAAATATTGCCATTTCCATGGACGAACAGACTGCCACCACCCAGGAAATTGCAGGTAATATTGCTGAGGCCTCGGTGGGAATGGGAGAGGTCAACGAGAACGTGGCCCAAAGTTCATTGGTGGCCGGAGAAACAGCGAAAGATATTTCAGAGGTAAGTAGAATTGCAGAGGAAATATCTGTTAATGGAAACAAGGTGAGCCTCAGTGCCGAGGATCTTGCCAGTCTTGCATCGAGACTGCAGGAACTGGTTAAACGCTACAGGGTATAGTGGAAGTGTTGATGTAATAGGCATACTATTCGCCAGTGTCCCTATCAGGGAGAACTCTCAGGATTTTCTGAGAGTTGCTCAATATTTGTTGTACAGGTGTCTGAATGATTATAGATTTCATACTGTACCTGCTCTATGGGCTGGCGTTTTTTACCCTGGGAGTTGCAATTCTTTCCAGGGATGTTCGTTTCAGTGAACTTGGAATCGCCAGAATTATCTGGCTGCTCGGTTTTTTCGGTATTGTTCACGGCTTTCACGAGTGGCTGGAGCTGCTGGAACATCTGGTGCCTGCCATTCAAACACCGCTTTTCTCCCTGTTCCGACTGATTGTTGTCGGTATCTCCTTTCTGTCCCTGCTGTATTTTGGGGTGTTTCTCAATATAATAACCTTCTATGGCGATCAGGCTCTGAAGATCACCCCCAAAGTTGTTAAGGCCCTGATTGGTATATTTTCCCTGTCATTAATTGTTGCAGCAATATCCTTCGATATTGGAAGCGGGACAGATGTTACTACCCGTATCTTTGTAGCCTTTCCAGGTGGATTACTTTCCGGAATTGGCCTGATCATGTATTCCAGGACTGCACGAACCTTCTCGAAGAATGTGGCGATTAATTTTATTTTCGCTGGTACCTTTATGGTTTGTTACGCAGTTTTGTCAGGACTTGTACCGTCGAATGTGATTATGCCCTTTGTGGGTGTGAAGATTGTCCTGTTTAGAGGTGTCTGTGCCTTTCTTATTATGTTCTTCACCATCAGGGCCTTATCTGTCTTTAACCTTGAACAGCGTGAAATGATAAATGAGAAGTTACTGCGTTTCTCACGATCTGAGAAACTGACATCCATGGGAGTACTGGCTGCCGGGATTGCTCATGAGATAAACAATCCCCTCACCAATGCCTCATTGAATTTGGAAATGCTGAGAGACCTGGTGTCGTCGGACGAGCGAATAAACAAAAAAGTTGATGCTATAGAGCGTAACCTCAACCGGGCATCCAATATTGCCAGTGAATTGCTGCACTTTTCCAGAAATGTGGAGACAGAGCTTGAGCCAACTGATATTAATCATGTTTTGAAGAGCTCCTGTGACCTCCTCAAGAATGAGAAACTCAGTTCAATTATTAAAGGGTGTTGAAAAGTATCTTCCAGGAACCATTTTACATGTAGCCAGG
>CAZIDU010000204.1:0-3936 GCA_964538055.1 uncultured Desulfocapsa sp. | reverse complement strand
TGGGCTCTGCTACCTACAGAGGCTATGCACTTATTATACGAATTCAGCTTATATGTAAGCAGGCTAAAATGGACGAAGATGGGGTGCTTCTGAATAGTTACCTCTCTTAGATTAATCCCGCACTTCTAAAGTGCTTAAACAAAACCTTGGGGGTCATGGGCATTCCATTGATCTTCACCCCGGTTGCATCCCATATGGCATTACGAATGGCAGGGCCCTGGGAAATAATGGGTGGTTCTCCCAGAGATTTATTGCCATAGGGACTTGTGGGATCAAAGGTTTCGACAAACCCACTCTCAAGATCCGGAATATCGACACAGGTAGGGATTTTATAATCCAGGAGATTGCCATTATAGATCCAGCCGCTTTCAGGATCAACCAGCAACTCTTCAAAGAGAGCCATACCGATACCCATGGCCATTCCTCCGTGGACCTGGCCCTCGGCCGAGAGTGGATGGATAATCTTGCCGGCGTCGTGAACATTAATAATTTGTTTAATGGTGACGGCACACATCTCAATATCCACTTCAAGATCAACAAAGGTACAGCCATAACTCGGCGCATTGGTACAGGTCTTACTCGAGACTTCAGCAGTTAACTGGGCACCGCGTTCCTTATGGTAATAACTGTCGAGTGCCAGATCGTGAAGATCAAGAAGCACACTGTCCGGTTGATCCAGGCGAATTATTTTCCCACCGCTGAGATCAAGATTTTCTGTATCCTCACCCGTCATCAGATGACAATGTTCAAGAATTTTAGATTTAAGTTTTCCAGCGGCCTGATGCACGGCAGGAGCCGCAACATAGGTTTGCCGTGAAGCATAGGCACCGGGGTCAAAGGGTGAGACATCCGTATCCTGTTCCGAGACAACATGGATCGCGTCATAATCGACACCAAGGGTTTCCGCAGCCATCTGGGCGAGTGCTGTATCAGACCCCTGGCCGATTTCCGTGGCACCAATCTGCATATGTACCGTTCCGTCCTGATTCAGCACCAGGCGACAACCGGCAATCTCCACACAGGCAGGATAGGTCCCGGATCCATAGCTGAAGGATGCCACACCAAGTCCCCGGCGAATATTTCCCTCCTGCTTGGCATTCGCTGCTTTTTTTACATCCCAGCCAATGGCTTCGCGCCCTTTTTCCAGGCATTCTATCATCCCCACGGAATGTTCTAAACTCCCTGTTTTGGAGATAATATCAGCAGGCCTGGCCGAGTTTTTAATACGAAAGTCAACGGAATCCATCCCGATTTTACGAGCCACCTCTTCAAGGACACTTTCAACACCAAAGAACAACTGGGGGGAACCGTAGGCCCGCATGGCCCCGGCCGCAGGAATATTTCCGTAATGGCTTGTTGCGGAAAACTTTGAGACACTGCGCGGATACAAGTTGCAGAATTTTGACCCTGCAGCCATGGGAATGGAATGACCATGAGAAGCATAGGCTCCGGTGTTGGAAATAACATTCAGATCAATAAATTTTATAATGCCATCATCTGTTACCCCAGCGCGGGCGGTGACTGTCTGTGCATGACGGGTACGGGTGGCGACAAGTCCTTCCTCGCGTTCCAGCTCAATTTTGACTGGGACCCCACCGAGTTTTTTCGTGAGGAATGCCACCATCGGCTCAAGAACAACATCCTGTTTATTGCCAAAACCACCGCCGATATATGGCTTAATGACACGAATTTTTGGCCATGGCATATCAAGTGCCTGGCCGACTATACGCCGACAGATATGTGGAATCTGGGTGGAACTGACAATAACAATATGGTCATTATCATCCATATAGGCGTATGCCGTATGATTTTCCAGATGACAGTGAAGAATAATGGGAGTAGTGAAAGTGCCTTCAACGACGATATCCGTCTCTTTTTCGGCATCTATCATTTTTCCACCGATTTCAAAAGTGGTGGACTTAATAATATTTCCGTTTGGATGAATGGCAGGAGCATCCTTGGCCATTGCAGCCTCGGAAGTAACACATACAGGCAACTCCTCGTATTCGACGATAACTGCCTTTGCCGCTTTTGCTGCAATCAGGTGATGCCGGGCAACAACGATGGCCACCTCATCGCCATGGTAACGAACATGATCGGTCAGCAGCAATCTGTCTGCCACATCCTGATGATCAGGATCAAGGGAAAAGGGGTGGCCAGCCGTGGCAAAAAGAATTTCAGGGACATCCTTATGGGTAAAAACAGCCTCTACCCCAGGTATGGCCAGTGCCGCAGTCGTGTCAATACTCTTAACAAGCCCGTGAGCAATGGGGCTTCTGACGTATTTTGCCTGCAACATACCGGGCATACTGAAATCATCGGTATACCGGGTTTTACCAGTAACTTTTGCTCTGACATCTTTGCGTATATGTGATTGTCCTACTGCCATAATCAGGTCTCCATGACTTTTTCTATTCTTCAGTCACACTATAAATTTACAATCAACTTCTTGATTTTTGTTTGCTTTGAGGAAGCAGCAGATTCAGAACAATAGCCGCCAGGCCTCCTGTGGTAATGCCCGAGGCAAAGACATTTCTAATCTCGGCAGGGGCAACATTTTTCAACACTTCAGGAACCATGGTCACACCAAGCCCCAGTCCCAGAGATACGGCAATAATCAGAGTGGAGCGGTTATCCATTTTCTGGGTAGCCAGAATCTTTATTCCAGCAGTGGCAACCGTGCCAAACATAAGAATGGTGGCTCCACCAAGTACCGGCTCCGGCATAATACGGAAAATTCCGGCAAGAACCGGGGACAGTCCCATTAAAACAAGAATACCAGCGATGAAATACGCGACATAACGGCTGGCAACCCCTGTTAACTGGATAACACCGTTGTTCTGACTAAAGGTGGTATTGGGAAATGTATTAAACAAACCGGCCAGAAATGAATTCATACCATCGGCCAGTACACCGCCCTTGATCCGGCTCATATAAAGCTCTCCCGTTACCGGCTGTTTTGATATCATGGAGGTTGCGGTCAGATCACCAATGGATTCAATGGCTGTGATCACATAAACAAGACCGATGGCAAAAAATGCGCCCCAGGAAAAGTCGATTCCATACTTAAGCGGTTGAGGCACCGTAAAGAGATCCATCCCTGTAAGTTTGGAAAAATTCACCATCCCCAAAGCTGCCGCCACAATATAGCCGACGGTCAAGCCGATAACGATGGATGACATTCGCAGATACTGGTTTTTACTCATATTCAAGGCCACGATAATGGCAAGCACAAGAAAGGCAATCCCGAGGTTCTGGAAACTGGCAAAGGCATCGGGAACATTGTTCATCACATAAAAGCCACCGGCCATGCTTACCAGACCGACCTTAATAAGCGTCAGACCGATCAGGGTGACCACAACGCCCGTGACGACAGGAGTAATTATCTTTTGCGCCAAATGGAGAAAACGGCTGATAAACATCTCAATAAAGGAACCTGCCATTACACAGCCAAAAACCACGGCAAGGGCTGTATGGGCATCGGCCTGATTTTTTACAACAATGGCGGCCCCGATTATGGGGCCGAGAAATGCGAAACTGGTCCCCTGCATGGCAAGCAGACCGGAACCCACCGGCCCCATCCGTTTTGCCTGAATAAAAGTGGCAATACCGGAAATCAGCAGGGTCATACTGATAATATAGGAGGCGTCGGACACGTCTAGCCCAAGAGCATTACTGATAATGATGGGAGGGGTAACAATGCCGACTATACTGGCAAGCATATGCTGCATAGCCGCAAAAAAGGCGATAAGCACGGGAGGTCTATCTTCAAGGCCGAAGATGAGTTCTGAATCGAAGGGAGTTGCCTCGGATTCAGTTATCGTTTGATTTTCTTCAGTCGTACTCATAGATCTACTCCTTCCTATTTATGAATCAGCGTAGTAACTATTCACCATGCTATGAAACGGCGCAATGTTTACCCGGAATCTGGGGACA
>CAZIDU010000203.1:0-3963 GCA_964538055.1 uncultured Desulfocapsa sp. | reverse complement strand
AAATTAGGAATTGCCGCTATTGGTGCAATTCAGGCTGGTTCGGGAACCGCTGCAACTCTATCATTTTTTCAATCTTTTCTTTTCCTTGGAATCCGATTAATATATATTCTTTTTTTATAAAGAGGTTTTCTCACATCCGGCAAGCACTGCCTATTAATTCTTTAAAATCACAGGATCCAAAATATGAGTGTTGACGACAAAAAAATCATTTATTCGATGATTAAAGTCAGTAAATCCTACAGCGACCAGGTTATTCTCAAAGATATTTCCCTCTCCTATTTTTATGGAGCTAAAATCGGAGTTCTTGGACTGAACGGTTCCGGAAAAAGTAGCCTGCTTCGTATCCTGGCTGGCATAGATACTGAGTTTAACGGTGAAACCGTAATCTCCCCTGGCCTTACCGTTGATTACCTCCCCCAGGAGCCTGAACTTGACCCTGCAAAAACTGTCAAAGAAATAGTAGAAGAAGGCGTCCAGGAAACCGTTGATCTTTTAAATGAGTTCAATGAAATCAATGAGAAATTCGCTGAACCTATGGATGATGATGAAATGCAGGCACTCATCGATCGCCAGGGTGAGGTACAGGAAAAACTCGACACTCTGGATGCATGGGATCTTGATTCCAAGCTTGAGATGGCAATGGACGCCCTGCGTTGTCCACCATCGGAATCAACCTGTGAGCACCTGTCAGGTGGAGAGAAAAGGCGTGTTGCTCTCTGTCGTATTCTCTTGAAACAACCTGACATCTTACTGCTCGACGAACCTACAAATCACCTTGACGCAGAATCCGTTGCCTGGCTTGAACATCACCTGCAACAATATGCCGGTACTGTTATAGCCGTAACGCATGACAGATATTTCCTCGACAATGTTGCCGGCTGGATCCTGGAACTTGACAGAGGACGCGGCATCCCATGGAAAGGTAATTACTCTTCCTGGCTTGAGCAGAAGGAAAAGCGACTCGCCAATGAAGAAAAGAAAGAGAGCAGTAGGCAGAGGACCTTACAAAGAGAGCTTGAATGGATCAAGATGTCTCCAAAGGGAAGGCGCGGCAAATCAAAAGCACGCATTGCATCCTATGAAAAGATGATGAACCAGGACACTGAAAAGCTCGTCAATGAATTGCAGATTTTCATTCCCCCGGGACCCCGTCTTGGGAAAGTTGTTATTGAGGCTGACCATATTCGCAAGGCATACGGAGACCGTCTCCTTGTTGACGATATGAACTTCAAACTACCAGCCGGTGGGATTGTAGGTATTATAGGGCCGAATGGAGCAGGAAAATCTACTCTTTTTAAAATGGTCACCGGTGAAGATACTCCCGATGAAGGGACTATTCGCCTTGGAGACACAGTAAAACTTGGATATGTTGACCAGAATCGTGACAATCTTGACCCAGAATCTACCATATGGGAGGCGATCTCTGAAGGTCAGGAAACTGTAATGCTTGGAGAGCGTGAAATTAATTCCAGGGCTTACGTTGGGAAATTCAACTTTTCAGGTTCCGATCAGCAGAAAAAAGTTGGCCTGCTTTCAGGTGGTCAGCGAAACCGTGTCCATCTTGCTAAGATGCTAAAAGAAGGAGGAAATGTCTTACTCCTCGATGAACCAACCAATGATCTTGATGTTAACACGCTGAGAGCCCTTGAAGAAGCACTCGACAACTTTGGAGGATGTGCCGTTGTCATCAGCCATGACAGGTGGTTCCTGGACAGGATAGCCACCCATATTCTTGCCTTTGAAGGAGATTCCAAGGTCGTCTGGTTTGAAGGAAATTATTCTGACTATGAAAAAGACAGAAAAGCTCGTCTTGGGCCCAAGGCTGATCAGCCCCACCGGTTAAAGTATCGCCAGCTTACTCGATAATTAATAGAGTAAATATTCAGCGGGGCTGAATATTACCCTAACTTCTGGGCTGTAACTGAATAGTTACTAAAAATATTATTTTGTTTGCAATGGCTTGGTAAAAATCATATGATGATTACCAATGATTACCAGGTAGTTCACTTTCTCAAATAGGGAAAGATACCATTCATCCAATACAGGAGCACTCTCATGGCAAAGAAAAAAGACAAAAAGAAAAAAGATGAAAAGAAGAAAGATTCCAAAAAGACATCCTGTAAAAAGTCATCCTGCAAAACCAAGGTAGACAAGAAGAAAAAAGATAGCTGTAAATCAAAAAAGAAATCCAGTAAAAAATCTTCAAAGAAGAAATAGTTTTTATTGATCAGTAGCAAAGGCCGGGTAATATTGTATTACCCGGCCTTTTTTTTCTCATCCCCCCAGACCATCCGCCACAGAGCACTTGTCTTTACTACCGATCTTATCCCCCTTCATATCCCCTGAAAAAATCTCTTTTCCCCTTTCCATGGCACAAAAATCGCCACACATGGTACAAGTGTTTTGATTTTCAGGAGTTCTCGAACGGCGTATTTCCTTAGCCTTTTCAGGGAACATCAGTAATTTAAAATGCTCATCCCACTGTGTATCACGGCGGGATAGAGCAACCTTCTTCTCAAGTTCTCGTCTTTCAGGGTACTTGGCAATATCCCCAATTCGTGCGGCAAGCCTCGTTGCCCTGATGCCCTCACGAACATCATTCTCATTTGGTAATGCCAAGTGTTCTGCAGGCGTTATGTAACAGATAAGGTCCGCCCCGTACCTTGCAGAATTGGCAGCACCGATTGCAGAGGTAATATGGTCATACCCAGCTCCCGAGTCTGCTGGCAGTGGCCCTAAAACGTAGTAGGGGGCACCACCACTCATCCGTTTTTCAAGCATTATATTCCCCTCTATTTCGTCGAGTGGTACATGACCTGGTCCTTCAACCATCATCTGACACCCCATATCACGACCGATTTCTGCAAGTTCACAGTTGATCACCATCTCAGCCATTTGCGCCCTGTCATGACTATCATGGATAGCTCCTGCCCGTATCCCATTGCCAAGTGACAGCACTGCATCATATTTTTTCATCAGGCTACAGACTCGATCAAATTGCTCATAGAGTGGATTTTCACAATTATTGTATTCCATCCAGGAAACCATAAAGGTACCACCCTTAGAAACAAGACCTCCATAGCGGTAGCCCTGATTTCTTAAACGTTCGATGGAATAGCGATTGATTCCGCAATGTATGGCCATAAATGAAATCCCATCGGCCAGTTGTTTTTCTATTATTTCAAACAGATGCTCACTATCCAGTTTATTGGGATTGTGGTATTTCCTACTAGCCTCTGAAAATGCCTGGTAAAGTGGGACATTGCCGACAGGCAGGGAACAGTTATCCAGTATTAAACGTCGTACTTCGTCTAAATTTCCGCCCGTTGACAGCTCCATAAGAGTATCAGCCTTCTCCTCTTCTGCAACCCGAGCCTTACGTATCTCAAGATTGAAATCAGCTATATCCGATGAAGTACCAATGGATGCATTGACTTTCGTCCGCAAGCCGAATCCAATTCCAACGGTATTTTGTTTTTTTCTATTGGGGTTTACGGGTATGACGATTCTTCCTTCAGCGACGCGCTCTCGAATCCATTCAGAATCAAGTCCTTCCTGTTCTGCTACTTGTGTCATTTCAGGGGTGATGATTGCCTTACGGGCCAGTTCAATCTGTGTTTCCATTCAGGTTTCTCCTTAGTTTTTTTTATCCGCGCGGGCATAAAAAAAGTCCGTACTATGCACATGGTATAATACGGACTCGTACGGACGACGTTATCCTCTTTTTTCCCAGGCAGGTCTTCTGACTCCGCGGATCATTCTCTGGTCACGCCTTCCCGTCGAAGTATCCGACAGTGACATATATGTGACCATTGTCCCCGCTTACAGCGTTGGCCCAACGTTGTGGAATTGCACCACATTCCCTTTTCACCACTGCGAAGTGGCACCTGGAAAAATATGTAATTGAGAGATTCTTATACTCACATTGGAGTTTTTTGTAAAGCTGTGTCCCTGTCCTTGTAA
>CAZIDU010000202.1:0-4317 GCA_964538055.1 uncultured Desulfocapsa sp. | reverse complement strand
CCTATATACCCGTTTTCAGACTATAATGAGACTTGCTTCGGGAATTGCTGAAAAGGGGTTAAGTCTACTTTTGGCTATTGTGTGGTTTTATAGGTCAAGGGAAGACTTGACCCCTTTTAAACCTTTTAAAGTAGTATGCCGGAATTTTATTCCGATAAAGTGTACGATCCATCCTCATCATGAACTTCACGGCCGGTCACTGGTGGGTTAAAAACGCATACCATCCGCATATTGACCCCTTTATTGGCGCGTAGGATATGTTGGTCGTTTTCATTAAGAGCATAGACCGTGCCTTCTCGAATAGGATGAATGGTGCCATCTTTTTTCTCGACAATCTCACCTTTGCCCTCAATACAATAGACCGCCTCTAAATGGTTTTTGTACCACAGGTGCAGGTCTTCTCCAGCCTTGATAATAGTGTCGTGCAATGAGAAACCCATGCCGTCTTTGGCCAGCAGTAAGCGGCGGCTGTTCCACTGCGGGGTATCGACATCTGCTTCGGTGCCGATAATGTCATCGTAAAGGTTACTAACAATCATGTGGTCACCGTGAGATTAGGCAGCAAGCGCTACGCTGATGGATTTGTCCAGAATGGCAAAGCCTTCAGTAATCAAGGCCTCGCTGATAATGAGTGGCCCGAGGAATTTTATAACCTGGCTTTCTGACCCCGCTGTTTCAATGACCAAACCATTTTCAAAGCAAATGGTACAGATTTTGGAAGCTAGCTCCGCATCGTTAAATTCAGCTCCCCAGATCATACCATAACCGCGCACATCGTTAATATGCTCAGCATATTTTGCGCGAAGCTCCAGCATTTTTCCTTCCACTAGCTTTGATTTTTCTTTGAGTTCCAAAGAGAACTTTTTGTCGGACCAATAATGATCAATGGCGACCCGGGATGCTACAAAGGCCAGATTGTTGCCGCGGAATGTACCGGAGTGTTCACCTGGGGTCCATTTGTCGAGTTCGGGCTTGAGAAGGACCAAGGACATGGGATGACCGGCACCAATTGATTTTGACAGGGTGATAATATCGGGCTCAATGCCGGCTCGTTCAAAGCTGAAAAAATCGCATGAACGGCCATTCCCGACCTGAATGTCGTCAATGACGAGTAAGATATCGAAATCGTCACATATTCTCCGCATGGCGCGCAACCATTTCCCAGCAGCGACATTGATGCCACCCTCGGCCTGGATGGTTTCCATGACAATGGCAGCAGGCAATTCGGTGCCACTGGAATCGTCGTCAAGGATCTTGCGCAAATAGGCGATGGTATTGACCTCCTCGCCGAGGTAGTCGTGGAAAGGCACCTGGGTGGTATTGGTGGGGACACCGTAATTGTCATCGTGGTAATAAGTGTTGCCGGTAATACTCAAGGCGCCCATGGACATGCCATGAAAACCATTGGTAAATGACATCACCTGGGTGCGTTTTTTTACCTTGCGGGCGATTTTAAGGGCTGTTTCCACCGCATTGGTGCCGGTGGGCCCTACAAATTGCAGCTTGTACTCCAAGTTGCGAGGTTTCAGAATATTGGTCACAAAGCTTTTTATGAATTCTCGCTTGGCAACTGTCGCCATATCCAGGGCATGACCAATGCCATCGTTTTGTAGATATCGAATCACGGCATCATTTATAATTGGATTATTATGACCGTAATTCAGGGCGCCGCCACCGGCAAAAAAGTCAATATAACGCTTGCCATCCTCATCCCAGATTTCCGCACCTTTGGATTTTGCAAAGGTGGTCGGGAAGGAACGAATATAGCCACGAACCTCTGATTCGTACTTGTTAAATAGTGATAAAGGCATAGTTGTACTCTTTTAGATTATGGATTCGATTAAGGTTCTGTTACTTAAAGCAGTAAAGGTGTAGAGGAGTTCAGCTTCGTGGCCATCTTCGCCAAATTGTTCTGCATCCAAGTAGCTTTCCTGCCTGCTTTCCAAGCCGTAACTCTTGGCAAAGCTGCTGAACATTTTTTGTGAAGCCGTGTTAGATGGGCTAATAGTTGTGGATAATTTATCCAACTGAGCTTGGTGAGGCTGGTTTTTTATCAGGGTTCTTAAGAGCGCTTTAGCCAAATTCTTGCCGCGCATATGGGAGGCAACGGCCACTTGCCAAACAAAAAGCGTATGAGAGGTATCCAGCCGAATATAGCCTGAGATGAAACCAACAATTTTGGCATCGAGTTCTGCCAGCACGCATGTGTCAGCAAAGTGATCCGCCTGTAAAAAATACAAATAGCGCGAGTTGAGATCCAACGGCGGGCAATTTTTAACGAGTTCGTAAATTCCTTGACCGTCATGCAAATGAGGCTTTCGGAAAATAATGTCTTGGTGCTGAGGTGTTTCCATGATGAGTAGGGGGTGTTTGTGAAGGTTAAAATTCAACCAAGTGCAAAAAACAGGTTATTGCAGAAAAATGCACAGCAAAGGCGATGGGCTTTTACAAGGCTGCCGAAACAAAAAAAGCACTTGGTTGCAATGCCATACGATAGAACTCAAAGGGTATTTCCTTTGGGATATAGACTCGACCACAAGGGGTCTAAAAAAGAGGGGCGCCTAAACGCAAATGACAGTGTGTGAGATACAGTTAAAAAAGCACCACTCACATTTTAATTGTTAGTTTGTTAGCACCATAACAAAAAATACCTAGGAAAACAAGGTGTTGAGATTTTCGTGTAGGTGAAGGGTGGGTAAGCCGTTGAGTTAGAAGGGGTATTAGGGTGCAGAAACAAGTTGAGGTGACTTGGTCGTTACGATAGGCGGTGACGTCTTGCTTGCATCCTGGCTGGTGGCAATCTTATTTGAGTGAAGACCTGGAAGCAATTATACAGTTTCTTGTCGAAACCAGACTTTTTTTTTATAAAGTATCCAAGAGTTGGCCGTGGCAGGGTCAAGCGAATGACACGAAAACAGAAGTTGAGTTTATTCCTGATTAAATTACAATTTAACATCTTTACCATAAACAACCCCTGAGGTAATACTAACCCACTAACCCAACGAATACGAAGTAAACAGCAAAGGAAACAGGGGACAGACTGCACCCCCCAGTTTAAAAATAAAGCAGCGGCAAAATTGCCGAACAAATCGGTTCACTGGAGAAAAGAGGCCGGGGTTATTGTTGTTTTCAGTCTCGCTTCAAGGTTTACGGTAAATTCATACAGCCCGGTACACTCTCTTTTTTCAAGTGACCTCAGCCATTCGTACCATTATAATTTTACCCGGAAATATAAATGATTATAGATATCCTTGAGAATTCAAACCGCTACCTGATTCTGAATAAGGGTTTTTTGAAAGCAATAGATTTTCTCTTACGCCCTGATTTGAACGAACTGCCGGTGGGTAAGCATGAGATAGACGGTGATCGTGTTTATGCAATAGTGGCAAAAGAGCCTGGACGCAAGAGAGAGGATGCTTTACTCGAAATACATGAAAAATATATTGATATTCAGTTGGTTTTGGCCGGCACTGATACTATGGGATGGAAATCAAAATCATCGTGTAAAACAACATCCGGGGAATATGATAAAGAATCTGACATTCAATTTTTCTCTGATGAGCCAGATTTATGGTTTCCTGTTGAACGAGGAATTTTTGTAATTTTCTTCCCTGAAGATGCACACATGCCGTTGATTTCAGCAGGACAACTCCACAAAGTCATTGTTAAGGTTGCTGTGGAGCATAAATGAAAAATGCGAACCAGGCGTTAGAGTGGATGCGGAGAACCTCAGCGCATTTAATGCAAAGCTTGGGGCGCGCTACTCAGCTAAAGGTTAGACACGAAAAATCCATACGGGGTAAAATACAATTTTCAAAAATGAGACAAATCATATGAATATTTGTGGAAAAGACTTCTCACTTTATGTAGTAACATTCATCTTTAGCCTTTTACTTACAACAGAGGCAGTTGCGACAACAGAATTCTATCTATTCCCTAATGATGTTAAACAAAAAGTAGATTGTGACTTTTTAGAAATCAAGAATGGTCAGGCATTATGTACTGCAAGTAACCTACTCATCACCCACGATCTTGCTAAATTAATACAAATCGAAGTGGTAAACAAAGGTGTATCAGTGCATTTTCAGCCTCTTGCGCAAGAAACAGGGGAGAAAATTAATGAGTTGAATTCAATAAAAAAACGCAACCAACAAACAAGTGAAAAGGAAAATAGCATACAGACAAGATTGGATTTTTTTCCAGATTTTGTGCAATCGTTAATAGACAATTTTAAAAACCAAAGCGGCAACAATATACTAAGTACAGCAATTCCCGAAGCAAGTCTCATTATAGTCTGAAAACGGGTATATAGGCCAT
>CAZIDU010000201.1:0-4318 GCA_964538055.1 uncultured Desulfocapsa sp. | reverse complement strand
TACCAGCGTATTCGTTATGCAATTCCGGCTCAAACTCAATTTCGGTGAATAGTTAAAAAATGTTTTGATCCGATCAAGCGATCTACTGTTATTTTCTACCGAGCCCATAATAGGTAAACCCAGCATCAGTTATCTGTTTGGGTGAATAAACATTGCGTAAATCAACAAAGATTGAGCCTTTCATTTTTGCCTTTACATCAGCAAGATCAAGGGCACGATACTGGTTCCACTCTGTGAACAGGACAACAACATCAGCACCCTCACAGGCCTCGTAGGCGTTTTCAACGTAGGTGAAGTCGGGATATATTTCTCTTGCCTCCTTCATTGCCTGTGGATCATGGGCACGTATTATGGCACCCTTTTCGGCAAGTGGGGGAAGTATGGAGAGTGGCGGTGATTCACGTAAATCATCGGTTTCAGGTTTAAATGCAAGTCCGAGTGCGGCGATGGTTTTTCCTGCTTCATTGCCGCCCAATGCATCCCGGATTTTTTTGACCATTCTGGCCTTTTGGGCAGAGTTAATTTCAACGGCGGCTTCAACGGAACGTGCAGTCACTCCATGTTCCTGAGCAATTCTCAGCAATGCCAAGGTATCCTTTGGAAAACAGGATCCGCCATATCCAGGCCCCGGATGAAGAAATTTACTGCCTATTCTTCCATCGAGTCCTATACCTTTTGAAAGATCCACGACATCTGCACCGACCTCTTCACAAAGAGTAGCCATTTCGTTAATAAATGAAATTTTCATGGCCAGAAAGGCATTGGCTGCGTATTTGATAAGTTCTGCAGATTCGAGCCCTGTAAAAACAAATGGTGTGGAAAGCAGAAAAAGCGGATTATACACCTCCCTCATAACTTCACGGGCTTTAGCAGAATCTGTTCCGACAACTACCCTATCAGGCCGCATGAAATCACTAATGGCAGCACCTTCACGTAGAAATTCCGGATTTGAAGCCACATCAAATTCTGCTTCCGGATTCTCGTCACAAATTATACGCTGCACTTGTCTGGCTGTCCCTACTGGTACGGTACTCTTATCCACAACCACCGTATAATCTGCGAGATGCTTTGCAATATCCTTTGCAGCTGCATAAATATAGGTCAAGTCAGCATAGCCATCTCCTCTTCGGGAGGATGGTGTACCAACAGCGACAAAAACAGCCTGGGCTGAGGGAACACAATCGGCCATATCTGAAGAAAACTGTAATCTCCCATCCTTAACATTTTTAGCGACAAGGACATCCAGACCCGGTTCATAAATTGGAATTTCACCATTCTTAAGTCGTTCAATTTTGCCAAGATCCAAATCCATGCACGTTACACGGTGACCAAATTCAGCAAGACATGCACCTGTTACCAGGCCTACATAGCCTGTTCCTATCATTGTAATATTCATATAAAACCGGTTTTAGGTTTGGGGTTTTCGGTTTGCGGGTTAAAAAATACTCACCCTCTCACTAGTTAATATAATGACTTGGACATTTATCCAGGTAGCATCTTATTTATAGTTCCTCTGGAAGTGGGGCTTTAGCCCCGCCTTGAAGTGTAATTGGCGGGACCGAAGTCCCGCTTCCGAAAGCAATTTATTAATTTTCCATTCCTTATCTGTTTCATCACAAACAAACACATCTCCATTGTCTCATCACAGCATATCATATTGATAATATGAACACAAATCGATTATACATCCGTTGTTTACTCTAAAAGAGTATATCCTTGTGCTGACAATTTGCCAGCTAATTCGCTTTGTGCTGCTTTTTCTCCGTGGACAAGTATGATAGCCCTGGGTTTAGCAGGCATGGCGGCCACCCAATCGAGAAGTCCCTGCTGATCGGCGTGGGCAGAGTAACCAGTGAGTTTGTGAACCTTAGCCTTGATGGTAACTTTTTGTTGTTTCAGGCGGACATAGCCATGGCTGTCTGCATAGCGGAGGATGTCACGCCCCGGGGTGCCCTTGCCCTGGTAACCGATAAAAAGAATATCATTTTCCTTTTCAGCAAGTCCCGCAAGAAGATGGTCAACTATACGGCCTCCTGTACACATTCCGCTTCCGGCAATAATAATTGCCGGTCCGGGATAATCCATAATCTGCTGATGTTCCTTAAAGTATCCTACACTGAACAGGTTTCTGAAATCAAATGGATGATCATTGTCTGCCAGTAACGATTTTGCCTCTTCATCCCAGAACTCAGAGAGTTCTGAGTAGGTTTCAGTGATCTGTAGTGCAAGTGGAGAATCTACAAAAACCGGAACCGGTGCCTTTCCTCTTCCCTGTCGCTGGAGTTCGGGAAACTGTTGGTTCCATTTTTGATCGCTGAAAAGTCTATCCAGATCATAGAGTAGCTCCTGGGTACGCCCCAAAGCAAAAGCAGGAATAAAGACCTTCCCCTTATCGGCAAGGCTTTTTACCAGAATTCTCCCAAGATGTTCCAGACGCTGACTACGGTCCTCATGCAATCGATCCCCGTAGGTAGACTCCAGAATAAGCAGATCGCAGGGAGGCGGGGGGTCCGGGTCTGGCAAGAGTGGAGTATTATAATTTCCAAGATCGCCTGAAAAAACCACAGACCAGATACTGTCCTGTGGCATGGAAATCTGTATATGGATAAAACTTGATCCAAGAATATGTCCGGCCTGGCCAAGGGTGAATTGGATTCCTTTTTTCAGGCTAAAACTCCGGCCATATTCAAAACCCCACGACAAATCTTCAATGCTTGTTAACAAATTTGTTTTCTGGGATAGGCTGTAATCCGAAAATGAGAGTGCATCTCTAAGGAGAGGCAACAGTAATACTTTCGTTGCATGGGAGCAAATAATCTCCCCTCGAAACCCAGCTGCGATCAGCTCTGGTAAACGACCTATATGATCAATGTGCGCGTGGGTAAGAAACAGATAGTCTATATCACTGGGATGGGTTTCCCATTCCGTCAAGGGTTTGACAGAGTCATGCCCTTGTGCCATTCCGCAATCTACCAAAATTTTCACATCATCGGCCAAAAGCAAATGACATGAACCTGTTACGGTGTCTTTTCCACCTAAATGGGTAAGGACCGGTTTTAGGTTTGCGGTTTGTGGTTTGCGGAAGGACATTAGGGGGCGGTTTTAGGGAAGGGATAAGGGCATGGTTTTCGGTTTTTGGGAGAGTAATAGCATCGGAAATATTAATCGTGTACTTGAAATCAGGAAAAACCCTTGGGATTTTGAGACTGCCAGCGCCACGTATCCTCACACATTTCAGCTAAGCCCCTGGTTGCCGTCCAGCCTAATTCTTTTGCTGCAAGTCCCGGATCTGCAAAACATTGGGCGATATCTCCTGCCCTGCGCTCTACTATCTTATAGGCAACATCTTTCCCCGATGCACGTTCAAAGGCCGTCACCATATCAAGGACAGAATAACCATTACCTGTACCAAGATTATAGATCACTACGCCGGGGTTAGTGCTTAATTTTTCAAGAGCACTTAAATGGCCAAGGGCCAGATCAACCACATGAATATAATCTCTTACCCCTGTACCATCAGGTGTGGGGTAATCATCACCAAAAACTAAAAGCTCCTGTAGTTGTCCAACTGCCACCTGGGAGATATAGGGCATCAGGTTATTTGGTATCCCATTAGGATCCTCTCCTATCCTACCACTCTCATGGGCGCCAATAGGATTAAAATAACGGAGCAATGCCACATTCCACCCTTGATCTGCTGTATGTAAATCCCTAAGAATATTTTCGGTCATGAGCTTGGTGCATCCATAGGGATTCGTGTAGGAGAGTGGAAAGTCCTCTGTAATGGGAACAGTAGCAGGGTCGCCATAGACAGTAGCGGAAGAACTAAAAACAATATTTTTAACATTGTGCTCAGCCATGACATGAGTGAGATTAAGCGTACCGACGATATTATTTTCATAATAGCGTTGCGGTTGTTCTACTGATTCTCCGACAGCTTTGAGCCCTGCAAAATGAATTACCGATTCAATATCAAGACAGGAATCAAACACATTTTTTAAAGCAGCGAGATCAAGTAGATCTACTTCGAAAAACTTCACTTTTTTCCCGGTTAACTCTTCGACTCTTCTGAGTCCTTTTAAATTAGAGTTAGACAGGTTATCAAGAACAACAACCTGATTTCCTGACTTTAACAGTTCAAGACAGGTATGACTTCCAATATACCCCGCTCCACCGGTTACAAGAACATTCATTGATCCACATTCCTTTATTTTTCTGAGACTTTGTTTTGATATGAAAAAAATGGATTTTTATTAATACATTATAGGGCCTCTTGCAAAATAGAAATCCAAAGAATACCGACATAACACGCTGAAAA
>CAZIDU010000200.1:0-4419 GCA_964538055.1 uncultured Desulfocapsa sp. | reverse complement strand
AGCTGATAATCCCGAAAGGAATAGTCGAATTTACAGAAGAGAAGTTGCTTTATCTAAATTTATAGAGTAAGCTTGTATTGTTTATACTTGTTAGTATTAAAATATCTAGTATCGTTTGTTGTATCAGGTGCATATTTGAATGATGGAAAAAACATAGTTGTTACAGAACCATTGATATTGTTATTCATTGATGAAGATGAGAGGTGAAATGAAACTTGTATTGAAGTTATGTGCTGTTGTTGCCATCTACTCTACAGGAAGATGTGGTCCAGGAAGACCACAAAAAAAATATGTCATTGCTGGTTTTAGCTCGTTTTGGAGTACCAATCTAGTGGCTGGAGCCGTATTTTTCCTCTGGTGCTTTCCCAACGGAAAGCGAATTCTTATCACTTAAAAAAAACCACATTGAAAGGAGGTAACCATGCAAAAGATTAAAACAATATTTATCCACTCATCTCTGTTATTGTTGTTTATCTCACTTCTACCATTGACGGCCAATGCGGCACAATACAGCATGCTTGTTGAAGAAACTGCCGAAGAGGTGACCACAAGGTCAACGCGTGAGAAACAAGGGATCTTCAAAGCCGCAATTCGAACACGAAAAGTGAATTTGCTGCCATTGGCAACAAAAGCTGAGGGACTTGTAAAAAACGACACTCTCCTTCTGTCTCTTTTCCCAAATGCTGATTACACAGCCACTATCGATCGATCCATGACGGATGTAAACGGAACTGTAACCGTTCGCGGCAGAATAGAGGGATTTCCCTTAGGATATATCATTATCTCGACCTATAAAGGCCAGAGTCTTGTCACAATCAATCTTCCTGAACTGGGCAAACATTATGCCATTCAATATGATACTTCCACTCGATCGCACTACCTGATTGAGGTCGATCCCGCCAAAGTCGATCAATTAGAAGGCGGGCCATCACTGACTCCTCCTTCACCAGAGAAGACTGAAGCCAAAATCATAAATGATCCTTTAGTGTTAAGTCAGGGGGTCAATGATCCTGCTACCATAAATGTGATGATTGTTTACACGCCAGCAGCAAAAACGTGGGCCGACACAAATGGTGGCGGAATCAACAATGTAATCGCCCAGGCAATGGCAAAGGCCCAGCTTACACTGGATAACAGCAATACCCTTGTCACCATGCAACTGGCATATGCGCAGGAGCTTATTTATACAGAAAGCGGCGACAGCTACACAGATTTAAATCGTTTGACATCCACCAGCGATGGCTATCTGGATGAGGTGCATAGTCTACGCGATACTTACGGGGCAGATCTTGTCGCCATGTTTACAGAAGTTAATGACGTTGGTGGTCTTGGCTGGCTTCTCAACTCCACATCGGGATTGCCCACTTATGCCTTTTCTATCAACCGTGTGCAACAAGTTGGGTGGACATACACACAGATTCACGAGATGGGGCACAACATGGGATTACATCATCATAAAGAGCAAAATCTCCAGCCCGGCCCAGGACTTTATTCGTATTCCGCAGGATGGCGATGGACCGGAACCGACAGCAACCGCTACTGCTCGGTAATGACTTATGAGAGTGGAATTTATTTTGCAGATGGGCTGACTCATACTCGGGTAGCATATTTTTCAAACCCGGATATCTCTTATCTGACCGTTGCTACTGGAGATGTTAGTGACGGGGACAACGCACGGAATATACGTGAAATTAAACATGTAATTGCCGCTTATCGTTATAACAAATTGATCCCAACATCATCTCAAAACAAATTTCCTTGGCTTATGTTTTTGCCGGTTATCACAAAAGGTAGCAACTGACAGTCACCTCCCAGAGCGTGTTAATCTACCTGACACAAGATAAGGTGTTGAAAAGTATCCAGCATAGAGCAAAATCCAAATATCCCGGATGCTGTTTTTACGTTTTTTCAGCTTCTCACTAATGTTAATCGATGTTCAAGCTTATCTGATGTGTTTTTTTAGCTTTAAAAACCACTTTTGTGGGGTAGCTATGATATTTTGTTGATAAGTTTACGCTCAATAACAATAAAATAGAGTTGCATTTTGTATTTTACTTTGCTTATCCATCTGCAAACATTGTATTTTTAGGCTGTCAGGCAGCTTCCTTGTCCAGCAAAGACAATTGTTACGGCCTGGTTCTTTTTTTCTTTTTCCTTGTACCTGCCATTTTGATTAGCAGGACAGCAATACCGCTCAAGGTACATCTGGCCATAGTTGCATACTGACTTCGTACTCGAATGGTTTCCAGACCGGTTTGGTTTTTGAGGAGATTAAAAGGTCGCTCACAATTTTTACGAATATCATGAGCTAGCCTTATCTGCTCAGTTTCATACGGTATTTGTTGAAACAATCCGCTTTCAAATGGAATATGGCGGTATTGAGAACACGTACCAGAATATGGACATTCTCCGGACGCTGCTCCCCATTTGGATTCGTGAACTTTTTTTCAAATCCCACGCGGAGCATAGCAACCCTGCAGGAATCATTACAGAATACAATTCCACTGGTGCTATCAACATTTTCTGGAAGTAATGCCTTTGTCGAAGGTGGGGTTAGGCGCATTATGTCGATTCAAGGCATGAATTTCTTCTTGTACATAAAGCCAGAGACTCCAATTGAGCAGACTCAAAACTAAAGCTGGAAAATTTATCTTTTGAGTTTTCCTGTTGCCGAGAGAACCAATTATTACAGTATAGTGGCCCCTACAAACGAAACAGTATGCTAAGGTGTATTTCCAATCAAAAGGAGATACCGAATGGGCAGGAAAAAATATAGCAAAGAACTGAAGGCACGGATTGCTTTGGATGCAATAAAAGGCCAAAAAACGATAGCAGAGTCAGCATCTGAGTACGGTGTCCATGCAAATCAAATAAGTACTTGGAAGAGGCCGTTGCTTGACGCTGCTCCAAGTGCCTTTACCAATAAAAAAGACAAAGACGCTGAGAAAAAGGAAATTGAGCGTGATCGTTTATATGAAAAATTCGGCCAATTACAGTTTTTGAATGTTCGCAGACGGCTACCTAAATTAAACTTTGGAGATAGAAGAATGAAAAAATTAATAATAACAGTGTTAGTATTGTTTGCAGGTAATGCACTAGCATTTCAAACATCTAGAGATTTGGTTGTTGAGCAAATAGACACTCGTTCCGGCGGAAATCATTCCATTATTTTGTATGATGTAGTAGATGAAAATTGTACAAATTCTGATCGAATTGTGATTGATGCAGCAACTCCAGGAGCACAAGCGATGTTTGCTATTGCTAGCCTAGCATTATTGTCCGATAGGACAATAGGTATTGCGGTAGATGGTTGTGCATTAATACAAATAGACAGTCAGTATACTGCACCAAAAGCTATTAGAATATCTATAAGATAAAATGCAATTATGAAAACGTTTATGACCGAATTTGAAGAGCAACTATAGCCGATCCATGAGCCTGTAAATTATTCTGTGTAACTACCCGTTTCATACATATGGAGCCAGTTGCTCTTCAAACTCAATCATAAACCGATTCATGGCTGGTTTCCGGCTTCTAATTGACATAGCCTTAATTCAAGTGATAAGTGCATAACCCATTATTTTTCTGACATTCACCCCAGTAAGTTTTTCAAATACTTCATAAGGTGTTTTGAAATTTAGGCATTTTCTGGGCCTGCTGTTAAGTTTGTCTATCGCTTCAATAACTTGCTTCATGGTGACGTCAACCAGTTCCATCGCTTTCGGGAAATATTGCCGTAACAAGCCATTGGCGTTCTCGTTTTGTCCTCGTTCCCAGGACTGGAATGGTGCATACATCATGGCAAAAGACAGCAGCGGTGTCACCATGGATATTTTCCGGCAGCAATGTCCTGGACGAAGGGGGTGTGGTTACTCTTACTCCCGTCTCCTGAAACAGGGTGCCATCTTTATCGTGGTAAGCGTCGTCGGCGGTGATGAGTTGCAGGTCAATCCCCATCGCTTGCGCCAAGTTTGCCAAAAATAGTAAGAAATGGCTGTCATGATGATTTACCGGTGCCAGCAGAGAAACTATTTGAAAACTGTGGCCGGTCTTGGCATCAATAACAGTCAGGGGATGCAGTCGATAACCAATAACATAGATTGACTTGTCTCGTTTGGTACGACGTCGTCCACAGTCGCAGTCAATATCGTTGTAAATACGGATCTTCTTGCCTCTGATATCAAGGGTGGTCAAAGGGAGTCTGCAGTCACTTGCCAACTCCGTTGAGTCAATTCCATGCAGAATATTGTCACCCATGAGTCCAGTTTGGTTAAAATGATGGAGGATATATACCAGCATATTTACTTGTTGAACAAAAGTAAGAGAGGCTCGAAACTTACTGAGTTGGGTGTGGTCAATCATGTCTCCTGAATTCAAGTGATAAGTGCATAGCCCATTATTTTTTGGACATTAACGCCT
>CAZIDU010000199.1:0-4466 GCA_964538055.1 uncultured Desulfocapsa sp. | reverse complement strand
CCCTGGCTACATGTAAAATGGTTCCTGGAAGATACTTTTCAACACCCTTTAGTAGGATCATGTATAAAAAAATGTGGCCACGAAGCGATTTGAGGAGAGAAATCATATTGTTTTTCGATATTTCTGATGCCTGAAGAGTTTATCGTTGCTGTCTTACTGGAATAATATATTTTTCGGTCGCTAACACAATGTGTTAGCTGCTGGTTGTGCTTTCCTGCAGAGCGTTTTGCCCATAAAAAGGAACTAATAACAAGGGTGTTTGTTGAATATATTACATTCATTTCCATGTGAATTCAAAGGAAAAAGGATCGTTTTTTTTCTTCAATCTTTCTGTTGACCGATGGAAATCGATTGAATACTCTTGCCTGGAAATAAAAAGACAGTTGAATTGTAGTCGGGGATGGACAAAGACTACTTGTAATGAAAACAGATCCATGAGAAAAACATCGGGATTTGTCACTATGGGATATCCAGGGAATTAGAGTGAAGAGTATCAGCCCGGTTGAAAATGGTATACTGCTATGGCAGGCAGTTTTGAGATCTCGTTTTTCTCTGCTGTCCTTTTGGCGTGGAAGAAGGTACCTGCTATGACCATGGCAGCCTGGTTTTCTTTAGCCACCATCTGTATCCTTGGAGCCATGTCGCCCGGTCCCAGTTTGGCCGTTGTCCTGAAAAATACTTTGGCTGGCGGGCGTGCAGAGGGTGTTAAAACAGCTCTGGCCCACGGTTTTGGGGTTGGCCTCTATGCCTTTGCAACCGTTGCAGGCCTGGCTGTACTTGTTCTTGGAAGTCCCTTGGCTTTTACGGTCATTCAGTGGCTGGGTGCCCTGTTCCTGGCCTATCTTGGTATTAAAGCCTTTTTTGGATCCACGGGGCTTTCCGATGCTGCTCAAATCGATGCCGATTCAACCTATACTGGCAATGGTCTCCGTACTGGTTTCCTTACCGCTTTTCTCAACCCCAAGCTTGCCATTTTTTTTGCGGCACTTTTCAGCCAGTTTGTCTCATCTCAGGCGCAGTTTGCCGAGAAAATGATCATGGCTTTGACTGCCGGTTTTATTGATGCAGGCTGGTATCTGATCGTGGTCCTGGCTTTGTCTCATTCCAGGGTTCTTGATGCACTCCGCAGCAGGGCTGCTTTGCTGGATAAGGTCTTTGGACTTCTGCTGGTGTTGTTGGCTGGTCGGATTGTACTGTTTGGTTCGGCTTAATTCTTGGTATTGTTATGATAAGTCTGTTACCTGTTTTTCTGAAAATAGCTGTTTCTGCCGGTATGGTGCTGAGTATCACCATGGTCGCAGAGCGTGCAAGTGCCAGGTTTGCCGGTGTCCTGATGGGATTTCCACTGGGCGCAGGGTTGTCCCTTTTTTTTATCGGTCTTGAGCAGGGCCCGGTTTTTGCTGCCGACAGTGCACTCTGGTGTATACCCGGTCTCCTTGCAATTCTTGGCTTCGCCTGGGGCTATCTCGAGGGAATAAAACGGTTGGAAAAAAAGAGTGCGTGGGGGATAGTCGTTTGTGTGGTACTTGGGCTGTCAGGTTTTTTTATTATGGCCTTTTCTGTTCGCTATTTTCTACCGGAAAATATCTGGATCAGATCTCTGGTTGTTGCAATCATCCTGCTTGGCTGTATCGTCAGGTTCAGCACAATTTCCGTCCATAAAATACAGGGTAGAATCCCCCTCACCCCACTTCTTATTGGAAGCCGTGCGGGTTTTGCGGCAACGGTTGTTTTGCTGATAACCGGGGCGGCAGAGATGATCGGGCCGCAATGGTCCGGGATTTTTTCCATTTTCCCAACCACGGTCCTTCCCACCGTGGTTGTTCTCCATCATCATTATGGGAGTATGGCAGTGAAAGGGCTCTTTAGAGAATTCCCTCTCGGACTGCTTGCCATCATGGTTTTTGCCTTGACGGTCTCTCTGAGCTATCCTTCTTTTGGGATATATACAGGTACTTTCATCTCCTATGTGGCCGCAAGCGCCTATCTCTTCCTGTATGAAATGAAACTGCGAAGTATGATTACTGCCCGTCTTTATTCGGCCAGGTCGTAGCTTCTTTGCTGCTCAGATAACAAAAATTCTTCCAGGTAAACTCCTTTTTGCTAATGGGACACTGGAGGGTGATACTGTTTTTGTCCACTCCAGTGACCAGCCAATCGCCCCGACGGGGTCCGGCAGTAATATTTATTTTTTCGTCAATGATGAATTCGTAGGGGGTGAATGTGCTTACTTTTTCCATTTACTAATATCCGGGCAGAATTTTTATTAAAAAGAAGTTCTGTTCATTCCTCTTTTGTTTCCGATGGAATGCCCCCATGGCATTTGTGGAGTAAAGAGGTGCTGTCAGTAACAAAAAATTGCTCTATTTGCTTCAATAGTAATCATTAATGGCATAAAGTAAGGGGGGAATAACCTGAGGGATATGAAAAATTCACTATTTGAAAAAAACGCAGCAGGGCATAGCAAACTCTTTGTCCGTTCTCTCGTTGCTCCTGGTATGAGGGAGAACTAACGGATTGAAAGCGGACAATTATACCTCGTTGCGTCTGCAGTGTATTGTTTTCGCACTGGTTTCCGCGTCATTTACAAATGTCTATATTACTCAACCGGTGTTGCCGATTTTACAAAGCGAGTTTGCGGTTGATATGGTGTTGGCTTCTTTTAGTGTTTCAACCGTTATTCTTGGTATAGCCATCTCCAATCTCCTTTTTGGTGTTTTGGTCGATAGGATTGCAATCCAGCCCATTATCTTGAGTGGCGGTCTTATGGTTGCTCTCGGGGGACTACTCTGTTCCGTCACCGGGAATTTTTGGGTTTTTCTGGGAGCCCGTTTTCTCCAAGGTCTTTTCATACCAAGCCTTACAACATGTCTTGCGGCATATCTTGCTAAAACACTTCCCATCGAGCGACTCAATGTTGTAATGGGCTCTTATGTGTCTGCTACGGTACTGGGGGGCCTGTGTGGTCGTTTGCTCGGTGGTTGGGTTCATCCACCACTGCACTGGCGCTATGCGTTTGTCTCGGCAGCCCTACTCACCATTGCTGCCACTGTTGTTGCTGTACGTGGTCTGCCGAAGCCTTCACAAACAAGTCGAAAACCGTCCCATGCAACAGGCTATTGGGAGCTGTTAAAGCGGTGGGAATTGTTGCGAATGTATTTTTGTGCAATGGGAAGTTTTGCAATTTTTTCATCTGTTTTTAATTATTTGCCCTATCGCTTAACCGGGGAGCCCTTTGCTTTTTCCACCGAGACAATAACCCTGCTCTATCTTGTTTATATTGTGGGGATCTTTGTCGGACCTATATCTGGTAGGATAAGTAATCATTTTGGCAGTGGACAAACCTTGCTTGTGGGGAGTGGTGTTTTAGGGGTGGCGCTGCTCTTGATTCTGTTACCTTTTCTACCTGCGATTATCATTGGACTGCTTGGGACCTGTGGTGGCTTCTTTACCATTCATGCCGCTGCAGTTGGTTCTCTTAATCGTAAACTTCAGAGTGGGCAGGGACGTGCCAATGCCCTTTATGTGCTGTTTTATTATCTTGGCGGCTGGCTTGGTATCACAGGCTCAGGATTTGTATATAAGCAGGGCGGCTGGAGTGCTCTGATAGTCGGGTTACTGCTGTTTTTGATTATTCCCATTAGCGTTGCTGTTGGTGAGTATAAAAGAGACAGGAAAATGTGTCAGGCAGAAGTCGTTAGGGCTGAAGGCTGAAGGTAAAGAAATTGTCTTTATCCGGCAGCCAGCCAGATACCAACCCCGATCATCAGGGTCCCGGCTATCCTGTTCATTGTTTTGAGGGTACTTGTTTTCTGGAGCATATTTCGAAGTGTTCTTCCGCCTACTGCATAGCCAGTGAGGCAGCAGAATTCAATAGTCAGAATGATAACAAGTAGAATCATAACCTGCGGTGCAAGTGAGTAGACCGGATCTATAAATGGCGGCAAAAGAGAGATCATAAAAGCCCATCCTTTGGGATTGGCAATGGCTGTTACAAAACCCTGAATAGCAAGTTCCTTTGCGCCGAGGTCGACATCTGTTGTGCTTTTTTCACAAAGGGCCATTTTTCCCCTGGAGCGCCACATTTGAACTCCAAGATAGCCAAGATATGCACCACCAATATATTTGAGTACCAGAAATGCAGCGGGATAATTAAGCATAATGGCTGCTACTCCGGCCACGGCTGCTACGGATACAAGGCCGACTCCAAGGAGCTCACCCCACATCATCCAGAAGGTACGGCGGAGACCAATGGTCATCCCCAGAGTCATGGACAGGGTCATACACATTCCGGGTGTTGCAGAGACGAAAAAGAACGTTGGAATAAAAACGGTGAGGACAGAAGTGTTAATCATGCTGTTCATTGTTTCTTTTCGTGAAAATGGAGATGTTTAGTTCTTTGTGTTCAAATCGGAATCTGGGGACACGATCCCAATTCAAAAGACAAAGACGAATTGGGTCATGTC
>CAZIDU010000198.1:0-4489 GCA_964538055.1 uncultured Desulfocapsa sp. | reverse complement strand
GTCCCCCGATTCCGGATACATATTGTTCCGTTCAATAGCATGGTGAATAGTTACGAGAAACAAAGGATTCCGCAATACTCTTACTGATCTTTTTTGGCATCATAGACAACAATAAATGGCTTTTTAAGTTCCTTTGCCAGGCTGTCTGCCAGTGAACCAAAGAAAAATTTTCTGACACCTTTGGCGCGGATGGCACCCATAACAACAATGTCGTGTTCTTCTGCCTCCTGCTGGATACACTCTACTCGGGAATCGGTGGGGACTGATTTCACGCTCAGATGTAGCTGATTGGGTTGTTTCTTTAGCCATTGATAAACCGTTTCTGTATGGGCATCGATATCTTTTTCGGCAGTATCCGAATTTATCAGATACAGCAGTTGAATCTGATGTTCCCCCACGGTGTCGAGCGCAGCAACCACAGGATAGACTTCAGCGAGATCATCTATATCGGTAATAGGTACAAGGATTTTTTCTGTATGGAGGACACCATAAAATTGCACGACAATTACTGGACATGAGACATTTTCAGCTACTGTTTCCAAAATTTTCGGAAAATCAGAGCTTTCAGCGTGGAGAGGATAACTGAGAACAACGGCTTTGGCGTTATTGTACTCTACAGCAGCGACCAAGCCTGAAGCAATGTCACGGTCGGGAACAATTTCCGTTAAGAGATCGTAGCCCATGGATTTGACTTCTTCGCTTTCAGTCTGAAAATAGTGGGCGAGGGATGGTGCTTGACTGGTTTCATGGACCAGAACAGCCATGGGCAGGGCTTTATGATAATGAGCGAAAATTGTGGCTATTCTGGCAATGCCATTCACAGTATGACGGCGTGTGGCCCCAAAAACAACGACGTTTTCAGGAGTGGCGGCAGGCTGCAGTTTTTTCCAGGTCCAGGGAAGAATTTGCACTCCTGCTTCAGATCTTAAAAACTGATCACATTCTTTTTCTGAGAAGCCGTTACAGCGTGGCTCTTCACTCTCTTCGCGTTTGGGGGGCGCAGCTTCCTTGGCATTGATTACCGCAAATTTCGCCGAAAGAGGGCCTATGAGTTCAGAAAGGAACACACCGGTGAGGACAACAGGTGTAATAACTGAAGAGTAGAATGCGAGACTGCTATCTGCGCTGATAAGAAAAATCAGTCCAATGGCTACCCCTGCCTGGGGAACCAGAGCGAATCCCAGATTTTTCCTGACAATAACAGAGGTATTTCCGAAACGTGCGCCAAACAGGACCCCAGTAATTTTACCGATGATTCGAGCAAGAAAATAAATAATACCAAGGACTCCGACACTACCCAGAGTTTTAATATCGAGATGGGTGCCGGCGAGTGTGAAAAAAAGGACATAAATGGGTGGTTCAAAACTATTTAAGACCCGGAATACCCGAACATCCCGCTCTGCTTTATTGACCAGTGTAAATCCGGCAACCATACCGGCAAGCAGTCCTGAAAGGTTCATAAATACGGCAAGCTCACTGCAAAGCAGGAGGATGGCCAGCCCAGCAGTAAGCATTTCACCATCTTTTTTAAGCTTTCTCAGTACCGTTTCCAGGCAAAATCCGGTGATCCAGCCAAGGAGCAGCGAGAGGAAAATTTCAAGAAAACCATTGCCGATGGCGAAGAGTAGTGGAACTTCGCTTTGCCCGATGATTTGGTGAGTAAGAGATACGGCAAAACCAAAAAGAATGATGGCCATTCCATTATCAATGGCAACTATGGCCATAAGTGTGGATGTGAACGGTCCTTTTGCTTTGAGCTCCCGAATTACCAATAGTGTAGCTGCAGGAGCAGTGGCCACACCCACAGCTCCTAAAAGAATTGAGAGTGCCAGGTTCTCCTTAAGCTGCCAGCCATCAATGTTTAATCCTGTAAGTGTGATGACTCCAAAAATAGCGGCTGAGATTACTATAAAGGTGCAGCTCGTTTCAAAAAGAGCGATAAAAAGGACACTTCTGGCATGTGTTTTTAACTTTTTCAGCTCAATATGCTCGCCAATCCCAAAGGCAATAAGCATGAGAGCGATATTGGTGAAATGATCCAGATTGTTACCGATGGATTGTTCTGAAATAACATTAAATCCAGTGGGACCAAGGAGCAAACCGGCAATAATGTAGCCGGTAACAGAAGGCATGTTAATCCGCTGGGAGATCTTTGCCGCAATAAGGCCGGCGGCAAGAAGGATGGCTATACCTGTGGTTATCATAAATATGTACTCAAAAGGGGATCGCTGCTTATCTATTGCCCATAAGTTAACATCTTCTCCGCTGCTTTCCATAGTAAAAAGAAATCTGTTTTTTATACCCCTACCGGGTAAATTCAGAAGATGAATTTTTCGATACAAGATTCCAGGGAGATAAGAGAGAAAGAATGAGAGGAGGCGAGAAGAAGATAACAGGTATTTTATTGATGCTCTGTGCGTCCACCTGTTTTGTGACCATGGCGACACTGGTCAAGCTCATTGACGATTCTTTACCACTCACAGAACTTATGTTTCTCCGCTGCCTGCTGGCCATTCCCTTCCTTTTGGTTGCTCTTATTAAGCGCGGCAAACCATTGGTGACTAAGGCGTGGAAAATTTTGCTGCTGCGTGCCATATTCGGTGCTGTTGCCATGTTCAGTTTTTATTATGCCCTTACTAATATGCCCCTTGCCGACTGTGTCTTTATTGGCCGCACCCAGCCGCTTCTGCTTGTACTTGCTGCCCCTTTTATTGTCGGAGAACGTACACCGAAAGAGGCCTGGGTGGCAATCCTCTGTGGTCTTATCGGTTCTTTAATTATTATGCGTCCTGGCCTTGGCTGGAGTGCAGCAGCCTGGGTGGCACTGCTTGCGGCCGCAACATCAGCCATTGCCCATCTCCTAGTGAGACGGCTTGCCCGTACCGATGATCCTGGCGTAATTGTTTTTAATTTTACAGTACTGCTGGCACTTGTCAATGGAGTACTCTGCTATCAATCATTTCAGATACCAAGTTGGCAGCAATGGGGACTTATAGCCGGGATCTCGCTTCTGGCAAGTACTGGTCAGTATTTATTGACCACTGCCTATCGCTATGATAAGGCTCCGGCAATTGCAGCATCAAGTTATGCCTCGGTTGTGCTTTCAGTTGTTTATGGGTACTTTTTTTGGGGTGAGGTGCCAGCTACTGCTACCTGGATTGGTGGACTCTGTATTGTGAGTGGTGGTGTTTGGTTGGTTTATAGCCGTTTGAAGAAAAAATAAAGGAACAGGTTGAAGTTGTTAAGGCTGAAGACTGAAGGTAAAGAAAAAGGAAACTATTTAGCACCCCAACCGGCGGGATAGCATATATTGTAAAAGTAACAAAATATGATGGTGTCGTAGGTAAGCGTAGAATCCGAAAACTCATAATGTGCTATATCCCGTCATTCCCGCGAAGGCGGGAATCTAGTCACTTCAACATGTTCTGGATTTCCGCCTTCGTGAGAATGACAGAGCATGGGACTTTTTACGAGTCCATCAAATATCAGTATGTTGAGACTTTGTAACTCTCCCCGGAAGTGTGGCTTTAGCCCCGCCCAAAAGTGTAATCGGCGGGACTGAAGTCCAGATTCCGGTCTATCGTGAACTTTATTTGAGTGAAAAAGAAAAAGGAAAATCATGTATTCCATCTTTGAGACAGAAATTACCGTGCGTCCCGATGACATTGATATGAACAACCATGTCCACTATTCCAGATATCTTGATTATATCCTTATGGCCCGCTATGACCAGATGAAAAAGGATTATAAGGTGGCAATGGAAGAGTTTGTGGGGCGCGATTTTTCCTGGGTGGCCTCGGAGGTGAATATTCAGTATAAGCGACCAATATTGTTAGAGGATGGGATTATCAAAGTACGCACTCAGCTAGAAGAATTTCATGGAGCCAGGGTGATGATTAATTTCTGGATAGTGAAGGGGGAACGGGAGAAGGTTGCAGCACAGGGATTGGCTACGTATACAATGATTACAGTAAAAAATGGACGGCCAACCCGTGTCCCGGATGATATTGTGGAGAAGTATCAGGTGTGACAGTTTTGGAGTTAAGGTGAGATCAAATCCGACACAGGCAGCAGGTAAACCTCCGATGATGCCCTACCAGGAAACATCTTACCCTCTCTCTTTTTATCCAGTTAACCTTGCCACTAGAAATGCGGTATGAAAAATGTTTTAATTGTGATTAAATAATTCATAGAAGGATCAGTTCATTCACCCAAAAAAAACAACCCTGAAACCATGGTCTGGCTATTTTGTCCAACGTGAACCCTATGAAGAGATTTCTTTGGCCTATTGTTTGTCTGTTGCTAATTGTTGTCTTGTTGTATAGCAGAGTCTTTTTCCTGACAGAAGAATTCCCGGTTGAACAAGAAAACCCTGAGAAACAGTTTACTGAATCCCAGCACACACTTTTAACTCTCCCAGCATCTGCAACAAATACTAAGGGAGATGGAAAAAAATAATCATCCAAAATAGCCAGGAGAAATATTCAGA
>CAZIDU010000197.1:0-4501 GCA_964538055.1 uncultured Desulfocapsa sp. | reverse complement strand
CCAAAATTAGGAATTGCCGCTATTGGTGCAATTCAGGCTGGTTCGGGAACCGCTGGTGATATTATAAGTTATTCAGATAAACTTGATGCGGTCACTCGTTTTTCCTGCTCAGAATGTCCATGGGGCTTTGTTGATTTCAAAATTCACAAACAGATCATTTGGGCGCTAGATCAGGCTAATAAGACTATCCGTTGTTTTAACCTTACGGGTAAACTTGTTAAAACATTTGAGTTGGGGGATAGTGTCAATTTTCCAGTATCCTTAGCAGTAGGACCAAGCGGATTTATCTATGTGTTGGATCGTCAACAGCGTAATGTTGTAGTCTATGACAAAAATGGTGAATTTAAGTATCGCTTTTTGGAAAAGGGAATTACACGAGGGCAACTCTATTATCCAAGTGAAATTCGTTTTGATCCTTGGGGAGAACTCTGCTTGGTGGATGAAGGAAATGGCAGGGTAGAAATCTTCAAACGATAATTGAAGAAGGAACAATTGAGAAAAAGTACCTTTCAGAACTGGAACTTTCTTCTAAGTAGTACAAGATACTTTTCAGGGTTACGGGAGGATTAATATGGGAATTCAGTACCTAATCTTCAAAAGGAACGGTCATGGCTGGTGGCTCCCTTTCCGGAAAAGAATAATTATGCGTAATATTATTAAAATATTCACAGTCATATTCTTATTGCTATCGCCTTTGTCTGCATCGGCCAGAGTAACAGGCACCTGTGTCACCTGTCATACCATGCATAACTCCCAGAACAATCTCTGGGTTGCCGACAGCGGGATTCCTAATCCAGCACTGTTGGTCGCCGACTGCATCGGTTGCCACACCGGGCAAAACAATGGGACGAACTTAACTCCTTACGTCTTTGCTACAACGCCTCCACAATACAGTAGCACAGGCACAGAAGCGGACTCCAATACTCTGGCCGGGGGCAATTTTTACTGGGTCTCAAGTATTGGTGACCGAAGAGGACATAACATCCATGGCCTTGCTGGCCCTGATCAACTCTTGAGCACGCCTCCTGGGGGAGATGGAACTTTTAACAACCAACTCCGTTGTGCAGGTACACTCGGCTGTCATGGAGACAAGACTGTTAGCGAACAAATTTCTGCGGTTAAGGGGAGTCATCACTACAAAGACCATAAAGTGTGGCAGTCTGGGGCAAGCCTTGCCACCAGCTATCGAATGCTGGACGAAATCCAGGGCTTTGGTGACGCCGACTATGAATACCGACCAACCGATCTCAAACATAATAAATATTATGGAATTGATCGTACAACCGAAACGGAAACCGCTGTCGGGACTATCAGTTCACAGTGTGCTCGATGTCATGAAAATTATCACAATGGGCCAGGGGATCTGGTACCGAGCAATACTCTTGGAACTGGGGTTTGGTTACGCCATCCAATAGATTTTGACATGTCCAATGCAGTATCTTCCACTGAATATCAGTTATATAATGGCAGCAGTTCTTACGGAAATAATATTTACAGTGTCATTTCTCCCGTGGCGACAGCAGATATAACGACGACTTTGAATAAATCGATCTTCAACCAGGCAAATGACGCACTGGTGATGTGTCTCTCTTGCCACCGGGCCCATGGCAGCCCTTACGCAGGATCTCTGCGTTGGGACTACAAGGCTTGGCCTGCGGCAGGATATAATGGTTGTGCCGTTTGCCATACGACCAAGAACTGACAGATTTCACAATTTAGCCAGGGCCGCAAACTCTGGTGTATTCTTTCAAATTTGATGGTTTCGTAAAAACCTGATTTAACAGATGGAATCGTAAAAAACTTCAGATGCGAGGCGCGTATATTTTCTATTGTTCCGGTGTACTAGAGTACGTCGTAATATTAGAAAATATACAGCAACGAAGCAGATGAAGAGTTTTTACGGTGCCATAAAATTTTAATTATAGAGGAAATATCTAATGTCACGAGGTCTACTGACCAAGAGATTGTTTCTTTTTTCCCTGGCTGGATTGTATTTTTTCCTGGTGGCATCCGATCTCTCTGCAGGAACCTATTTAGACTCTGCTCATGGTTCAAGTACCGCTGGAGTCTTCCGACCAATAATCGGTAATACACCACCGAGTGGGTTCGGGTACTCCCGAGGAAACTGTGCCCACTGTCACGAACAGCATGGCAGTATTGCTGGCAGTGAACCAGTACCCAGCACAGGCACACCATCTGCATATGAGCTTTTTGCTCCAAATTTTAACACGGCCGTTACTTCTACACCCTACTCCGAGTCTGATAATTTCTGTTTCTACTGCCACAACAATCCCACGTCAGCCCAAGCGGTGCTTAATAACGACTACAGCCAAGCCTTCGGTTGTGCCCCTCAGGGACCAACTACAGTCATGGCTGCCATGAATCAACGCTCCTATCATAACCTCGCTGATATAAGGACTTTTGCACTAAATACTTTTTCCTGGTTTACCTCTTCATCCAACCCTTGCGATGCATGTCATAATCCCCATCTGGCAAAACGGAACTGGAATAATCCTAAAGATCCCAGCTTTTCAGCCATCTCAAAACCCAATGATCATTTTAACCTTTGGGGAACCACTGAGACCATGGGCAGCAGTTACAACACCAAGTACCAATCGCCCTTCTGTTCCAACAGTCTAGCTGATTTGGAACCCGCTGCCAGTGTTGATGCAACGGCGGGTCGTGATAATACTCCTGATTATGTTGCTTTCTGTACCACCTGTCACACTCCGACTGCTACTATCTTTAGTACGACCCTTAACCGTAACCTTAAACCTATCAATTGGGACAGTGGTGGAGACAAACATGGCATAGTGACCATGGACGGATCAGCCTCCACCAAGCCTCCTTTTGACAGCTCCAGCGGAGGAACAGACTTTGTCCTTTCCTGCCTCGACTGTCACGAGCCCCACGGCTCACAGAATGTTATGCTTCTCAGGCGGCGGGCTAATGGCTCTGATCTCAGTGCTGCAATCACTTCCCTTGATACTAAGGACTGGGGGCTGCTCTGTTTGAAATGTCATCTAGATGACGATGCGGTCTATGGCGATGTCGCCAACAGTTGGGAATACGTCCACCACTTGGTTGCAGACGCTCCATACACAAAAGTTCTGTGCTCAGCCTGTCATCCTCAAGCTACCGGAGATCCTACCCGCGGTGGGCCTAACCCGATCCCTTGTCAACAGTGTCACTTTCATGGCAGTGTCGTGACCCCGGCCGATAACACCGGCGTTAATCGAAAAGGATTCTAAACCCAATAGTATGAAACAAAAAATAATATTGAAGAGGAAACAGATGGATACACAACAGAGAATTAAATACCATAAGGTAGCCACTCTGCTGCTAGGTTGTCTTTTTCTGCTATTCACTGGTTGCGCTGATTCCAAAGGACCTTCAGCTCTTCCCGGTTCCCAGCAAAACGGAACTGGTCTGTCGTCAGATAAGACGGGCCAGCTCACACTCTTTCTCAATCTTACGGAGACAAAAGGGCCGAACCTGGAGCTGATCATTCAGTCCATTGCGATCCTTGCCGAAAATAACACCTGGGTTTCTCTGATCCCTGCCCCCATTAAGGCAAACTCGCAGTCCATTCCCGGGGGACAAATGTTCCTGGGCAGGTCCTTTGTGGCAACTGGATATTACAGCCGGCTTCGCATTGAAACCACCTGGAACAATACGTCCAAAACCACATTGTCCGATCCCACCGTAACTGAACTTGAGATTCGCAATCCTCTCTATGTTGCAAAGGGAGATTCCCATTCACTTTTTTTTACTTGGGATGTTATTGGCTCTATTGCGGCTGGCAGTACAGCTAAACCTGCTCTCAGTCTGGTACCCAAACTCAAAAAGTTGCTGGTGGATGTCGCCTATGTAGCCTGCCCTGATATCAACACTGTCTATATGATTTGCACCAACCAAAATGTGGTATGCGATTCTGTAGGAGTACAAGATGGGCCGAGCTACCTGATCAGTGATCGGATTGCCCCAACAGTAAATCTCTTTGCACTTACTGAAAAAGAGATGGGAATCAAACTGATCGGGCCTTCATCAAACCGGGTTGAGGCAAGTTATCCCCTCTCGATGCTTGGCCATGGTCTTCATTTTGCAGTCAGTCCAAACAGTCTTTGGGCCTATGTCATTGATCGAAAAAGAGGTAATATCCTACGAATTAACCTCCGCTCAGGTGTTATCGATTTGCGGAACCGGTTAGGGTATGGGCCATCATATATCCTCTACCTGGAAAAACAGGAGCTTTTAGCTGTGACATTATCCCTGTCTCAGACAGTGGTTCTACTGGATCCAGAGACTTTAACTCAGGTTCAGGCTATCTCTACAGGCAGTAAGCCTAGTGGATTAATGGTGTATAACGACAATTATCTTTACATTTCAGAGGCAGGGGGTAATTCGGTGATGATTTATGATCTCGCCCTTAATAATGTCCAGAAAAGGATTCCAGTGGATTTGTCTCCCAAACGTCTCATTGCTGCTAACAGTAATATCT
>CAZIDU010000196.1:0-4657 GCA_964538055.1 uncultured Desulfocapsa sp. | reverse complement strand
CAGCGTATTCGTTATGCAATTCCGACTCAAACTCAATTTCGGTGAATAGTTACATGAGTAGAATGAAACTTATGGTATTTTCTATACCATTTGCGTTCCCCCTACACCATCTTTTTCTCGACTCTTCTAAAAAGGAACCGTAGACATTTAGAGCATCTAGAATATGCAAGCCTTTACAGCGTTTCGAGATATTCCTCCCACTCCAGAGGAAGCATACTTTTCTTCTTATTATTGCAGGATTTACAGCAGGGGACCAGGTTATCCTTTGTACTACGCCCCCCACGGGACAACGGCACCAGATGATCCATGGTGAGGTTTTTAAAGGTCGATTGCCTGTCACAGAAATAACATTTCCCGGAAGCCGTTTTTTGCTGCCACCACCGACTCTTCCGCAGGTCCCTGGCCTTGGCTCTTTCGCTGCGGATAACAGCATCGACAGGCGCGTCAAAATCGGTAAAGTTCCTGCTCATCCGACAAGTTCCCCAAGCAATTTTTTTCGCGATGCCCCAATGAGATACAGAGATCCGGCGATGAGAATCAGGTCATCATCTGTAGCTAAACTTTCAGCTGCATCAATGGCAGCATCCACCTTTGGATGAAGGGTACACCTCTCCTGAAGATTACCCGGCACATTCTGCAAAAGTAACTCCGGTTCTGCCGAACGCTCGCCCTCTGGTTTGGTCAGAATGATACGATGAGCAAGTGGTGCCACCAACGACAGGGTTTTCTGTAAATCTTTATCTACCATGGCTCCCCAGACAAGGATCAGCTTCTGATAGTTGCACTCTTTCTCCAAAGTCTGCAGCAGACTCTCAACCCCTGCTGGATTATGTGCACCATCAAGGAGATAGGATACAGATCCTGCAAGCCCTGCACATTGCATTTTTTTCCTGCTTGTACGATCAAGACAAAAATACTCAAGACGCCCCGGCCATTGCACATTAGCAAGTCCCTGTCTGATCTGTTCCTCTGCAAGCGAGAAGCCTTGTTCCTTCAGGAGTTCTATCACAGCCAAGGCAAGGGAAGCATTGGCAACCTGATAGTCTCCTTTCATGGAACAACGCAGATCTTTATACAAAGAGCTGGAAAAGTTTGCATTTGCTATCCATTGCCACAGACCACCAGGGGCAAGCGCTGCCCCAAAATCTCTACCAAACAACAGGAGTCTGGCATCTTTTTCTACACATGCGGCGTCCACCTCCTCAAGGCCTCCACCAGTCGTTACCGCAGACACCACAGGGACAGCGGTTTTTACAATACCGGCCTTCTCCCCGGCCACAGCAGATATGGTATCACCAAGATAGGCCTCATGATCCATACTCACATTGGTGATAACTGAAACAAGCGGCTGTATAATATTAGTGGCATCCAGTCTGCCGCCAAGTCCGGTCTCAAGTATAACCAGATCAAGGTTTTCTTCTGCAAACCAGAGAAAGGCCAGAGCAGTTGTGAATTCAAAATATGTTATTTTTTCTTCGCCGAGGATTCCACGAATCCGGGTGGCCAATTCAGCAAACTTTTCTTCACTGATAAAACTCTCATTAATTCTGAATCGTTCCCTGACCGAACTGAGATGCGGTGAAGTGTACAGCCCTACACGGTAACCGGACCCGGATAAAATTGTCAACAGAGTCATACATACAGAGCCCTTACCATTGGTTCCTGCGACATGGACGGTTTTTAATTTCTGTTCCGGGTTTCCGACTTTGGCCATAAATGAATGCATTGCATCCAGGCCAAGCTTGATTTTGTGAAACTGGAGACTGTCAAGATAGTCCCAGGCTTGCTGATAGTTCATATATTTGTATAGTATAGAAAATTTAGCATATATTTTGAAATGAAATTTTCAGGGGAAGCCTGAAGAAATTATACGAGAGTCAACTTGGCGTAATCAAGATGCAGGGTCTTAACGCCATGTCTCTGAAAGCTAATATCCACGGAACGGCCTTTGGGTTTATTATTAACAACACCTTCCCCAAAGAAGGGATGTTGAACCCGAACACCTTTACCCAAATCCTCCACTGATACCTTTGTTTTCTTAGCCTTTTTAGTGAAAGTCATTGCACTCGATGAAGACGATTCTGCCCTGAGGAAAGAAGGTGCATTGCGCTCAATGCCATCACGATCAATTCGTTCAAAAAGACCTGCACGTAATTCGGAAAGAAAGGGTGACATCCCTACCCGTCGAAACTGTCGGTCAGGAGTCATAAGTTCACGCGGATAAGTGAGATATAAGTATTTTCTGGCTCTGGTTGCTGCCACGTAAAGAAGTCGTCGTTCCTCTTCCCATTGCTCGCCAATCGCTGCGGCGGCATGTGGAAACCTGCCATCGGCAAGCCCCATCACAAAAACGGCATCCCATTCCAACCCCTTGGAAGAGTGGATAGTTGACAGAATCATCCGTTCATCATCTTCTCTCGAAAGTCCTTTGCTCGTATCTGGCGGATCAAGGGTTGTATCATCAACAAAGATTTGCAGGTCAGTATATCCTGCAACAATGGATTTCAGCTGATCAAGATCCTTTTGACGTTTTGGGAAATCGTCACGATAAATCCTTTCAAATAACGGCTGATAATATGCCCAGACAAGTTCATACAGGACCCCGGGAGCCATCTCCCTCTCCATATCCTTAAATAGCTGTGCCAGATTTGCAACACCGCTTTTCCAGGTTTTGCCGCAAGGGTATTCAGAAAGGGCCTTCCCCGGATTTCCAGCCCTTGCAATGGCATCCGCTATTTTCCCGGCAGTTTTGGGACCAACCTTATCAAGATGAAGTAGAATACGATTCCAGGAAAGGGTATCAAAGGGATTGACGCGAAGCCGTAAAAAAGCAATCACATCTTTCATATGGGCAGACTCTGTAAGCTTCAGGCCACCACGTTTTTCAAAATCAACCCCCGTGGAATTGAGTTCCATTTCAAGCTTATAGGAATGAAAACCGGAGCGAAAAAGTACCGCAATATTTTTAAGCTCTATCCCCTGTCCCCGTAATTCTGCAATCTTCTTTGAAACAAAAGCCGCCTCCTCCCTCTCATCACGTCCTGAAAATACTCTGGGCTTATAGTCCCCTTCGATCCTGGTAAAAAGTGTTTTTGCATACTTTTCCGCAGCGTTATTGATAATATCATTGGTAAGAGACAGGATGGGCTGGGTGGAACGATAGTTCTCCTCCAGCTTAATTACTTTTGTATTCTTAAACACCTTAGGGAAGCGCATGATATTATAAAAATCCGCACCACGAAAGGAGTAGATGGATTGCGAGTCGTCACCCACAACCATCACATTTTCATGGCCGTGTGCCATTAGCCGTACAATATCTGCCTGTATGAGATTTGTATCCTGATACTCATCCACCATAATGTGTGAATATCTGGCGGCCATCTCTCCCCTGGCCTCGGGAACTTCATCCAGCAAACGTTTCCAGTTTACCAGCAAATCATCATAATCCATGAGTCCATTATTAAATTTGAACTCTTTATAATGCTTATCCAGATTTATGATATCATCCACGTGTTCGCTTAAATGCGGATAACTTTCGTAGATAAGATCGTCCATGGGAATGGATTTATTCACCGAACCTGAAAGGATATTGACAAGTACCCTTTTGGTGGGAAATTGTTTATCGCGGCCGGTGAGCCCGAGGGAACCTTTTAAGAGATTAATGATCCCTTCAGCATCGGCGCGATCAATAATGGTAAAGGAGGAGCCAAAGCCCAGATGATGTCCGTGCCTGCGAAGCAGCATATTGGCAATGCCGTGAAATGTACCACCTACTACGCGACGACACGTTTCATTGAGCAATTGCCCTGCGCGCCACAGCATCTCCTGAGATGCCTTTCTGGTAAAAGTGAGCAAAAGGATTTTTTCGGGATTCACTCCCTGTTCGAGCAGATAGGCAACTCGGTATACAAGAGTTCTCGTTTTTCCACTCCCTGCACCAGCAATAACAAGCAGGGGACCCTCCGTACTGGTTACAGCTTCGCGTTGCGAAGAATTGAGTTCATCAATATTTACTGAAGATTTCTGAGATTCACTCTGATTTTGAAAGCTGTTTTTTTCCATGACGGCTACTCTACCACAGAGACTTTTGCCCTGCAACGTCGGTTGACAGAAGTGCCATGCAGTTTATAGTATGCGCAGACTAAGGAATCATATTCAAAACTTTTAAAAGAGAAACAGACCCATGGATACAAGTACAATTGATGCACTCTTCACCCCGGAAACCCTACAGCAGCTCTTTCCCAAAAACCGTACCAGTGATTTTTTTGAAGCGCTCTTCGGTGATGCCGATGAAGGTGCCTATGAAATAGAACTTGGATATGGTGGAGTGAATGGAAACAGTCTGACCATGGAACTAAAACTTCACGAACGCCCCGGATGCTGTCTCGTGTGCAACTTGACCCAGGGATTACCACAGGTTTTCAGTCGCCATCCTGTTATTAATGTGGCTGGTATAGTCGCTGATGTGGAAAAACTGCTTGGAGAGAATACAAGCTGCAAAGAGTGGTCTCTCGGCCACACGGAACAACGCCAGAAAGAGATGCATATTATTCCAATCAATATCACTCTTGGTTAGTAACTTCACCATGCTATTGAACGGCCCAATATTTATCCGGAATCGGGGGACACGATCCCAATTCAAAAGACAAAGACGAAT
>CAZIDU010000195.1:0-4681 GCA_964538055.1 uncultured Desulfocapsa sp. | reverse complement strand
GTTTCTGAATATTTCTCCTGGCTATTTTGGATGATTATTTTTTTCCATCTCCCTAGGCCTGATCATTGTGAGTACCACCACCATGCTCATAGCCATGATTGTGGAGAGTCGCCAACGGGTCACCGACGCCCTCTGCCCTTCCGATCAAGAGCATAAAGCGGTCTCGATTACCTGCCAATTTGCACCCTACTGGCAAATACCAGTCATTGTATTTCTTTTTTGCATCACTGTCTTTTGGGAAATCCGGGTACTTGGCAGCGGTAATATCCATTTTGGAAAAATTATTATCGGTCTACTGGCCATTCCCGTCTTCTTTTCCCTTGATGTCTGGGGCCGAAGACTGTTACGGATCGTCCTGGTGAAATCTGAAACAAGAGAAAATAGCCAAGGCTCTTTCCTGGAAAAAATATGCTCCGAAAAATATGTGCAGCGTATCCAGCTCACCTATCGGGCTCTCCTCCTGGCACTTCTTATTTTCTTCTTTCTCGGCCTGTTCAAAATTGATGTTGCCCTGGGAAGAATGTTCACTGCCGGAGTGTTGAGCAGTGTTTTGATTATGATCCTGATTTATCTGGCCTGGCAATTTTTCACAGGCTGGGTGGATAGAAGAATTCGTGAAGAAATGCCCGATGACGAAGAAGCAGAAGAAGAGGGCAGGGGTGGGTCCAGACGTGGAACCCTGCTGTTACTCCTGCGCAAGTTTGTCCTGGTGTTCCTTTTTGTCATTGCCTCAATATCCATTCTATCGGCCCTGGGACTCAACATCGCTCCGTTAATCGCAGGTGCAGGTATCCTCGGCCTGGCCGTCAGCTTCGGAGCCCAGTCTCTAGTCACCGATATTTTTTCAGGTATTTTTTTCCTGATCGACGATGCCTTTCGAGTCGGCGATTATATTGATACGGGATCGGCTAAAGGAGTGGTTGAGCATATATCACTGCGCGCTGTTCGGCTCAGGCATCATCGAGGCATGGTACAGACTGTTCCCTTTGGTAAAATAGGGACCGTGGTCAACTTCTCCCGCGATTATATTATTATGAAACTGGATTTTCGGGTTAAGTATGATACGGAAGTGGATAAGGTCCGTAAAATTGTCAAAAAGATCTATCAAGAACTCCTCAAAGATGAAGAACTTGGTCCCAAGCTGATGGGAAAGCTCAAATCCCAGGGTGTACTCCAGATGGACGACTCTGCCATGATTATGCGGGTTAAGTTCACCACCCCTCCCGGGGAACAGTTTATTATGCGCAAAGAAATTCTCAAGCGGCTCCAGGAAGCATTCAGCAAAAATAACATTGAATTTGCCCATCGCAATGTCACCGTTTTCATGCCGCCGGAAGATGACAATAAAGCATCGGAAAAGGGACACCCTGAGCAGGATTCCCATAAAGAAAGCATTCGTGGTGCTGCCACTGCTGCTATTCTCAATGAGGAAGAAAACCGTATGCCCATGCCCGCTGAAAATGATGACAGATAACGTAGGGCTCTTAGGGCTGCTTATATCTGACTTGACACTTCTCTAGCACCGGTGATGAACGGTAATCCGGCATTATAGGCTGTCGTCGAATGCCCTTCCGATCCACAAGCAACTTCACCAATAAAACTCCTGCAAAAGCACAAAATACCGCAAGAACAGCTGCGGCCATTCCCTTATCAAACTCCCCGGCACTCATACTGAGATAGATGTAAATTGGTACATTTTCTGTCCTGCCCGGTATTGCACCACCCACCATCAGGGTAGCCCCAAATTCACCAAGGCATCTGAGCCAAGAAAGGATAAGCCCGGCAATAACCCCACGAAATGCCATTTTCCAGGTGGTATCAAAAAAGGCCCTGGTCGGTGTGGCACCAAGGGTCATGGCCATCTGTTCATAGACTGGTGGAACCAGCTCAAAAGCACTTTTTGCAGCGCGTACGGTAAAGGGCATGGCTACAAAGAACTGGGCAATAATTGCACCGGGAGTGGTGAAGATAAAATCATACACCGTTTTGACAAAACCAAGGTTAAAAAAGGAGAGCAAAAGAACCCCGACAACCAATGGCGGCATTACAATGGGAATATCAAACAGTGCATCGATGATCCGTGTTATAGAACTCTTCTCTCTGCTAAGATAAAGGCCGGCGGGTACTCCTGTAATTGCAGCAAGGAGGGTGGCGACAATTGAGGTCTGGAGGCTGAAGAGTACCGCCCGTCCAAATGCCGGATCTTTGAACAGGCCACCAATCAGACCGATATCAGTCGCCATTACGGTGGCCCCAACAATGCTAACAATGAACAGAGCAAGAAGATAACTGCTCCATTTGGCAAATTGTATCAGAGCCATAGCCTTACCTGGTTGCAGCCTTGAAACCATACTTTTCAAAGATATTCAAATTGGCGATGATAAACTCTGTAAAGCGTGTTGTATTGCCCTGGCTCTCTTCACTCTTCAACCTGACCAGAGGGGCAATTTCCTGATGATTGAACTCTATAGGAATAGGAATATAGTGCAGACTACTGGCTCTTGCCGCTGAATCAAAGGCAATACCGGCATCTATAATATCTGTTTTCAGATAGTTGATAATCTGAGAGACATTTACTCCTTCAACCACTGTGTTGGCCTTAATTTGTCCGGCGAGTTGCGACCCCATCTTTTCTTTGATTCCTTCATAGGATTTTCCAAGGGCCATGGTTTTTGGATTCCCAAGACCAATACGGATACCCGCTGTTGTCAAATCACTCCAGCTTTTTATTCTTTGTTTGCCACTTGCAGAAAGGGCGAAGACAGGGGTCTGGACGACAAGAGGAATAAGACTGTCGAGTAGGTCTATCTTGTCAACCTGCTCAACATAACTCATGGCAGCAGGCGTATACAGATCCCCTTTACGGCTGGAACTGATTTTGGCAAGCAGTTGCCCGGAGCCACCGGGTATAAGAATGACCTGAAAGGGATGATCACCTCTATTAAACAGCTCAACAATTTCTTTTCCGGGTTTTGTCATGGATGATGCCAGATACCAGTACAGATCCGCTGCAGACACCGACGAAGAGCTCCATCCAAGACTCAAAAAAAACATAACGAATACGGCGCAACAGTTTTTCATCTGCTTCTCCTCTGACAGGGAATCAGTGATTCTTTTTTCAAAGAAATATCTACCTTTTTCCCAATATGAATATTCATAATATCCACTACATGGTGTGGGACGTGAATACCGTATTCCTCTCCTTTTCGTGAGCAAAAGGTCACTTTAACATGTCCAGAGCGGGGATGGATATTCTGGACCTTGCCGCTTATACTATTTTCCAGATCTCTACTCTGCACTTTGTCTTCTCTCAGCAGCATGATATTTTCCGGTCTGATGCACACATGGCTGGTATCCGAGGGGATCCGGCTGCCAAGCCTGAGATACTCCCCACCTGCTGTCCAAAAACCTTCGCCGTCATGATTAGCAAGGGGGAAAACCTGAAACTCAAGAAGACGGGCCGTCTCTACAAATTTCGGATTCAGCAGAATAGTATTTTTCTTTCCATATTCCACAACCGAGCCGTCCTTGATAATCACGATCTCCCTGCCAAAGGCATGGGCATCTTCTCTATCATGGGTCACAAGCAGAGTAGGAATCTTCAGATCTGTTGTCAAATCAATAACCAGATCCAGTAACACCTCTCTCACCCGAGAATCCAATGCGCTAAAGGGTTCATCAAGGAGCAGAGCTCTCGGCTGAATTAGCATAATCCTGGCAAGAGCTGCGCGTTGCTGCTGTCCACCGGAAAGCTCGGACGGATAACAACGCAGCTGGTCTTCAATGCCCAGTTTGGATGCCACTTCATCAGCCCCTTTCCCATTGAAAACTTTATTACGAACTCGAAGACCATAGAGAATGTTCTCCTCCACCGTCATACTGGGAAAGAGGGTATATTCCTGTGGCATATAGCCAAAGCGCCTCAGATGCACTGGAACATTCACACCCTGCTCCCGATCAAAGATCCCCCTGCTATCCACCGTTATCTTCCCCTGGTCCGGCACACAAAGACCGGCGAACATCTTCAGCAGAGTTGATTTTCCACTGCCGGATGGGCCAAAGAGGACAATCCGCCTGCTCTCACACTGCAGGACAAAGTGTGAAGTAGAGCCTTCTCTGTTTTTTGTAATATCTGCTTGTATCATTGGACAAGAAACGATGGATCGTTTTCAATATATTCACAGGAACATATCGCTATATAAAAAAAATCAGCTTTTCATGCTCATGGTTTCCGTTTCAAGAAAATCGAGAAAGCGCTTATGGAACTGCCAGAATTGAGCAACAGCTCGTTCTCCAGCAACGGTCAGCTGAGCACCGCCACCCCCCTTCCCCCCTTTACTGGTCACTATAAGTGGTTCCCGAGCCTGTCTGTTCATGGAATGGATAAGATCCCAGGCATGTTTGTAGGACATCTCCATGGAACGTGCCGCCTGAGCAATGGAACCATGCTGTTGAACTCGTTCCAGAAGAACAACCTGGCCATAGCCGAGAAACGTACCACCTTCACTCTCTATCCATATCCGTCCCCGGGTACGATATTCTCCTGGAGGAATGTTCCCATGTTTTACGGTATGTTTTTTCTTCACAACTCGATATATATACCAAAATATATTGAATGGCAAATAGAATACTGAAGTTTCCTGAAAATTTAATTGGCGAACAACGGCAACGGTTAGCAGGT
>CAZIDU010000194.1:0-4847 GCA_964538055.1 uncultured Desulfocapsa sp. | reverse complement strand
GCCATGTCCTTTAGCAATTAAATTCGTGACAGGTACTCATTAACCGGATGAACCTAAAATTATCATCAAGGTCTGACTCTCTCCACAGTTTCCTCATATCTGTACTATAATCAAGTACGGCGTCGACCCGACCGACTTTAAGCATCTGCATCATCCCCAGTAAGGTATTTTTTTCGCTGTAATCGATGGGAAAGTCAAAGTGGATATCAAATCCATAACCACTTCTGGCCGCAATTTTTTTTATTTTCAAGGGAATACAGCCCTTGCCATTTTTGAGCTGACTCTTTACTGATGAGTAGGATCCACCGTATCGTTTTCGACGACAGGTTTTGCTATGAGGTTCGCATGAATATCATCTCTGTTAATTCCCAGAGTGAATATCAGCCTGATCCATCTCAACCATACGTTGCGCACGTTTGAAAGGAACACAACTGATGGTTAGCGTATAATCAGGGAATGGATAAATTTCTTTTAACACACATCGATGTAAAAGCCAGTACCAACCTCATTGGAATAGCCCTCCCAAGTATTCGTGACAATAAGAATATCCTGAGCATAACTTGGTGGAGTACAGATACAGAGGAGTATAAGAACAATCATGAACCGGAGAAAAGACATATCATGCCAGAGGTAGCAATTTGCAATTACGGTTCAACCAAGAACAGGAATAGCGTTTCTCTGATCATCTATAGCCACCATGGTGACCGTGGCCTCTGTTACTTTGTTCTCTTCATCGGTCCGTCTTTGACGGGCAAGTACATCAATATGTATGGTAAGAGAAGTTCTGCCAATGCGTTGAGTCTGACACCAGAGACTAACAAGATCTCCCACAAGCACAGGGCGATGAAACTGAATAGATTCCATACTCACGGTGACATAGCGATGGTTGGCCTGTCGCTGTGCCTCAACTGCTGCAGCCTCGTCAATCATGGAAAGAATCACCCCACCGAATATATCCCCATCCGGATTAGTGTACTTGGGCAACATGACCAGGCGGATAGCAGGTTCATTTGACGGTGCTTTCATGATAGTTTCAACTATGTTTTTCAAAATTAATGATTAACGTCATTGCATTGACTCGAAGATTCGTTGTGAATCATGCTTGATCATTCCAGAAAAATGCGTGGATAACAACTCTTTTTTCCAATGGCGCATAGTTGTCAGAACAATTACTCCTCTTCGATTTGACTGTTTGACTGTGTTCCCATACAATAACAGAATACTAACTTCTTCCCATAGGATCTCATATGATGGAAATCACCTACCCCGGACTGATGTGGCTCACTATCGGTGTTACCTTCTTTGTTTTGGAGATGGCCGTCCCGGGCTTTGTTCTCTTCTTTTTTGGACTCGCTGCCTGGTTGACAGCCCTTGGTTGTTATTTTTTCCCATGGAGCGTCAACACCCAACTAGGCGTTTTCCTGGTGCTCTCACTGGTTTGTCTTTTTGGCCTGCGTGGAATTGTAAAAAAAGTCTTTATCGGAGACAAAAAAGATGAAGAACCGGATTCGATCCTGGCAAGCGGAGGAGAAAAATGTGTGGTTTCGGCTACGATTTCTCCCCCCGCTGAAGGACAAGTTAAATTTGCCGGTACCTTCTGGCGTGCCGAGGCAAAGCAAGGGATAGCAGCAGGTGAGGTTGTTAAAATAGTCCGACAGAATGACCTACTTATCACTGTAGAGAAACTCTCTTAAGCCGTCGTAAATAAATATCTTGGACTTTTTCTGCTTCAAAAACGGCATAATGGGCCGTAAAGAAGTGAATAAAAATTACAAGTTATTTCTTAACGGCCCCTAAATCCCCCAATCAAGGAGTCCATAATGGAAACTTTTGTAGCCCTCGGCATTCTTATTGCCTTTATGCTCGTTATTCTCATCAAAACTGCTGTTATCGTCCCACAGCGTATGGAATTTGTGATAGAGCGACTTGGAAAATATAGAGGAACATTGCAAGCAGGTTTTCACATACTCATCCCCTTCTTTGACCGGGTTGCCTACAAACGTAGCCTCAAAGAAGAACCCATCGATATCTCTGCCCAAACCTGTATTACCGCAGATAATGTCACTTTAGAGGTGGATGGTATTTTATATATCCAGGTTATTGACTCCAAAAAATCAGCCTACGGAATTGATAATTTTCATTTTGCTACCGCCCAGCTTGCCCAGACCAGTCTTCGATCTGCCATCGGGAAAATTGATCTGGATAAAACCTTTGAGGCAAGAGAGACACTGAATGGCCAGGTTGTTATGGCACTCGACGAAGCTGCTGAAAACTGGGGTGTAAAAGTCCTTCGTTATGAAATCAAAGATATCCAGCCTCCGCGTACAGTTCTTGAGGCCATGGAAAAACAAATGAAGGCAGAGCGAGAAAAACGTGCTGATATTGCACGCTCCGAAGGTGATAAACAATCAACTATCAACCGCGCTGAGGGAATTAGAGCAGAAGCCATCGCTCTGTCTGAAGGCGAGAAAATGAAACAAATCAACGAGGCGGCAGGAAAGGCCAAGGAAATCACGATGGTAGCAGAAGCCACTGCCGAAGCAATCCGTAGAGTAGCAGAAGCTCTGAATCTGCCGGGTGGTATTGAAGCAGCCAATCTTGAAGTAGCAAAAAACTATATCAAAGAATTTGGAAATCTGGCGAAGGAGAACAACAGCATGATTCTTCCAGCCAATTTAACAGATGTAGCCTCCATGGTAACTGCTGCCATGTCCACCATCAAGCAAACGAATACCCCGCAAAAGTCGCCTGTCGAAAAACCAGAGGGAAGCACACGCCCTCATACGGCACGTGGATAAAGGACTCTTTCCATTTTATGTCTGAGCAAACAACTCAGGCATAAAATGGAAAAAAGACAGGTGTCAGAAAAACGGTTATCACACCAACCAGAATGGAAAGTGGGATACCAATCTTCACAAAATCTCCAAAACTGTATTTTCCAGGTCCATAGACCATAAGGTTCGTCTGGTAACTCACAGGTGAAATAAAGCTACAGGAGGCCCCCACCATAACAACAATTACAAATGGCATAAAACTCACGCCAAGTGCTGAAGCAATGGTCATGGAAATGGGAAACATAAAGACTGCCGAGGCCACATTGGTGACCATGGCATCCATAAGAATACAGCCAAGAAAGACCACGGCAAGTGCCATATAGACACTGTCCCCGCCAAGCATCCCCAGAAAATCACCAATCACCGCTGATAACCCAGATGCGGTTACCGCAGATTCGAGTCCCATGGCCGAAGCAATCACCATAAGAGTTGCAAAGTCAACGGAACGTCCTGCATCATTCAGACTCATACATCCGGTAAGGAGCATCCCCCCTGCTGCAAGCAGGGCAGCATTGAGCATACTCATAAAGCCAAAGGCAACGGAGAATACCATGGTTCCGGTAATTACAGAGGCCAACAAAGCCTTATCGGTTCTCTGGATATTGGCACCACGAAGCTTTTTAGTCATCGCAAATTCAGTCTCATTTCGATTTCGATAAAAGAAGGTATCTTTTACTTCAAGTAATGCAACATCACCCGCCTGAATGACTGTCTCTTCCAGAGGATAATGCATTGCGGCCTCACCGCGGGCGACGGCAACCAGCCACACTTCAAAATTCCGATCTGCAGCCTCTATTTCCCCGATCTGATGCCCAATCATTTGGTTTCGCCTGGAGACCACCACTTCCACCAGATGATGGCGATGGCGTTCCGCCTTCTGTGCCTTGGTCGAATAGAGAGGTTTAAGCCCAATAGTTGCCCATAAGCCCTTCGCCCCGCTGATATCAGCAGAAAAGCTCAGCCTGTCTTTTGCAGTTACAATAATTTGAGAACTTAATTCCAGTGTATTTCCATCCCGTAAACAGGACATTATATAAAAGCCATCACTGGCCATAAGTCCCGCATCCTCAAGGGATTTTCCAATGAGTGGACTATCATCCTCAATAGCAAGCTCTACCCTGAACCATCTGCGCTGCACGTCCCCTCTAGCTTCAAGAGTTCCAGGAGTTGAAGGAAGGAGTGATTTCCCCACTGTCATAAGAAAAACAATTCCTATGATTGTTATAGGTACGCCGATTAAAGAGAGGTCAAACATTCCCACCGGCACCATATGTGGAAGATCAGTCCCTCCCCTTTCGAGGGTTTCATTAACAAGTCCTGCAATTACAAGATTTGTAGCAGTTCCGATCAGAGTACAGGTGCCGCCAAGAATTGATGCATAACTAACTGGGATAAATAATTTTTTAGCATCCAGGCCACAACTTTTAGAGAGATCCCTGATCACAGGAATCATCATGGCAACAAGCGGGGTATTGTTTAAGAATGCTGAGCCAAATGCAATGTTTGGTAATATTTTCAGCTGAGCCTTAAAAATTGATCGAGGTCGCCCAATGATTTTTTCACTCAAAATGGAAATTGCACCGGTTGAATACATCCCGGCGGCAATCATAAACAGAGCGCCAATGGTCAAAACACCTGGATTATTAAATCCCTTCAAAGAATCTTCCAGAGGGGCAAGCTGAAAGGTAATAGTCAGGGTCAAGGCACCAATAAAAATGGCTGCCGGTGGGATTTTACTAAATATCAGAAGGCCAAAAGTCAGGGCCAAAATGCCAACAACAATGATTAAGGGAGACATAAAAGTTAGATATTCAAAAGTTGATAATCTCGTAAAAAGGTCATTTTGGGGATGGAATTACACAGCTGCAAAAAAAATGGAAGAACAGGGGCTTTCGTGAGACCAGAACTGTCTGACAACACGGAAATCCGCTATTCTCGCTATAATCCAATTTTGTAACTAGCTGAATTCGTATAATAAGTGCATAGCCTCTGTAGGTAGCAGAGCCCAAAACA
>CAZIDU010000193.1:0-4866 GCA_964538055.1 uncultured Desulfocapsa sp. | reverse complement strand
TTATACTCACAATGATTCTTTTTCTTTTTGTGATTTCTGCCGCATCAGTTTCTGCCCAGACAATGAAGTTTGCCGTCCCCTCAAACAATTCAAAGCAGGATTCCTTAATTTGCCAGGAACTGGGACGTGCTCCATTCTTTCTGTTGTTCGACCATAGTGGAATGTTCCTCAAAGCCATTAAAAATCCTGCGACGCATCAACCGGGTGGCATTAGTCGAACCGTTGTTGCACTTCTTGTTGATAACGGTATTAACGTTGTCATTGCTGACTCCATAGGAGATAAGATGAAAAAAGCCCTCACTGACCAGAATATACAATTTATAAAGAAGAGTGGCTCTGTCCATGATGCAATAACAGCCATTACCCAGAAGTAACCTCCACAAAGCAGTTTTTCATCGTCTCCGATAAATGACAGAACAATGACCCAGCACAAACCGCCACTTCGAACCATCCTTTTCCCCCTGTTACTGGCAGTTATTATTGGCGCTTTAGCCGGTCTTGGTGCCGTTTTCTTCCGTTGGCTCATAGAATTCGGAACCGATATCTTCTGGCCGGGAGAGGGTGGTTTTGTGAGTCAGTACGAGCAGGCATCTGTTTTCTGGCGGGTTGGAGTACCTGTTCTCGCCGGATTTATCCTTGGTCCCCTCCTCCATTTTATTGCACCGGAGATTCGTGGGCCAGGTGTGCCTGAAGTGATGGCAGCGCTTGCGCAGCGCGATGGTCTGATCAGACATCGGGTAACACTTGCCAAAAGTTTTGCCACCGCCACTTTTATAGCTTCAGGATGTTCTGTGGGTAGGGAAGGACCTATTGTTCAGATTGGATCGTCCATAGGTTCGTCCCTGTGTCAGCTTTTGAAACTTGGTCCTAATCACCGAAAACTTGCCGTTGCCTGTGGTGCCGCTGCAGGTATTGCCGCAACCTTTCAGGCCCCGATGGCTGGAACTCTTTTTGTTGTCGAAATTCTCCTCTTTGATTTAGAGGTTGCCTCACTGTCAAATATCGTTATTGCAGCTGTAACTGGGACAATGGTTTCCCGCGCCTTCTGGTCCGATGGTATTTTATTTCAAGCCCCTCACTTTGTACTTGGTCACCCCGGAGAGCTACTTCTCTATCTTGGCCTTGGTATCGTAGCTGGTTTACTCAGCCTTCTTCTTATGGCTATGATTTTCGGACTGAGTAAAGCCTTCTCTCAGATGAAAATTCCGGGATGGCTTTCTCCTGTATTTGGTGGGTTGGTCGTTGGGCTCCTGGGACTCTATCAGCCACAGGCACTTGGAGTCGGCTATGGTGCCATCACCGAGGTTTTGCAAGGTGATTTTTTATTTACTTCTGCAGTCATTTTACTGCTGGCTAAATTAGTAGCAACCAGCTCCTGTATAGGTTCCGGCATGAGTGGTGGTATCTTTGCCCCTTCTCTTTTTCTGGGAGCTATGCTCGGGGCGATATTTGGGCACTTTGCCTCTCTTATCTGGCCGGATTCACTTATGCTCCCCAGCCATTTTGCTCTTGTAGGAATGGGTGCCGTGGTTGCCGGAACAACTCTTGCCCCCATCACCGCAATCCTTACGATCTTTGAGTTGACCTATAACTATGAGATCATATTGCCACTTATGGTGGCCTGTATTCCAAGCATCATTGTCGTTCGATATCTACACGGTTACTCAATCTATGAAACAAAACTGCTTATGGAGGGGATCCGGATTGTAAGAGGTCACGATGCGAACAGGTTACGAACCATGAAAATTCGTGATTACATCTGTACTGAACATACTGTTATTGCAGATAAAATGCCCCTACCCCTTATCCTTGAAAAGATACTTAACAGTTCTTTCCCCCATTTTATGATCACTGACAGTGAGGAAAACCTTACTGGTATCCTTACGCTTCGTGATGTTCGTGCCTTTCTCAACAAACCTGGCCCCACAGATACTTCTATCACTGCCAGCGATCTTATGACACGTGAGCTTGCCACGGTGAAGGAAAATGATAACCTGGAAAAAGCATTCCATTTATTCAGCAATCATCACTACTCATTTTTGCCGGTCGTCTCCGAATCAAATTCCACCCATATTGTTGGATGCCTGAAAAAAGATGATTTAATCACCGCATACAATCAACACATCCTCAAGGATCATTGTTATCCCGCTTCAAATCTGATCTGTAGTCTGCGTAACAATAAATAGACCCGTCATTCGTCACACATCCTACAATGTCTCTCCCAATTGTTTATAGGGTGACACACCTATCCGCAAAACCTGCAACACTTCTGTAGAAGAAAAACCGCATTTTTCAAGGCATATTCCACAGTTCTGCCTCCTGTCAGCGCCCACACACCAATTGTGTAGCGATGATAGAAGAAGCCAAGCTAGTAGGTATTTCCCTATAATATCAGGATATTGTATAAAATGACCGCCCTCATAAGAAACTTTCTCACAACTGGCATCATAAATGCTATCTAGAAAGTAAGAAAACAAAATATGCATATAAAATTAATTCCTTACGGAGGACAACATGAATACAAAAACACAAACGGCATCCAGCCCACATCTCGACGCAGCATACGAAATTTCATCATTTGCACTCGGTGTAGCTATGACAATGGCTTCCCTCGTTGGTGTCTGGGGAGTTACATGTCTCACAAGTGCAATGAGCACTATAGGGCCGCTTGATGTAGTAAAGGGATACCTCACGGCTATAATAGGATAACTTCGAGATTAAACAGACTCATTCAATAAAACAGTATAAGGATAACACCATGAAAGAAAATACTTCAAAAACAGGAGCAAGAATACTTTTAACAGCAGGTTCATTGATGTGTCTCTGGGTTGCAGCAGCCCTTACCAGTGCACTTTCCAGCGTTGGCTGGTCTGTTAGTGAACTTGCAGGACAATACATGGTTGCAATCGGAATGGTTAAACCTCTGCATACTCTTGTTGATTACTACACACATATCAAAGGAATAGAATATCTTATTTGTGTGGCCTTCTTCGTTGCCTTCCCGGTTTTCTTTAAATATGTAAACAAGGCTCCAAAAGCTGCTACTATGGCTAAATAGCACTCTTTAATAGAGTTAACCGTCTAGACAAAAAAAGCCACCTGTTTGTCAGATAAACAGGTGGCTTTTTTATAATTACTCTATTTTATTCCGGGATTGAAGCCATGGACGCAAACTTTGGCTCATGCAGGGGTAAAAGGATATCCGCTTCTTCCTTAATACGCAGCATAATATCATAGGCCTCATTGACGTTAATATGCGTTCCAGGCGGGATCACCTCCATTTCCATGGCTGTAATCTGCTTGGGGGGATAAAAATTTTCAAGGAGACAGCAGAATCCTGTGATTATGGCTGTTCCTGCAGTGGTGTTAATCGCTACTGACAAGCCCCCTGCGGTATGTGCAGGAGTATGAAGAACGCGAATACCCGGTACAATCTCACAATCACCGGTTATGGTCCTTATCTGATTATTTTCACTGATCTCATAGATAAAATCTTCCAGATATCGGAAATCCAGAGGATGTGGATTTCCGATATGCTGCAGCTCTAACTCATGCACATACACCTCTGCGTTACTGCATTTATAATCATTTTCACAATGATCATTATGGAGGTGAGTATGAATGACGATATCGATATCTTCAGGTTTAAGTCCCCACTGAGCAAGCCCTTCCTCAAAGGTCACAATCTTCCCGCCGATGGCTTTTTCCCGGTCTTCCGACTGTATGGGATGCATTTCACCAGTATCAACTAGAATTTTTTTATCTCCGCCTTCAATGTACCAGCAATAAATGGGAATGGTATAGGATTCACCATAGTCGTGCTGGTAGGTCATCATACCCTTATCAAAGACCTTCGTTCCCATTACCATGGGATGTATTGTATATTCAAACACTTAGGCCTCATTGCCAAAAATTTTACAGGAAGCCCGGAGAAATAATCTACACTTTTACCCAAGCTTTACCCAAGATTGTTCTTTTCAAAGTACCTACAGCCATTATGCAGGTACTAATTCAAAAACACCCAGCACAACGACTACTACATAAAGTACAATTAAGATAATACGAATGAGTGAACCCTACAAGCAATATTCAATAAAGAGTTAAGGGAACGCCTGCAGAAAAAGTTTGACTGAATTCCTACCACAACAGAGCTAAGGTGACGTGTTTGCGAGACTGCAGTTCTTTATGGACGTCCTGGAAATTCGGAACAAAGCGTGATAATGTAACGCATGGCAATGATGAAGGAAAGAGTTGCTGCTCAAGGGCGGTGTCACTGAACCCAACAGGTAGTGGCCAGCCGAGACCTGCTGCTTTGGCACGGTGCAGGTAATCGCTGACTTGACTGTACTGCTGCCCATACCACAACTTTTGGGCTCCCCGCTAAATCGATTGCTGCAATTACAGCTATTTTTGAGACGTAATATCTCACGAATTTTTCGCATAGATAACCTCTTTTTTGGCATGGAGACCTCCTTGAATTATTGGTTCAAAAAGACTTCCTCTACCATTTGTTTCTATGCGTCGCTACTCTCCCAACTCGATGGCTGGAATCATCTGGAATCACAGGCCGTAATGAAATGGAATCAGTGGCCGGAATGCTCTGGAAAATGCAATATCCAACCGGCTCTTGTCGTACTCCGGTTATAGCCCAGCCATGCGGGACATTTTCCCAAGAAATTTGTTTCGTGCTGAATTGCTCAAGGCAATCAGATACCCCGAAATCAGTTACCGTAAATTCTGCACAGAAGAATATCTGAGCCTGGATCTCAAACAAAATCGTGTCTTCTGCGGATTATCGCTGAGCAGAAAAGAGCTGAATTCGTATAATAAGTGCATAGCCTCTGTAGGTAGCAGAGCCCAAAACAC
>CAZIDU010000192.1:0-4917 GCA_964538055.1 uncultured Desulfocapsa sp. | reverse complement strand
TTTTGGGCTCTGCTACCTACAGAGGCTATGCACTTATTATACGAATTCAGCACATTCACCCTAATATCTCAAGTTAATGGAGTGGCGGAGTGGGTGTAACAGCCCAAGATAATAGCAAAATAATATTAAATTGTTTTTTTTATTAAAAAAGTTCTTTTTTTCCTAAAGACTCTAATGGAGCCAGCCGATAAGTATGGGAAGGAAAAGTTGTTTATTTTCCCGTTTTGTTGATAAGCTGAGTAAAACGGAAAAGAAAAATAACCATACAGGAGGTGAAACAACAGCAAACCCGATTTTTAATAAAGATATACAGATTTTATTTTTTTAAACCGGGCAAGGACGCCCAATTTATCAATTTCATGGAGGATTTACCATGGCCTTAACAATTAACACAAATGTAGCATCCCTCAACGCCCAACGTAACCTGGGTACTTCTCAATCTGCTCTTAATAAATCAATGCAGCGCCTCTCTTCTGGTCTGCGTATTAACTCAGCTAAAGATGACGCTGCTGGTCTGGCTATTTCTGATCGGATGACCGCTCAGATTCGTGGTTTGAACCAGGCTGCCCGTAACGCCAATGATGGTATTTCTCTCTCCCAGACGGCTGAGGGAGCACTTCAGGAAAGTACAAATATTCTGCAACGTATGCGTGAGCTTGCTGTCCAGTCTGCTAACGATACAAACAGTGCTTCAGATCGTTCTTCCCTGAATGATGAGGTTGTTCAGCTGCAGGCCGAGCTTGACCGTATTGCCCAGACCACCGAATTTAACGGCCAGAAGGTTATTGACGGTTCTCTGAATGATGCAACATTCCAGGTTGGCGCCAATGCTGGAACCAACCAGACGATTTCTTTTGATATTTCCAGTGCGCTTGGTGTTGATCTGAGTCGGGTTGGTACTAACATTACTGCGCCTAGTGGTGTTGCTGTAAGTGGTACCAGTGTTACGGGTACCGACTTGGCCGCTGACACTCTTAGTGTAAATGGTAATGCTGTTGCTGCAGCGTCGGGAGACGCTGTATCTATTGCAGCGGCAATTTCTGCAGCAGATTCTACCGTTACCGCCACAGCAACTAATGTTCAGACTATCGATTTCTCGGCTGTTAGCTTGTCGGGTACCGAGTCTGCTGTTGGTACAGATGGTACTATCACAGCTGGGGTAGATGGTGTCGCTGATACTGTTACTGTTAATACTGATCTTCAATTAGACTCAGTGGCAGAAGCTGATACTGGCATTACCGTTGCGTTGGTAGCTGGAGTTGATAATGTAACTGAATCAAGTGTTGTTACTTTTGTCGCTTTTGGTGCTACCAATGGTGATACGCAAGTTGTGAACGGTGTGACTGCTACGTCTGATGGTGTCGGAGTCGATGTTACTGATGCCGAACTGGCTGCTGGTTTTTTAGCCTATCTGGATGATAATACTGCTGACACAATTACAGGTGTTGGTAGTACTGGGATTACTTTTACAGGCACAAATGATGACAGCTTATTTACTGCCGCTACCGCGTTAGTTGGTGTAACTCTTGAATACACTTCCGCAACCCCTAACGCACCTGTGACTGATATTGCCCTTAGTGGTACAAACGCAACTGCTACAGAGGTAACCACTCAAGGTGTTGCTGCTACAGCAACAAGTGTAGTTACCACAGGAACCGACATCGTTGTAAACATGAGTGCTGCCAATATAGCACTTAGTGATAATGCAGAGATTGCAGCCTTGATCAATGACGATGCCACTGCCGGTGCTTTAGTAAGTGCGACTGGTGCAACTGGAACCGCAGCCGCAGCATTTAATGCCGGAGCAGGAACTCTGGTTAATGGAGTAGTACCTACTGAAGGTTCAGTAGATATTACTGGTATTGATGCTGCAGCAGCAACGGCAGTCAACGAGATAGGTTTTACCCTCGGTGGCGCTGCAGTTGACACATCTGGTATCAATTTTGATAACATTACTTCTGGTGCTGAGCTGGCCACTGCGATCACCGGATTGGACGGTATATCAGCCACATATAATAGCACAAATGAGACTCTTAGTTTAACGACTGATGCGGGTGTTATATTTGCCGCTGCCGACTCTGCTCTTCGGGACACAAATGGTACAGTAACTGGTACCTATACACTGTCCTTGGACGGAAGCGATGTCAGTCTTGCCACTGAAAAAGCCGATGCATCTGTCACTGCTGCCGAGGTTGCTTCTGCAGTTAATGGTGTTATTGGATTTAGCGCGACCACCGATGATGATGGTGCTGTTGTGATAACCAAGACCGACGGTAGCGATTTCACCTTGGAAGAATCTGTTGATGCCAATTTTGACACCGTGGATGATGGTGCTGCTTCAGGACTTGCAGGTGTTAGTTCTACTGCTTCCAGCTATACAGGTCAGGTTCTGCTCGATAGTGAAGCTGATATCGTTCTTGAGGGAACTGGCCTCACAGAAGCTGGTCTTGATACGACTGGGAATGCAACCACTACCATCGACCAAATCAATGTTTCCACCCGTGAAGATGCTTGGGTTGCCATTGAATCTGTTGATGCAGCTCTTTCCGATATCGACACCATTCGTGGTGGTCTCGGTGCTGTGCAGAATCGTTTTGAGTCAACCATTGCTAACTTGAACAATGTTGCAGAGAATCTTTCTGCTGCCCGTTCTCGTATCCTTGACGCTGATATCGCCATGGAGACTTCTGCAATGACTAAAAACAATATCCTGCAACAGGCTGGTGTTTCAATTCTGGCCCAGGCTAACCAGCAACCACAGTTGGCCTTGTCACTGTTAGGTTAATCGTAATCTCAACCCGGGGCCTGGAAGTCTCAGTCCCCGGTATGTAAAGAACCTTTGGGAATTATCTTTTTGTTCATTTGTATATGTTATTGAGCAATAGGATAATTTTCCAAGGGATTTTTGAATAATTATGAATAACCTGGGACGATAGCAGTTTACGCTAGAGGAGTTAATTATGTCAGTAGAAGCAATGGGTGCAACGGGTTCATCATTACAACAAGCCCCACGGGCAGCTGATGGTGTGGATTCCGGACGAAAGGATCTGAAAAAGGGTGATGCAAACCTGGAGAAGGTAAGCACCCCCGACAGTGGTAGCGTTCAGCCGGAAGAGCTTTTGAGTCAGATAAAGTCGCTCACCGAAGACGGTCTTTACAGTGTTCGCTTTGAAAACAGCCAGGAGTTTAATCAACTGATTGTTAAAGTGGTGGATAGCAAAACCGATGAAGTGATCCGTCAGGTTCCCGCAGAAGAGGTTTTAGGCATGAAAGCAAGCCTTGAAGACCTGCGCGGAAATCTCGTTAATACCGTAGAGTAGAATTTATTTGTACCGAAATTGTAGTTAGTTAGTCGCTAAAATCCGCTAAGGAGTATGGTATGGCAGATATAAGTTTTGGTGGCCTCGCTACGGGTCTGCCCACAGAAGACCTGGTCACTAGCCTGATGGTTATAGAACGCAGACCGTTGGATCGTCTGGAGGCTGATAAAGAGTACGAGACCATCCGTCTTCAGGCATATGAGCAGTTTGATGCCAAACTGGAAGATCTTCGCACAGCCGCTGGAGATCTCAATATCACCAGTGATGTTCAGACCACCAGTGTCAGGCTCAGTTCCGAAGAGTTCATTACCGCATCCTCTAATGGTGCCCGCGAGGGCAGTTACGATATTGCGGTGGCCCAGCTTGCCCAGGTACAAAAGACGGTTACCAGTGGATACAGTTCTGAAACAGAAAGTATTTTTGGAACAGGGGCTTTTGCCATCGGTGATATTGGTATAGTGATTGATGAGTCCAATAATTCTCTTCAGGGATTGATGGAAGCCATTAACAGTGTCTCGGAAGAAACAGGTGTTTCAGCATCCATTATTAATGATGGGAGTGACAGTGATAATTATCATATGGTCCTGACCGGAAATGATGCTTCCACCACTTTCACTTTAGGCTATGATTTAAGTGATTCTGAAGGGAATGCCATAGATATTACTGCCTCCAATGTTCGCACTGCCCAACAGGCCATTGCCTACGTTGACGGAATTGAAGTGGTGAGCAACACTAATAGTCTCACCGGTGTTATTGCCGGAGTCACCATTAATCTCAATAAAGAAAGTGAGATAGTTACTCCAGCCGCCGACGGAAATCCCGCAGTATATGCAACATCCACGCTCAATGTTGAAGCAGACACAGCAAGTCTTAAAGAAAAAATTTCGACCTTTGTAACCAGTTATAACGCTGTTATGGACTGGATTAGCGCAGGTTATGAAACAATCATCGCAACTGCAGATGAGACATCGGAAACTACAGACGGTGAAGAACAACCACTCAGTGATTACCTGAGAGGTGATGCAACAATCAATGGTATCAAACGCAGTCTTCAGTCAATGTTGTCCGATTCAGTTGGCAGCAGTGGCTCTTTGCAGATTCTCAGTGAGATAGGTATCTCTACCCAATCAGATGGAACCTTGCATATTAATAATGGTAAATTGGATGAGACATTAGACGCCAAATTTGATGATGTTGTCAAACTTCTGGCAGGCGAAAGCAGCAATGATGGGGTTATGAAGGAATTCAACTCCTATCTGGTGCAGGCCACCTCAGCAACGGACGGAATGTATGCTGATAAACGTGATAGCTATGAGGATGCGGTACGACGTCTTGATATGCAGATCGCCCAGAAAGAACCCTTAATAGAGAAGATTGAGGAACGTATTCGGGCACAGTTTAATGCCATGGAGCTTCTTGTCAGTAATCTGAACGCCCAAAGTGATTATCTGACCCAGCAGATGGACATGATGTCGAACATGTATAACAGTTAACAGGAATTAGATATGAATCCATATAATTATAATCAGTATCAGCAGAATCAGCTGAATTCGTATAATAAGTGCATAGCCTCTGTAGGTAGCAGAGCCCAAAACAC
>CAZIDU010000191.1:0-5057 GCA_964538055.1 uncultured Desulfocapsa sp. | reverse complement strand
TTTTTTCTCAAACGCTACTATAGCTGGCTTCTAAGCATGTCCGGGAACTGCTGGTAAGCCGTCATCATAAAGTTCGCTATGTACCGTTCCATGGTACTGCTTTGGTGTCGAGATTTCCAGCCCTTCTCTGGCAGGCGAGCTGCGGGCTGGCTGTTCTTGCCAGAGGGCAAATGTGTTAAGATTTCCGAACCACCTCAGTTTATTAACCCGAACTATTTGTTTGCATGTCTTTGGTTGAACTTGCTGTATCTTGCGAATACACACATCAACCAGGGGTTGCTAAGTAAGAACTGAAAGTGTGCAGTGGATCTCTTCTGATATTTTATCCCATATTTCTGTACTAAATATTTCAGATGTGATTTAATGAAAGAGTGGAGAATTTGTGGATAAAAATTCAGGAAGGAGTGTACTTTTGTCCTCGCTGCTGTTCACTGTGACTAGGTTGGTGGTGACAGAGGGGGCGAAAAGATCCATTCGTAAGCTCAGATTTTAACTTGTCCAGGGTGCCGGATAGGTGGCTGGGGGCATGTTTGTCTCCCTACTGATTTCCTAACAGAAAGCGAATTCTTTTCCCTGTCATTTTACCTTTTATATCAAAAGGAGATCTACGTGAAAAAATTAATGCCCAGTCTCTCCTGTTTCCAACCGATACAGAATGCGTTTCGAAATCACCTTTATTCTCCCGGTCCCATTCTCATAGTTGCCCTATTATTGCTCACCTCTGTTTCAGCATACAGTTTTGATTTTGGCTCCATGATGGATGATGTTGGTTCTGCGGTTAAAAACGGCATCAATACGGTTGGAGAAAGTGTTGATGAAATTCTCCCGAAAGATAAAGAATCTGCGGCTGAAAAACCTACTAAAATCGAATCACGAAAAGAAGTATCAGAAAAAGGCACTGCTGACAAAAAACCTAAAAACCAGTATGTAAAAACAAAAGGTGTTGCCACCTCTGCAGGACCAGGAGGGTCAATTTTTTCAAAGGGTCCAATTAATCTGGACAGTCCACCTGCTCCTGTTGCATCCTTCTCTGCCGGAGACAACATTTACGGTATGCTGAAGGCGGAAAAGCCATGGAAAGAATTAAATAAAAACAATAACTACATAATTGTCTGGCTATATATTGACGGGCAGCAGAAGGTGTACAAAAGCGTCGGTCTGAACAGGCCTGAATTAATTGCGCGGGACTATTTCATCATTGATATTGCTCCAGATCCATCCAATATGAGAAATTACAGCGACAGGGATATTGTTTTCCCTGAAAAAGATGGCTATAAGTTCGGCCCCGAACTTTTCACCAAATATCTCAGCGAACTTTCTCCCGGTGAGCATACCTTCCGTCTTGAAGTCAAAGCATATAACAAAATTTATGCTTCCGGAGAATTTACCATCAGTGGTGATGACTACAGTAGTTATACAAAACTTCTGGCGGACATAAAAGACAGTAGCGGCAAACAGCAGAAGATGCCGAAAGCCGGAAAAACTGACCTGGCGCTGCAGAAAGAAATGATAGCGCTGCTGAAGAATGCCGGCTGGCCCGATATTCGCCGGCTGGTCATTGTCGATAAGGACTGGTGGGTCGACCGGGTCGATGGCGGTGACAGCGCTGTCAAGTCACGCCACATGGAAGCCGCAGCGGCGGCCAAAAACACGGATGGTAGCTTTTATTTCCGCCATGCAACGTTTCATCAGCCTATGTTGATAACTGGAGACTGGGGCAAGCTGGAACTGACCACGACTGGAGAGAAAAAACCGGTTCCTGAAGCAAATATTGACAAATAAATTTTCTCTGTGGTGAGAAAATTCTGTTACAGAAAAATAACGATCACTTTCCCCATTACAATGAAATGAGTTGCCGAGATGATTGATTCAATATGGAAAAAATCAGCTTTGCCGACAATACTCTGCTGCTGCCTCCTTCTGGGTATGGGTACAATCCAGTCTCTGTCGGCTGCTGATGTGAACTCGACGCTTAAAAATATCAACAGCAGTCTCAGGCGCGCGGAAAAGGACATGTTTGCCGGAAAAACTGAAAATTCGGTAGCCTCGCTTGAGAATATTCAGAATTTGCTCATACAGGTAAAAGGGAATGATCCAAACAATAACAAGGTGCAGCAGGCAGAGAAGAAATTTCAGAAACTGGTGAAAGATCTTGAAAGGCGTACCGGGAAAGATCTGGGTGGCGGTACGCTGACAGTAGCGGCCAGTTCGTCTGTTTCCTTGCCGGAAATGCCTGTAAGCAAAATCCTTGACAATTCAACTGATCCTGCTGCGCAAGGATTTGATGGAAAAGCAGTGGCCCAGATAGAAACGGCTGGAGGTCCTCCAGCACAAACAAAGATTCAGGTAGATGGTGCCACCAAACTTCCCCACCAGGCCCGCCCGCCCTTTGACAAAGCATCCCGTGGGCTGACAAATATTGAAATATTTTTTACCCAATTAGATGATCCTGCGTACAGGGGCGACAAAGAACAGCTTGTCTCAAGAATTGCAAGCGCTCTCGGTGCGATAAGAAAACAGCTGGATAAAGCACGCCAGGCTGCAGCAGAGAAAGACGTCACCTCCCATCCTTCTTTTGATGAGGCTGAATCGCAACTTGTTGTCATGAACGAAAAAGCCGCGGACGCCAAAGAAAAATTCTCCCATCAGCAGGATATGGTTAAGGCGCAGGTCCAGCAGATTGAAGCGGATGTGTTGATGCTCAAGGAAAAATATGACCTTCTTAACCAAATTCTTGGCGCTGCCACTGGGACTGTCATTTACTATAATGATCTACCGCCAGCCAGAAAACTGCTGGAACAGCTGAACAGTTTTGATGCCAATGACAGGGCGGCTCTCTTTGCCCTGGTGACATCGTTTGCCGGTAAATATGGTTCCACCCAAGAAGAAATTGACAAGAAAGCCTCGGCAATGGGATATGTCGGTGAATATTACAGTGCAAGTTACCATTATCTTGAGTTATTAACCGGCCTGGATAAAATCGGCAGCACCCGCACGGTGATGGCTGAAGATCTTGCCAGGAAAGCAAACGAAATGACAAGGAGTTCCGATAAAACTCATAATTTCTTTCAATTAGAGCAATACGAGAAAGCTCGTGAGTACCTGGACCTTGCCCAGCAGTTTGACCGCAATAACAGCTTGGTACAGAATATGGCCACGACTATAGACCAGAGTATTGCCGACGGCATGGAACAGTTCAGTGCAAAAATTGATAAGCAGACCTGGCCCCAACAAGCTTTTGATGCTCCGGGCGATGCCAAAAAACTGGCGAAGACTGCAAAAGAGTGGTTTGAAAAAAGTCCGGATTGGGGAAGTCGTGAGCAGAATCCTTACACCATATTGGCCGTTGTTGTCAGCGGTCCCTGGTCAATTCAGAAAAAAAATCTTCTCGATGAACCGATTATGTACGGCCTGCCCGTTGCTGTAGCTGTACAAAAAGAGAACGACCGAAAGAACAATGTTGCCCGGGTATTTTCACTGACATTGCGGACAAAAGAGATGCGCAGTGTCAAAATGGAGCCTCCCTTTGACTATGCGACAGTTGGAGGTTCGTATTACATCCGCCCTGCTGCCATCTGAATTTTTGAAAAAGTTCTGCCGGTATCCTCTTTCGGATAGATTGGATTCTGCGATACTACTGACAATGTAGGAGCGCCTGAACGTTTCCAGCACTCTTCTTTGAAAAATAAAACAGAGCAAAAATGTTTTCGGTTGAGGGAAGGTGAGGATCTGCCCTGCAACCTTTACTGGAACTATTCGTCTGCTTATAAAAGGAGTCAGAGTAATATTAAAATTCGCGTTAAGGCATGATAAAGCATAGACTTACCATACAAAGAACTCTACCCAAATTGAGAACACAATGGCTCAACTCCCAAGAATCTCTCCCTAGTCTAAAGGTGCAGCACGTTCCACTCTCACTTAAAATGGTCAATGGTAAGTTCTGCAATCTTCCATTATCCTTAAACATTATCTTGCTACTGTATCCTGTAAGTACACACCTCAGCTTGAAATAGAAACGTGAAAATTGGAAGTTCGTAGTGGCAATATTAAACACTTTCGGGGGCGTGTGACTTGAGATGTTTATAAGATCTAAATGCCTCTGATCAACCTGCAGGGCAGGTCTCTTGACCGCAAGTGTTCTTAAATCGTCAGACAGTATTTAGTCAGCATTCCGATACACATGACAACAATTAAGATCCTCAGATAAGCAGGATTAATTCTAAATAGAAAATTTGCCCCAACCCATGCCCCAATCATTTGTCCCACCATCATCAGCAGACCGGTTACCCAGACTATTTTTCCTGCAGCAAGAAACACAAAAAATGCGGCTATGTTAGTTGAAAAATTTAGCGTTTTGGCAATAGCAGTTGCTTCAATCAAGCCTTGGCCCCTTAGAGAAACCCCTGCCATGGCAAAAAAGGCGCCGGTTCCTGGGCCGAACATACCATCGTACCAGCCGATGCCGGGAACAATGAATATGCTGTAGTTCTTGACCGACATTCTTACCTTGCTCCTCTCTGCCGTGGGAGCCGGTGAGAACAAAAAGTAGATGGCTGTCAGCAGCAAAACAGCCGGGATAATAAATGTCAGGGCCGCTGAATTGACAAACTGCACTACAACAGTACCCATTGCTGAGCCGACAAATGCGCTCAGCATTAGCAATCTGACATCCTTCCAAGCCACTCGCCTCTTTCTCAGCATAATAAATGTTGCTGTTGCCGTTCCCATACTTCCCTGGAGTTTATTGGTCCCCAAGGCCATTAGTGGTGGAATTCCACTCATGATCAAAGCAGGCAAGGATAAAAGGCCACCACCTCCAGCCAGTGTATCAAGGAACCCGGCAATAAGTGCGATGGAAAAAAGAAACACTAATATTTCTGGAGCTAAGGTCATTGTAGATAGAAGATATGTTGATTTTGATGGCAGCCAGCGAGATCTGACCACTATCTAGTCAAGTCTCGTTCGGGACAGGTGTAAGTTCAATTAATTGTATACTTTTATTGGCTGAATTCGTATAATAAGTGCATAGCCTCTGTAGGTAGCAGAGCCCAAAACAC
>CAZIDU010000190.1:0-5061 GCA_964538055.1 uncultured Desulfocapsa sp. | reverse complement strand
GCCCTGGCTACATGTAAAATGGTTCCTGGAAGATACTTTTCAACACCCTTTATTAGATGTATTGCCACGACTCGGTTATATTTATTCCCGTACCCGCCACAGGATATCATACCGATGAAACATTATCACCTTCAAAAACCAACTCAAAATACGAGTTTTTTTTGTAAAACTCCTGAAAAATTGCCATCATAGCATTGTAGTTTGTCAACACAGATACAGGAAACAAATCATACTTTCAGTTATGGTTTTGGTAGACCCTGGCGGAGTATTCTTGAAAATTGCTCCTCACCATGGGACTGCATTTTCAGGTCAATGCGACTCCGCTGTCGCAGGCTTGCAAAAGGAAGCTGCCGGCTGACCACTCCTTCCTGGTAAAGTAGCTCGTCAAGATGTCCACTAGCAAGGATTTTCCAATCCATGGGCGGAGGATTATCGACGTTGATGGCCTTGGTGTGCAGATAAATAGCGGTGGTGCAGTTACGGCTCAGGGCGTCGTAAAAGCGTGGGGTCGCAACCAGCGTGTTCATCTCTAATAGATAGTCTTCCAACAAAGCCCGGGATCGTTCTTTAGATACCTGAAGACGATAGGCATAGACTCGCTCTTTTCTGAAGTTTGTACGCAGTCTGACAAGATCTCTTTCGTCTGCCGCCACATAGGACAATTCAAACTGTTTAAAGAAACCTTTAATTGCCGAGTACTCCTGGCTGATATCTTTACGGGTTTCAATGGAAATGGCAAGATGCTGATCCTGCCCAAAGTCCCAACTCATAATAGCATGAGCAATATGTTCCGAGGCCCAGTATGAAAAAAACATATCCAGCCCCTGAAGCTCGTCAATATTATATCTTCGCGTTTCCCAATTTTCCTCAAAGTCCTTTTCACTGCTGTAGTGAAAATTACGGACATTGTGCATGGTCAGTACGTTGCCCTCGATTTCACCATGAGCCACCCGAGCCACATCCGGAGACCACTCCTTATCCCCGGCTGGTTGCAGGGTTTGCCACCAGATAAGGATGAGGGAAAAGGCGCCAAGGCAGAGAAACAGACCCTTAAAAAAAGAGCGGCTGAAGAAAAATATTCCCGGAAGCAGAAGAGCAAAGAGGCCGGCCTGAAGAAATTGTATCGAGTCCGACCCCGGAGAGGCAAACAGAATTGCAAGGAATCCCCACCCCCAGACTGGAAGCAGGAAAAGAAGGCTAAGCGCCTTTAACAAAAAGCCCATCCGGGTGTTTTTTTTGATCACGAAAAAGTCTCCTGTTACCCAAAACAGAATGCCCCCCTACTCCTGATTGCCAACACTCACGTCAGCAAACAGAGCTACTGGGGAATTCCACCGCCAGTATAATCATAAATTCCATAGACAAGACCCGCGAAAATTCCTATGGTGAAAAACAACCTGAGCCGTGAGATCCAGGGAACCTTTGCGCCATCTGCCATATATTGGATAATGGAAATAATAACAAAGGTAATTCCAATCACATATGGTGCCGTAAGCAGAATCTGCTTAGCAGTTGCCCATATGGAGGTCAACGGCTCCGATGCAAGGCGCAGGTTAAAGAGTATATACACTGCCGCCGTAACATAAAATGATATACTATTATTTTTCTTTTCCTTGGTCGGTTCCATATGCAATCACTCAATAGTCTTTATTTTCCAGAAACAGCCTTGCCTCGTCACACGCGAAACTGTCTTCTTCTGTTTCCCGACACCCTGCACCTTCTACAGCCGGTGGAATCTGCCCCGGAGACACCAGACGAATCATCAGATTATGATATTTTCATGGAACAGGGCATCTGTCAAGTCCATACTCCATCTCTTCTGGGAAAAGACAGGGACAGGTTCCTGGGACTCATAAAAGAAATCAGAACCAGTAAGGATGGTTTTGCTGAGCAGATGAGCAGTCTAACCCTTGCCCACCTGTCAAAAGAGCAAAGCAGTGGTGAGCATACTCATCGGGCCATCATGGCGAATCTACTTGGGGGCCAGGCTCCCGTTGCCACTGAATCCGATGAGGAAACACAAAAAGCAGCACTCTGGCAGGCTCGACTCGTTCTGGTACTTGCCGAGATCCTCGACAAGGAGGAGGCGGAACTGGCAGAAAGGTTCTCGGATATTGATGATACCGAGATGGCACTTTTTGAAGAGCTTAAAGGTGAGTCCTCTGAAAATACAGAAGATGACGACCCCTTTGCCGAACTGATACGCATCAAGGCCAATCTCAACCAACCGCGCCCGGGAACTATCAAAAGACGTCTCCAGGCATGGAAATTGCTCTATGCATCCGGCTCCCTGCCCGAAAATTACTGGTTATGGATAACGAGCCAGGAAGAAGCTTCAGAGCTTCTTATCCAGAGTTACGAGGCAAAAGCGGGGAGAAACAGTGTTCCCCTTCTCCTTCTTAATCTTCCCGAACAGATCTATATGAGAGACCAGGATGGACTTGAAAGTATCAGGAATTTTCAGGAAAAATCCGCTGATATCCGCAGAGGTATCATAGAAAAACTGACAGAAATTGTCGAAAAAGAACACCTCAACGTGGTTGATCCCGTGGCTCTTCTCCCCGATGCAGGCACCCTTGCCCGTGACTGGAATGATCTTATTGAGTATCATTTTCCAGAAGAACGCTTTGGACTCAGAAAACTGGATTTCCAATTTCTGGCTAATATCTCACTGGATCAGCTGGTTCGTGGCGGAGAAGCAGATAAGCTTTGCCATGGAATAGTAGCAACCTACAAAGAATAGAGCAGGGGCACCAAAACAAACAATAAATAAGTACAGGTGCTGCAGGATGGTTTGTTTGCCCTCGGCCGCAATAGCAAATCCTATGCGGCCGAGGGCAAACAAACCATCCTGTGGTGCCTGTACTTATTTATTACAGCAGGTGTAGGGATTTATTGTCAACACCGGACAACTGGCGGTCTTTACAACCTTGTCGGCAACACTGCCAAACATTATTTTCTCAAGCCCTTTGTATCCATGGGTTCCCATGGCTATAAGCCCTTCTTCCTGCTTAGCGGAAAAATCAACAATCTGCTCTGCCACGTCACCAACCAGAATCTTTCCGCTTACATTATCCACTCCCTGCTCTTTAGCAAAAGCCCCCACCTCCTCACAAAAACTGTGCATTTTCTCCTCTGCCTGAGAAAACAGGTCCTGCTCAAAATCCGGAATACTCATCTGAGGGACAAAAAATCCGGAATAGTCCTCAAATTTTTGGACAACAAACAACAACACCAAATTTGCCTTAAAGCTTCCCGCCATAAAGACGGCAGACTCGGCAATCAGCTTGGAATTGTCTGAAAAGTCAATTGGGGTAACAACATTTTTAACTTGCTCAATTCGTTTCATGGCATCTCCCAGCAGGTTGAATTATTTCATTTTGCTCTTAAGTAATTTTCTCATACTTTACAGTCCCCCACAAGGTAATTCTTCGGGCACGACAAAAACTATACGAGATAAACACAGACTTCAAAAGAATTCCTAAGGTACTAATTCCCGAACAAACTTTTCAAACCCTGCTGCAGCAGATCCTGAGTCGAATCTTCCTTGTCTCCTTGTTGTGAATCATCACCCTTTTTATTCTTGTTTAACTGCTTCTGCAATTCTCCAATAAGAAGCGTTGTGGTCTCGGCTTTAAAGATTTCCACGACATCAGCCTTTTGTGTTATGCCCGAGAATTTCCCTTCAATGCGATAAGGAACGATAAATTTACTGTAATCAGTCTTCCCGGATTTATCATCCCGATCCATACCCCGGAGAATTGAAACTTTCAGGAGATAATCCACATATTCAGCGACAAAATCGACTTTCCCGGATCCCGCGACTCTCATCATATCTGATTCGGCCTTCAGGTCATTATTTTGAAAGACTCCATTTGTAATCACCCCCGTCGCACTGATTCGAGCAAATCCGGTTGGCTCATCCTTTGCTGCCTCTACCATGTTTTTTTTCTCATACAAAGCCTTGGCCTGACGCACCACCTCAAGGATATGAAGTTTCTTTACCACCCCATCTTCAAGAGCCAGATTCGTTGTACCATTGGAGTTACGGATAAGTTGCTCTTTTATATTTCCATTTGTGCTCAATTCTAATGATAACACTGCTGTGCCGGTTACCTCTTCTTTTCCGGTCATATCTGTAAGTAGAGGGCCAACCTCGACTTGAGCGACATCACCCTTGATTGCAAGCTGTGGAAGTGCTCCCGTCACATCAAGAGTCCCCACAGCCGCAAGGCTCCCATTATACAATTCCGCCCTAAAAGGATTCAACTCCAGTCGGCCGTCTTTGCCCGATGCTTTCAGTTTAACCTGAGTCAGTTGAGCGCCTTTCATTTTGAGTGAATCCACACCAAGATCGAGATTGAACTGTAATTTCCGCAAAGGCTCAACGGGAAAAACAGGCTGCAACGAGGGAGCTTTCTTCGTCGATACATTCCCGGATACTGCCCCTTCTTTCTGCACCTTCTGAGCTTTCTGCTCTTTCTCCTTCATGGCATGCCCGGCAACAGCTTTGCTTTCCGGGACAACCGTCTTATAGGAATCAAAATTGAGATGATCAAAGTGCATTGTAAAGTCATAGGCAGGATTTGAAGGATCAAGAAGAACAAAGCTTCCAGTTCCGTGTGCATCATCCAGCAAAACATCAATCGCTGAGACATCAATTTTCTTCATATTTCCAGCAAAGCCACAGGAGAATCCGAACCGTTGCAGAGCAGAATCATTCTGCCAAACGGGTTGAGAAAGCTTGTTTACTTTCAAAAAGTTACCAAGTGAAAATTCTGGAACAAGAAGGTTTCCTTTGAAAGCAGGGTCCGAATAATCATTCACTTCTGCATTCAACTGGATAGACATCTCACCACTACTTAGCTGAAGTTCTTTGATGGATATATTCTTTTTTGCCAGATCGACAAAGGTATTCCCAGCAAGACTAAATTTGGTCTCCTGAACACCAAAAGCCTTAATAGAACTATTCAGTAACACATTATCCAACTGGAGCGTTTTTGTTGAAAGCTGAATTCGTATAATAAGTGCATAGCCTCTGTAGGTAGCAGAGCCCAAAAC
>CAZIDU010000189.1:0-5108 GCA_964538055.1 uncultured Desulfocapsa sp. | reverse complement strand
TTCTGAATATTTCTCCTGGCTATTTTGGATGATTATTTTTTTCCATCTCCCTAAGTATCCAATTTATGAACTCCAAGAGATTCAGAACTCCGTCTCACAGATTATTCTATCGCACCACAAAGTTGAGGAAGAAAAACAACTACTAACCAAGCAATTATTTCAATCGCAGAAAATGCAGTCCATTGGCCTCCTAGTTGGAGGACTGATCCATGATCTTAACAACCTTCTAACATCGATAGTCTGTTACCCTGACCATATCATAGACCAACTGCCTAAGAACTCTTCCTTGCGACATCCATTAGAACTCATGCGCAATGCGGGTGAAAATGCAGCAGATATGGTTGGAGATCTCCTAACTTTAACTCGAGGAGTCACCTGTAAAAAGGCAGTAACCTTTGTAGACAAATCTCTCGACAAATATTTAAAATCCTCAGAACATCTCTTTTTGATTGAAAAATACCCAAATGTGAGGATCACAATACAGCTTGATCAAGACCTCTGGCCAATCCTGGCTTCGGCTATCCATATCAATAAAATGATAGTCAATTTGGTAAGAAATGCAATTGAAGCTATTGAGCATGATCACCCAGGCGATATAGTTATTGCAGTTCAAAACAAGGAGATAAGTACAGCAATTAATTCTTTTGATAAAATTACACCTGGGGAATATGTCACTTTCACTATCAAGGATGATGGCCGAGGCATAACAGCGGACAATAAAGAAAATATATTTGATCCATTCTTCAGCACCAAAAAGATGGATAATAATGCTGGATCCGGCCTTGGACTTACAATTGTCTGGAACATCGTGCAAGAGCACGATGGCCTAATAACGTTTGACTCGGGAGAAGGAAAAGGAACAAAATTCACCGTTTTTATCCCTCCATATTTCACAGCAACACTTCCTGAACCCAACGTTGAAATAAAGAATGAAATCCTTTACGGTTCCGGAGAACGTATTCTCATCGTTGAAGACGATAAGATCCAAGCAGAATTACTTCAGGACATTCTAAATAATACAGGGTTCCATTCTGAGATTGCGTCCGACAAAAAAAGTGCCACCTCAATTTTTGAAGAAAAATATTTTGATCTTGTTCTTCTGGATATGGTGCTTGGTCAAGATTCGGGCCTGGATGTATACAAAAAAGTTCTTGAATTTAACCCCAAACAAAAGGCACTGATCATTTCAGGATATTCAAAATCTGACAATTTCAGGGCAACCATCGAATTGGGAGCCCATGGATATGTAAAAAAACCATACCGAAAGGCTCAGTTATTGAAGAAAATCAAAGAAACTTTGAATTCTTCGTTTAAAGGAGGGCCTGTGGAATCACCCCCAAAAGTGCTCGGTTAGTTAGTAGAGTTAACTGTTGGGATAGGGGATGCAAGAGCGCTTACTTACACTTAACCCGGAATCCAATGTGCTTTAGCTTTCGGAGTATGTCAATAATACCGTCATTTATTTTTTCCAAAAAGACCGTTCAAATGCACTCCAGCTGCAACAATGTCGTCATACCCTGCATGCACGTACCGCTCAGTTGTAGTAATTTTTTTGTGCCCCAGCATCTTCTGGACAGTCCGAATATCAGCACCCTTTCTTAACAAATACGATCCACCTGAATGCCTAATCAAGTGGGGCCCCATGGATTGCTTGATGATACCGGCTTGCTGAAGATATTTTGCAACCAGATTCTCAATTGCCCTTGTTGTAATATGTTTTGCATGATCATTCCTGGAATAGAAAACCCACGGTGATTTAATCCCTTTTTCTTCTCTCTGTTGAATCCAAAATGCCAGGTATTCCAAACTTTCGTCAGACAATGGTTTGCGAACAATATCGCCGCCTTTGACCTTTACATAAAAGCAACAGCCTTTAATGTCCATACTGCCTATTTCCAAACTGACCAACTCTTCAACCCTCAACGCTGGAAAAATGAGCAACGATGCAATAAGCATATTCCGTCCCAAAAATCGTTCAGGGGTTTTTTCTCGTATCGTATCTAACCACAATGACAGTTCTTGTTCGTTTAAATAGTCTGACTCTTTACGGATATACTTTGGCCGAGATAACCTTCTCGCCTCATTATCAATACAAGCACCAAAAGACTCAGCATAATCCAAAAAAGAATTCAGATAGGATATAATTACCCTTTTACTGTTGTTGCCTGTGTTTTTGTAACCTGTGTTTATAAAGTCTGATAAATGATTTCCACTAAGAGAATGAATGTATTTCAATTTTTTCCTACTTGCGTACACTTCTAACCGCTTGAGCATGTAACCCCAACATTTTATAGTTCTGGGGCTCACTGGCTTGTTAGTGCCATTAGTTCCATTATCGACACTAACTTGACCTTTAGCCTGTAAGTAATGCTTAATAAATGGTCCGATTTCCTGAGCATTGGGGATTTCCGATTTTTTATATGCCATAATTAGAGGATATTTAGGTTAAGATTGAGTTTAACTTCGTATAATACTCTATTATACGAAGTTAAACCACGAATTTCAAGCATCATCTAGTATTAGTCGCCACCTGAATTCCTCTCTTGTCGTTGTTCGATTATACGAAGGTATAGTTTTTAGGGTAGTATTACTTGCAATATATACACTTGTTAAATATAATAGCACTATTGGATGAAGAGAAGGTAAAGTCATTATATTTGTATATTCGCATTTATTACATATTGATAAAGTTGTTAGGCGGAAACGCTAGTGACTAGAATGATAAACAGGAGAGGGTGTTATGAACGACAACCAGTCAAATCGCAAGATTATTCAATTTACAGACAAAACTATCAAAGACCTGCAGATGCTTGAACTTCACAGTAATGCTAGCAAAGATGAGATAATCAATCATATTCTTACTTGTGCAGGAAAACTTCTATTAGAGCGCCTATATCATGATAAGCCTGTAGATTTGGCCAACATGATTGTTGTTTATCAAAATGATGAGGTTAAACTTGATGATGATTCAAGTGAGGTTGAGTAGCACCAGTTTATCTTACGAACAAAGAAGGTTTTTTTGACAAGTTTGCCAAACATTAAATTTAGCCGGTAATGACGGCACAACAAGTTCAACCCAGGCTGTTTATATAGTAAAAAATCCTAGGTTGAAAAATAATACTACATTTTTTCTGGAGGCTTTGATACTATGAATAAGAAAGAGATGATTGGCACCATTGCAGAATCAGCTGAGATCAGCAAAGGGGCAGCAGAGAAAGCACTGAATGCGTTTATTGGTGCTGTTACTGAAACTTTGAAAAAAGGCGATAAATTGACCTTGATTGGCTTCGGTACCTTTTCGGTCTCAAAACGTGCGGCTAGAAATGGGAGAAACCCTCAAACCGGTAAAACCATCCTCATCCCAGAAAAAAATATTGCAAAATTTAAAGTAGGTTCCAAGCTCTCAGAGAGTATTAATTGAGTATTACTCGGTAAGGCAACCGACCTAAAAGGACTGGCAAGTAATTTACTTGCTGGTCCTTTTTTTTGTTTAGCATCAATTACCTTTCACATGTTTTATGACTTTTGGAAAGAAGATGAGGATTGGGGATGTGTGTTATCATATTACTTCAAACACTTTCATCAGATATCTACAAATCATTCGCCCAGGATTCACTTCCATCAATAATTAGTTGCGGTCGAAAGGGTAGAACATGCTGTCTTCCTCCGGTTGCTCAGGAATTTAGAAAAATTTACCCTTGTTCCATGGCCCCTACCAGTGACCGCATGGCACACCACCAGGCAACCACAACTATTTTATGCCATTACACATCAGCCATCCAGGCAGCAGCTTCTTCTTTGGCTAACTCTTCAGGCGTATCGATGCCATCATAAAGATCATGGTAAGAGGTCTCAGCACATTGCCTGGCCATATCGCCGTCGATTTTCAACAGGCCTTGCAATTCACTGGCAAATCGTAGACAAAATTCCTGACAGCATAATCTGTTGATACCCATTTCAAATTTTCCTTCGAATCCAATGTAGTTATAGGAGGGCATAGAAAATACCCGAGTTCAGGCAACCGCCCGGGCACATCTTTCTTTTCTATTCCTACATGCCCCTTCAATTTGTTTTATAATCTCCAAATGGCCGTCTTTTTTTTCAGAGTAGGCATTTATTGTGTGCTCCAGGTACAATGTAGACAGCTTTACATGTTCAGTAAGGCGGATATCAACACTACAATCAGGCCTGGTCCAATAAGATGAAAAACTACCGGCTTCTATCATTCCAAATCCCTGTTCAACAAGATATCGCCTGATTTTCTTTACGTTCTCACCAACAATTTCACCTCTTTCAAAGTCAGTAATGGTAGCTTGCAGATCGTCCATACATATTTTTTGTTTACCACCATTGAAGACACGAGATATATGACCGGTACCATTTACAACATAATGATCCACTAATAGTTTATTTGCCTTTGTAACATTTTTTTCCCCACATTTTCAGTCATTTTGTTTTTCCTATTGACTCTTGGATGTCAAAATCTGTAGGACAAAATTAGGCCAAATTCAGTGGAGGTATTCTCAGGTTCCAATGTCATTCCAACCGGATAATCATAATAAGTTAACACCTCATATTCGGAATCATCAATATTCCAATATTTGATAAATGGCTCTATGATGAATTTTGAGTTATGAAATTTCATGGAAGCTCTGAGGCCGTAACCGTCTTTCTGCTCATGTTCAAGATCGGAATAACCAAATGCGAGATCAGACATATTACTGTTTTGGGTTCCTTTCCAGAAAACGTCATACTCCATTGTCAGCCCCAAAAACCAACCATTCCCCAAAGCTGAATTGCTCTCAATTCCAATGGGGCTGTAAAAGTAATTGGATTCTCTGTCATAACCACCCTCAACAGATCCAAGCTCATTCGTTAAACGCCTGTAACCAAAACCAACAAAAGGGGTAAGGGTGGTATGCTCAAATGTAACAAACTCATACCCAACCACACCCCTGGTTTCAAACATATAGTCGTTAGTCCCGCTATTTGATACAGGTTCACCATCCCAGGTCCCGCCCTCGTAATCTACCTGGCCGTATTTGAAAAGAGCATCAGCAGTTCCCGGACATGCTTAGAAGCCAGCTATAGTAGCGTTTGAGAAAAAA
>CAZIDU010000188.1:0-5116 GCA_964538055.1 uncultured Desulfocapsa sp. | reverse complement strand
TCGGTTTTCTCAATGATGCTTCTCCATGCCAAAGTAGGGAAAAAGCCAAAAAAATTAATATGACCAGTGAAGCCTTGTCTTTTGAGGGTGTTGATAAACTTAAAGAGGATAGCTGTATGTTCCCAAAGGTAGACGGCATTAATGCAGAGCAGGTCCGGGCACAGATCAAGGAGTTGCCCTGTCGTTTTGGCAAAATCCCACCTGGTTTTGGTGGTGTCCCAGAAAGTAACCTCATGGCCAGCTTCTTGTAAAATTGCAGCGGCATATCCGCCCATTAAACAAGACCAAAGAGGAGTATTGGCAATATCATTGAAACGCTCGTGTGATCGGATTCGGGGATGTTCAAGAATGCAAATTTGCATAGGTTTCCTTTGCATGAATTTTAGAACTCCTAGTGTCTTTCAGGGGGCGAAAATTATTGTGGTAGTAGGCGTTCAGTTAACTTAAGCCGCGAGAAAATTCCAGCCGTCTGACAAAGAATATCAAGTTCATGCTGTACATGAGCTGTTTCAACAGGATTATAATACACAGGGTAGAGTAGGTTTGTTTCTGGAGATAGGAGGTTTTCCTTGAGCAGCTTTCTGGTCAATGATGCTCCGGGATAGAGTCTGACCGTGTTAAAAATAACAGCTCCAAGATTGCCGGCAGGGCCGTGTATGTTCAGAATCTTTTTCATCATATCCATGGACTCCTGATGGTGAGAAGCTGTTTCAAAAGGAAGATTTACCAGAAAGTGGTGCATGGTCAATATGTCAAGTTGGGCACTAATCCGTGCTGCCTGTAGGATATCGGCTGGGGACATTTTCTTGTTGAGAAGTTTCAAGCCATGTTCAGTAAGTGCGTCGCCTGAAAAATAACAGGCAACTAGGCCGGATTCTTTGGCAAGAGCTGCTGTTTCTTCTGTAAAGGTGTCTTCCCGAAAAAAACCTGTCCAGCCTATATTGACATTTCTATTTATAAGTTCACGGCACACGGCTTTAAAATGATCCACTGGCCGATTAACAACTGAGTCGGTAAAATGAAACAAATTTATATCATAGACTCTTTGTAAATACTCAATTTCGGCGACTATTTTTTGAGGACTGCGAAGCCTCATTTTGTTGCCGCCTAAACGTGGATAAAGACAATAACCACAATTGAGGTCGCAACCGCGCTTACCTTCAATTCCTATTGCTGCAATATATTTATTTTTTTTAACATAATCTTCGGGGTTAAAATAATCGTACGCTGGCAGAGGTAGCAGGTCCAGATCAAAACCAGGATGGGGTGAATTTTTGATCAACTCCGAACCATTACGCCAGATAAGGCTAGGCACAGAAATTGGGTTCGTTAGCGAGTTAAGCAGACTAGAAAAAATGGCTTCACCTTCGCCAATAATACCGAAATCTATTGCTGGAATTTCAGCCATTAATTGATTTGCAAACAGGGAAAAGGCCGGTCCCCCTACGATAATTTTTGCCTTGGGTGCAAGTAACTGGCTAATTTGGGCAGCAGCTTGCAAGGATGGAACGTAGGAAACTTGAATACCAGCTAATGGATCAATATTTCGAAAGGAGAGGGCGACCACATCCGGCGTAAATTCGTCAAGCCTATCGCGTAGATCGCTCCAAGGGTCCATGCACAGATTCATATCAAGAGCCGACTTTACTGTATGAGCCGGAGTCATTGCTGTCAATCGTGCCAGCCCCAGAGGAAAAACAATCTCTCCTGAGCCAAGGTTGCTTGTAGGAACTTGAACAAATAATATTTTCACTGACTTACTCCAACATCAAAAGCCCCAGGTATTTGACGTATTGAATTTTTTCTTGAACTGGGCGCAAATTTATGCCGGCATTTCGCGCAGTTTCATAAACATCAATGCCGGAGCCTTCCATGGAAGGCCGCGCCTTTTCAGGGAAACGACATCTGCCGTCTTCTGGGCATTTGTCGCAGAGGGAACAATGGCCGGCACTAAAGACAAAGGCTTTGTGGAATCCACTTAGGAAGGCTTTTTTCTCCAAAGTAAGAAGCTTTTGGTGAAATTCCTTGCCTGGAGGCATTCCCTCTAAAAGAATTGCCCAGGAATATGATGTGAACATTTTTTTTGTCTCATCGCTACTCATACCATTTGGTGGACATTGTAGATTTTCACCGTATACCTGACAACCATATTGGCATTTTTTCCGGACCCATGAACCGATACTTATTTCACTGGCAGGAAGAAGCTTGGCCCTTTGAAATCCTACGTCCTGGGCGAAATAAACCCACTCTTGAAGTTCTGTTTGGCGGCAAGGTTTAAATAAACTCTCAGAGAAAGATGTGTTTTGTGCCGAGACTATAACAGAAGAATCAGTTTCCAAATCACGAATGTGGTTTATTGCCATACCACTGTTCTTCAGCCAGTTAATAATTTTGATGCTCTTATGACATCTGCCGTTATAGGTATTTAGCATCATTGTGAGATCGTAAATTGATCCTTTGACAGGTGATTGTCCAATTCTGTCTGGGAAATAATCATGAATCAGCAGAATGCCTTGGGGGGAAAGCATGGTAAGGGCCTTGATGAGTAGCTCCTTTGCCTCTTCCCTACTGTAAGCATGAAGAAAATTACCGATGATTATAAGCCCATATGTCTTGTCACTTTGGTAATGACGAAAATCGGCTGCAATGAAATTAATATGGCGCCAATCGTTCTCATTTTTGTAGATATCTTTAGCGGCTTTGATGACTTCGGGTAATTCAAGAAGATCAGTGTGATAACTGCAATCAGGCAACTTGGAAGAAGAGTCTGTTTTTGCCTCAATAAAGGTACGGCCGAGTGCGCCGCCTCCACCTCCGATATCAAGAATAGGTGGTTGCCAGGCATCCATGTTGATTATTCGCAGAATTTCTTTTGCCTTCTGTCGCGATAATTGGTCCATGGCTTGTACATAATCAAACGTTTTTTGAGCGTAGTTTGGTTCTGACGAAGACTGAGTTTCTGGGGGGAGAGTATTGGAAATCTTCTGAGTTAATGATCTCCAACCGCTTTGCATATATTTGCGGTAAAGTAGGAAATTCCCCATATATGAGCTGCTTTCAGAGGTCAAATACGTACGAGATATTTGACTGTTTACCCACCGCCCGTCTACTGTTGTGATGAGTTCCATACGGTTCAGAACCGTCAGCATCCTGTCTAGTTCATCTTCATGACAGGATGCTGCCCCGGCAAGTTCATGTGTAGTTGGGAATTTCTTTTCAATCACATCGAAAATATGCAGCTCCATTGCAGCAAAGAGCGTTTCCGAAAACCAGTAGGCTGTGGAAAGATCCTCTAGGTACTGAAAATTTGTGTGAGCTGGGTCAGCATTGAGAAAAGTAAGGTCATACATCAGAAATACAAGGCCCTAATCCAGACAAGCTGGACACTCTGTGTTTGTAACCCCGAAGGGAACGAAAAACATATAAGCGCAAAATGGTGAGATAATAACAAAGAAGAGGTTACTTCTCTTTTTTACATGTTACCTTATCGCCGCGAATATCATCCCCAAAGACTTCCATACCTTTTTTCATCGCGCAAAAATCACCGCACATAGTGCAAGTATCTTTATTGGCAGGGGATCGGCTTTCTTTTACTTTTTTGGCAACTTCAGGGAACATAAGAACTTCATCAAGATCTGCCCAGCGCATGTCGCGCCGGGCCTTAGCTGCTACTTTCTCATTCTCTCTGCGGTCTGGGTATTTGGCGATATCTCCAACTCGTACAGCAAGGCGGGTAGCACGCACACCTTCACGGACATCTTGTTCGTTAGGCAAAGCCAAATGTTCAGCCGGCGTGATATAACACACCAAATCTGCACCATAGCGCGCAGAATTGGCGGCGCCGATTGCTGCAGCAATATGATCATATCCCGCGCCGGTATCAAGGGGGATTGGCCCTAAGACATAATATGGAGCGTTACCACTCATTCGTTTTTCAAGCATGATATTACCGGCAATTTCATCGAGCGGAACATGGCCTGGCCCTTCCACCATCATCTGACATCCCATTTCCCTGCCAAGTTCAGCTAGCTCACAGTTGATGATCATCTCTGCCATCTGGGCTCTATCGTGACTGTCATGAATAGCCCCGGCCCGAATACCATTACCCAGAGAAAGAACCGCATCATATTTTTTCATGAGGGCGCAGACCCTGTCAAACTGTTCATAAAGAGGATTTTCTTTTCCATTAATGTCCATCCAGGCCACCATAAAGGTTCCGCCTTTGGACACTAATCCTCCGTAGCGATAGCCCTGCTTACGCAAACGTTCTATCGTGTACTGGTTGATGCCGCAGTGGATAGCCATAAAACTCATGCCGTCATCTAGCTGTTTTTCAATAAGGTCAAAAAGATACTCAGGGTCTAGTTTACCTGGATTTTTATATTTGTCGGTTGTTTCCTTAAAAGCCTGGTATAAAGGGACATTTCCTACTGGCAAGTTAGTGGTGGACAAAACAGCACGGCGAATTGCATCAAGATCTCCACCGGCAGAAAGCTCCATCAGAGTGTCAGCGCCTTCTTCTTCAGCAGCTTTTGCTTTGCGACATTCCATTTCAATGTCACAAATATCGGAAGATGTACCGATTGAGGCATTAACTTTTGTGCGGAGTCCTGTACCTATACCAACAATCTTCTGGTTCGGTCTATTCGGATGATTTGCAATAACGATTTCTCCAGAGGCAACATGTGATCTAATGATTTCTGGATTATACCCCTCAGCCGAGGCGACCGTATTCATTTGTTCCGTGATAATTCCTTCTCGTGCTAATTCAATCTGGGTTTTCATTTTTTTACACCTTAAAGTAAGTTGTCGAGGCCCCCTAGGAATAAAAAAAAAGGGTCCTGATCGAGCATAAATGCCCGTCAGAACCCTTTGCCATCGAGTTCAATTGCTTAAAGTTGATTAGTTCGTCTTCTGGCTTGCCCTCTCTTTTGGCGGCCTTCCCATTTCATTACATTGAAACAGTGGCAAAATTGTCGAAAAAGTTTCCTTTTGGACTCTAAACAGGAGGGGTTACAGCATCGGGAATGCCACGGATTCACACCGTGTTCCGTTCACAAATCAACTATCTTGTTTATTCTGATTTCTTTTAAATAACAAAATTATTAGATTAATG
>CAZIDU010000187.1:0-5148 GCA_964538055.1 uncultured Desulfocapsa sp. | reverse complement strand
GTAGCTTAAGAAAAGTAGAACTTGTGCTACATAATTTTACAGGAAACTTCAGTAATCTAAGAGAATAAATACTAATCGATTTGTAATTATTCACCATACTATTGAGTGGCACAATATTTATCCGGAATCGGGGGACACGATCCCAATTCAAAAGACAAAGACGAATTAGGTCATGTCCCCAGTTTCCTACCAGCGTATTCGTTATGCAATTCCGACTCAAACTCAATTTCGGTGAATAGTTACATCGATTTTACAAAAACTGCAAACTGCTGCCTCTTAAAGTGAGAGGTCATGAATGAGGCAATGGGCATATAATCCTTTTGGATCGTTTAGTAGGATGATTTCTGTGACCGGGGCAAGCAGACGATTAAACACTCTTAGGAGAGCAGGAGGGATCATTGAAGTCAGAGTGCTGGTGAAGGAACCGGAAAAAATCTGTAAGAATTCCTCTTTAACCGTTAAGGGGCGCCGGATATAGGAGGCAGTGTACTCGTTCAGCCCGGCAAGGCCAGCGGCAGATTCGATGGCATCATCAAGGGTACCAAGTTTATCAACAAGACCAAGTTGAAATGCTTTTTGGCCGTTAAAGACCCGACCTTCTGCCACGGTTCTCACTTTCTCGGGAGTCATAGATCGTCCCTTGGAGACTATATTTAAAAACTGGTCATAGCCATGAAGAAGGTTGATCTCAATGGCTTCTTTCAAAAGGGGCGAGAGGGGACGAGTGATGTCCAGTGCTGCTGCCAGGCTGGTTGTTCCAACGCCATCACTATATATTCCCATTTCTGAAAGCGAGTTCTCGAATGTGGGGATGGCTGCAAATATACCAATGGATCCGGTAAGGGTGACAGGGGATGCCCATATTTCATCGGCATCAGCTGCAATCCAGTAACCACCGGATGCTGCCATGGCCCCCATGGAGATTACAAGTGGTTTGCCTGTCTTTTTGTATTCGAGGATTTCCTGGCGAATAATCTCTGAGGCAAAAACTGAGCCGCCCCCTGATACAATTCGCAGTACCAGGCCATTAATTTTGTTGTTTTCACGTGCCTGTCGGATAAGTGCGACCATCGTGTCGCCTCCAATCGTTCCAACCGGCTGTTTGCCGTTGAGGATGGAGCCTTCTGCGATGATAATAGCAATATTACCATTTTCATCCAGGGAGCCAGTAAAGGAACGGGGAACGGTGGTGAGATAGGTGCTGAATGGAATGTGCTTGAAATTGCCCTTGCCATCTTTACCACTGAGAGTTGTGAGAAAGAGACGGAGCTCTTCCCGGGTTTTCAAACCATCAACCAGTCCTGATTCGAGAGCCAATCGAGCTGAATCTCCACCGGCAGTTGCCAGTTCCGAAGCAATGTTCTCCGTGTACATTTGAATGCTGTCCGGACTAAGATTTCGTTCCCGGATGATATCAGTGGTGATGCTGTCCCAGAGTGGTGTGAGCCAGGTCATGTTCTGAGATCTTGCTTCCGCTGACATGGAATTTCGCATAACGGGTTCAAGTGCTGATTTGAAGGTTCCAACACGAAAGATATTATAGTTAATTTTTAATTTGTCGATAGCGTCCTTAAAAAAAAGCCGAAAGGTACCAATTCCATGTAAGTCAACGCCACCCATTGGATTGAGGTAGATTTCATCGGCAAAGCTTGCCAGGTAATAGGCCTTTTGCTGATAGAAGTCTTCGGCAGCAACGACCTTTTTTCCGCTCGTTTTGAAATCCTGTAATGCAGCCCCTATGGTTTGGAGTTGATTGAGTCCCACGGAGCCAAGTTTACTGAGGTCAAGGAGGATAAAAGTAACCTTGTCGTCGCTGGCGGCCTCTGCAATCACATCCAGAATATCCTGAAACAGGGTTTCCGATGGAAGGGTGTCAAAGCCGAGTTTATCATTTATCAACGAGGAGATTGGGTCACTGGCCTGCTTTTCTTCGACAATGTTCCCGGACAGGCTAAGCACTAAGGCACCGCTATCTGGAATTTTGGCTTCTTTCTGTGGCGACCGGGAAGAGAGTGAGATAAACAGAAAAGCCAGCAGGGCCAGAAAAGCGATGTTAAGTGTCAATATCCGTACAGTTGTAATGAATTTGCCAACCCAGCGGAAAATATTAAAGATAGAGCCTATTAGATCTTTCATAAGAGTGTCTTTGATGCCTTGTGAAGTACTTAATAAAAGGTAGATTAATGTTTCTGTGGTCAAACAATAGTAATCGTTATAGTGGAAGTAAACAGGCTTTGTGCCATTATTTAGTAAAAAGGAAGTTCCAGCTGTACCGGTATCTTCTGAGATCTGGACGTGAGATTTGAAAGACTGATCCCAAGAAGACGAATTTTCACTTTTCCAGCCTTCGTGGACCCGAGCAGTTGCGGCATGCAGCGCATGATTTCCTCAAAACTATGAATTGGGGCAGGGTGGGTGTATGATCGTGTTACGGTGCTAAAATCATGGTAGCGAACTTTCAGGGTGACGGTACTTCCTCCACAATCCTTATTCTGGAGACCACGTTCAATTTTACGTGCTAGATTTTCAAGAATTTCTTCTATTTCATTGATATCATCGATGTCCGTATGGAAGGTTGTTTCGGTTCCAATGGATTTACGTCCTTTTCGTGATTCCACGGGACGGTTATCAATCCCCCTGGCAATATCATGGAAATAGGCCCCGGCTTTTCCAAAAAAACGAATAAGTTCTCCTTTTTCGAAACGGAGCAGATCCCCACCGCAACGTATGCCCAGTGAATGCATTTTTTTCTCGGTTACCTTGCCAACACCAAAGAATCTTCCGATGACCAGTGTTTCCAGAAATGGCTGTGCTTCATCGATTGTGATCACGGTTAAGCCATCGGGTTTATTCATATCAGATGCCACCTTTGCAAGGAATTTATTATAGGAGACCCCGGCAGAACAGGTGAGGCCAACTTCGTGAAAAACCCTGCTGCGAATCTGCTCAGCCGTGTGTGCTGCAGACTCTATGGTTTTGTGGGTTTCTGAAATATCGAGAAAGGCCTCGTCCAGAGAGAGTGGCTCAATATGCGGAGAATAGCTTTTAAAAATTTCCATAATCTGCAGGGAAACTTCCTTGTAACGATCTATTCGCGGACGGATAAAGAGGGCATGGGGGCAGAGTTTAATGGCCCTTGCGGCTGAGAGTGCCGATCGAATCCCGAATTTTCTTGCCTCGTAGGAACATGCTGCCACCACGCCTCGTCCTTCAGGATTACCGCCGACAATGAGTGGCCGACCAGCAAACTTGGGATTGTCCATCTGTTCCACAGAGGCAAAGAAAGCATCCATGTCAATATGGAGTATGTGGCGGTTCTCTGTCATCTGAACAATAAATGCTGTGGATAGGAAAGATAATGATACGGCATGCTATAGTATGCTACAGTGCAGTGTTATGCCAATTAACAGGTATTGGCTGAATGGTTGGTTTTTGTGAGAATGAATTTCAGGAGAATAATGAATGCGTCAGGTATTAGCAACAAGTGAATTGTTTGGCGGGCTCCCCTCGGAGCATTTGGATGAGATAGAGAAGATTGCAGTAACCAGGCAGTATGGTCGTGGGGAAACAATTTTTTTTGAAGGTGATCCCGGGATCGGTTTTTATATGGTGGAAACCGGACGAGTGAAAATATTTAAAACATCCACCGCAGGAAAAGAGCAGATATTGCATATTTTTGGTGCAGGTGAGCCCTTTGGTGAAGTTCCGGTTTTTCATAACCAGCCATTTCCAGCCAATGCAACAGCTCTTGAGAAGACAAACCTGATATTTTTTCCACGGCAAAAATTTGTGGATATTGTGCATACCATGCCTTCTCTTGTCATGAATATGCTGGCTGTCCTTTCCATGCGGCTGCGTCGTTTTGCTACTCAGATAGAAAATCTTTCTTTAAAAGAGGTTCCCGCACGATTAGCGGGGTATCTTCTGTATCTTGCTGAAGAGCAGGAGAATATAGAAAAAGTGGAGCTGCAGATCTCCAAAGGGCAACTGGCAAGCCTACTTGGAACTATCCCCGAGACATTGTCCAGAATATTTGCGAAGATGAGCGAGGAAGGTCTGATCCGGGTGGAGGGAAAAACGATCAGTCTCCTTGACCTAGAAGGTCTGGAGCAGAAGGAGTAGTTCTGTCGATCCTTGCAAGGACTTGACGCTGGCGTTTTGGGGGAGTTGTTGACGGAACAGGAGGTTGTTGGATTTTAAACTTCTTCTTCATTGTAACGGATGCAAGGCGTGGTATTGGAGGGGGGAGAGTACCACCAAAAAGAAGTGGGCGAAATGTAATGAATTTATAGCGTTTATCCTGGACAACCACAATCGGAGGTGAGTGGTGTCCCTCGAAGTAGTCATATCCTTCCTTGAGGTTTTTCCAAAAGTCAATCCATTGGGAGTCCTGATGGGCGGCCATGTTTGCCTTACTCATTTTAAATGGGAAAATATGTACCGGCACCTGACTCTGGCCTGAAATAAGAGCCGATTCCATGATGGCGTAGATCTCATCCATACGGAAATCCGCCATGGCAAAACAGCCGGCAGAAGAACATCTGCCATGGATCATCAATAAACTGCCGGTACGTTTATGACTTCTGTCATATTCGTTTGGAAATCCCAGATTAACAGAGAGGTGGTAACTGGAGTTAGGGTTTAACTGACTTACCCCCACGGTGTAGAATCCTTCAGGGCTCTGATTATCTCCTTCCCTTATTTTTGGCCCGATATTTCCTGAATGGTGACAGATAGAATAGGATTTGAACAAGATATAGGTGAGTCCCTGTCGGAGCCAGATCTCCAGGATTTTTTCCTGTTTGAAAATCCTGATAAAAACCGGATCACCCAGGGTGGCTCCCTTTTTTTGCATCGCCCGGATAAGTGTGGGGGCGACCCGTTTGTATGCCTTCTGTGATTTGTCGCTGGACGGTATCATATTTGCTGTTGCAAACCCGTGAGTGACCGGAAAGCAAACTGAAAAGAGAAAGCAGAGTATGAACAGGGAATGTCGCATTGTAGTAATAATCAAAGAAGTTCGAAAATTGAGCAAGTAGTGTCTGGTATCATTTAGCCTGTATTCATTTTTTAAGCAAGAATCACAGCAAAAGTCCAGCAGTTCCCGGACATGCTTAGAAGCCAGCTATAGTAGCGTTTGAGAAAAAA
>CAZIDU010000186.1:0-5189 GCA_964538055.1 uncultured Desulfocapsa sp. | reverse complement strand
CTAAGTAGCAAATACAATGCTGAAGCTGTAGTTGTTGGATCCTACAGTATAGGTAAATATGTTGTGTATATTTCATTACGCCTTGTTGAGGCGAGTGGTAATAAAATCCTGTCTACTTCAGAGTTTGAAATACCACTGGGTGTAGAAGTTAACAAACTACTTCGAAATGATCGATTATTCTAATACGGTGTAAACTAGCTATCCGTAGAACTCGATATAATGTTTCCTGTCTGATGTCCGAAATATAGCAGTAGTGGTTTGTCTTCGATTTTGTCGATTTCATACTTGGCGTTAGGATTTAAGTATATTAGGAAGTCTTTTGGTTTCTTTTTGAAAAGAAATTCGTGAAGGTACTTATGTCGACTTACCGGCATCACCGGTTTTAGATTATAGCCAACACCTTTATAAAAACACCGGTAGCACCCTGAATTGAAACAATAATTAAATTGTGTAACTACCCATTGTTGATTAATTTCTCACCAAGAGAAAAAAACAACGGGTACTACAATGAATAAAGAAAAATATGAGCTTTAGCTACTGAAATTGCTATAGCAATTAAAACACCAGAAGACCCTAGTGCACTTTCTGCACAACTTACAAAAATCACAGTTGAAGCAGCTCTGAATGCAGAACTGGAACACCACTTGGACTATACCAGCCATGAGAGGAAGGGGCGGAATACTGGTAACAGTCGCAATGGTTATAGTTCTAAAACGCTTAAAGGTGATCATGGTACCATTTAGACCGAAACTCCTCGTGATCGGAACTCGAGTTTTGAACCTCAACTGTGATACTTGATTGTGACCTTGTGGCCGTGAGTCCAAGTTCTGTATACAGGGTTCTTAAGGAGGCAGGACTGATCAACAAGTGGAACCCAAAGCCCAATAAAAACGGTAAAGGCTTTGTACAGCCTTTACAACCGCATGCTCATTGGCATATTGATATTTCGCACCTGAACCTAATCGGCACATTTTTTCACATGTGCAGTATCCTTGTTAGTTCCGTCGCTCTATTATCCATTGGGAGATTCGGGAGAGTATGAAGGAGGCGGAGATTGAAACGATTATTCAGCTGGCCCGGGAAAAACACCCAGAAGCCACTCCGAGGATTATATCAGACAATGGCCCTCAGTTTATAGCCAAGGATTTTAAAGAATTTATCAAGATAGCAGGTATGGCGCATATTCGTACTGCACCGTATTATCCACTGAGTAACGGTAAGATTGACAGATATCATCGAACCATAAAACATGAATGTATTCGCACAGGTGTGCTTCTTTCTTTAAATGATGCCCGTATCATAGTAGATGATTTTGTAAAATACTACAACACAGTCCGCCTTCATAGCAGCATCGGGTATATTACCCCAGAAGACAAACTCCTGGGACGTGAAAAACAGCATAAATAAACTGATTAACGAATCAGGGTGTCATTAAACAATTGGATGGGAAAAATTCCAATTCCAAGAGAAGCAATACAATAATAATCTCAACAAGACTTGAGCGTATTCAATCACGCGATACCAGAGTTATGAATCTAGGCTGAGTTTCAGGATGTGTTCTGAATCAAGCAATTTTAATACTATGTTAGAGATACCAGAGTTCGCAATTAAAGATATCGTAGGAGGATTCCATACATGAATAACCAATTAAGACACCCGAGTGATGTTTCTGTTGATACACCTAAAGAGGCTGGCCAAGGTTTAACTGATCATTCCAATGTGATATGGAAATCGGATCGCATATTGATGGGTGATTTGGTATTTCGACTTGAGGGGGCAAAGGATAACAATTGGGAGCTTGGGGATGACTGTTTTCAGCTCCATAAGCCGAAGCGGATGATGGATCAATACGAAAACTTTTGGTCTCGCCGAAAAGATTTTGAGCACACTCACGTCTTAGAGCTTGGAATATTTGATGGCGGTAGCATTGCGTTTTGGTGTGAAATGTGGAATCCGAAGCGGTTCGTTGGAATCGATAACCAAGATCGTGAAGACAGCAAATATTTTCAACAATGGAAAACATCACGCAACCTCGATGATTGCGTCAGAACCTATTGGCGAACTGATCAAACGAATGAGATGAAATTGCATAACATTGTACATGAAGATCTCGAGGGACATTTGGATCTGGTTATAGATGACGCATCACATATGTATGAGCAGACAAAAAGGAGTTTTGAAATATTGTTTCCACTCCTTCGGCCTGGAGGCCTATATATAATAGAAGACTGGTCCTGGGGATGCTGGCCTTCCCTACCGTTAGACTTTTCGTTGCCCCATGGAACGGAATTACTTAGGTTAATAGCTGAATTGAGCGAAGCGACCGGTAGTATTGCTCGATCGTTGCCGGTTAAAGGAGTGACAGCTTCAATGTGGCCCCTTATCACAAAGATGGAGGTGTTTCCAGATTTCGTAGTTTTGGAGCGCGGGCCGGCTGATCCGCCACCAGAAGGGCTTTTACTCGATACCTATATCACTCGTCGACCCACTGATAATGCCGCAAAATTAGAACTTAAAACATCTGAAAACGAGCCAAACCCCGAAGGAGACTTTACGAGTATATCAAAAAAGTTCTTAAAAAAAATATCCTTAAAACTTGGATTTAAGTGATAAATTCATAGCCCATTAATTTTCTAACATTCACACCCGTCACTTTTTCAAATACCTCATAGGGTGGTGTTTTATACTTAGGGCATCTTTTTAGTTTTCTTAACCACTGTAACACCTCATGTGTGTTGACTATAATTTGACGTGATATAGGAACAGAAGTCGCAGGTTCCTTATTATAGATTTGTCAGACATTTTTTCCTGCAGTGAATGCACCAAAAAGACGGACAGACAAACGATCCCTGAATTGACAAACACGCAAACTCGCCTTTCACAAAAAAGACTTCCAAATCAGTCATAGCCAAATTTCGTGACAATAAAAACGTCAGAACAAAACAAAAATATTTGTTGTAAAAATAGATGTATAGTGTTCCCTAAGAAATCACCATCTGTTTTAGTCTTTTAGCTCACCATTAGATATTGAAGTCTCGAGTTCCGGGAGCATCATATTTAATTTCTTTGGTCACTGGGGGGGGATTTTCAGTACGCGAGAGTAATAGGGTCAATACGATTCATAGGAATAAAAACGTGGTCTGATCCCGATTTCTTTGCTATTGCTTGCTTAGATGGGCCATTTTGCCTATAAAATGGGCCTTCTAAGGATAAAAACAGGACTACTTTTGGTAACTTATCACGCCAAATCAACCTGTTGCCTTGGTCCGACCCCAAAACAGACAAAACAGCATAGGACAGGAGAGTAGCAAAGATAGTAAGATTTTATAAATTAAACGTGGTCTGTCCCTGATTTTTCACATGCCGGGCAAACAAAAAACCCCCTATGAGTAACTTCATAGGGGGTTTTGTACTTATCAATATCTTTTGACTGTACTTCTACACTACCGACTAAAAGGTAGAGAAGTTATTACCATCAAGAGATACAGTGTAAACCTGAATATCGATATCAGTGAATTCGCCAGTTGCTTCAACACGAAGCTTTCCGGTATAACCTGCACTCAGACCAGATGCATCATAGATTTCTTGAATAGTCATTTGGGCTGAACTTCCTTGAGCTGGAAGAGCATCAGAATAAGAAGCATCAACATCTGACAAAGTAAAAGAAGATGACGCGGTTCCATCATCTTGATAAACTGTAATATATACCACTCCTTCTATAGCAGAAGTATTAGAGATACGCACATAGTTGCTATACAAGCCACCTGGAGTTAAAGCAAAGTTAGCTATGGCAGTTTGACTATTTTTGGCAAGAGGTGTAAGAGAAACTGTGCCAGTTGACGAATCAGCATCATATCCAGTCAGAGCTGTACCTGTAAAGGTTACAGATACAGGAGAATTACTAATCGCTACTTCATTGAGAGCTGGTACAGTAAAAGTGACATCTGTTTCAGCCGAATAAGTACTAGCAATAGCAGTAGTATCTGTAGCAGTTATTCCATCGATTACAAAAGTACCAACTGTATCAGCAACTGAACCACCAGTTTGATCGAACGCAGACAGACCGTTTGTTGCAGTATAAGTAACAGCAAGATTACTAATGAGATCATCGGCATCAGTTGTAGCAGCACTAGCAGTAGCTGTCAGTCGTGGAGTATGTAATAATCCTACGGTACCAAGTACGGTAGTAAGATCTCCGATTGAATCATCAAAAAACGTGGTACTTTGCGCGACATCAATAAGATCATAGTCACCAGCGGAATCTTCAGGTACGACAGTCATAACAAGTGCGGGATCAAAACCAAGATAAGGAGCAGCGCTTATGGTCTTAATTGTGGTTGGACCAAAGTCGTCGGCAGTACTAACAGTAACATCAGCAGTAACATCAGCATGATTAAGGACATTAATAGCTGTAATCTGAACAACAAAATTTTCTGCTGCACCAAAACCAGCACCAGAATTACCACTAAAAGTGACTGTTGATGAATCTAGACCACCTTTAAAGACAACAAAAGGTTGAGAAGTAGGTTCGTCATCGATATCAGCAATACCCGTAGCAGAAGGAGCGGTAGCAAATGTTGCACCATTAGACAAGGTAACAGTTACACGGATATTGGTATTAGCAGGAATAATATTTGCATTCATCACAAAAGTCATGTCCTGAACACCACCAACATCATCTACTAAATCGATACTTGTAGCGATTGTTATTTCTTCTGCATATGAAAGCGCAGTAGGATTATCAAGATCAACAGCAGCTAAAGCACTTCCAGCACAACCAACAACCAGAGCAACAGCAGACACCATTGCAATTTTTCTATAACTCTTCTTCATTCCCATCTCTTACCTCCTAAGGTATATTTTGGGGATTAATTAATGATGGCCTTAATTTCGGTTAATCTCCACATTGCGTAGAAGGTAATGAATAAAACCATATGTTGAATTCATATCCGTGGCCATCGCTATAACTCATCAAAAAATTAGCATTATACATGAGTACTCTAATTAAATCATCTTTTTTTTCCTCCGCAGTGTTTTTTTTACAATAAAAACATTACTCTTAAAAGGTTTTCCCTGAGTAAAAAAATCCTACAAGGTAGCCGAAAAAAAACAGGATCAACAACAACACCATAGCTACCTGAATTCAAGTGATAAGTGCATAGCCCATTATTTTGTTAGTGTACCATTCT
>CAZIDU010000185.1:0-5258 GCA_964538055.1 uncultured Desulfocapsa sp. | reverse complement strand
ATATGCGAGGCGCGTAAATTTTCTATTATTTCGGCGTACTAGGGTACGTCGTAATAATAGAAAATTTGTAGCAACGAAGCAGATGGAGAATTTTCACGACGCCATCAATTATTTAGTGAGCATTTCTTTTATAGCATTCTTTTCATTAAGCAGTGCAATATTTGGATGATATGTCTCGAGATCCTGTGGCGTGTAAAACCCAAAGGTAACAATAATAATAAGATCTCCGACCATCCCCTTGCGAGCAGCAGCTCCATTCAAACCTATAACACCGGATCCTGCTTTGCCTTCAATGGCGTAAGTATCGAAACGTTCGCCATTATTTATATTATAGACCTTCACTCGTTCAAAGGGCACTATCCCAACGGCATCAAGAAGATCCCTGTCAATGGTGAGACTTCCTTCATAATTGAGATCTGCTTCCGTAATAGTGGCCCTGTGTAACTTGGCCCTGAGCATTTGACGCTCCATATTGATAACCTTATAAAATAATATTTTTTGTAACTATTCAGCAAATACCTGTTAGTTGGTATAACACCGCACTGTAACTGTTCACCATGCTATTGAACGGCACAATATTTATCCGGAAACTGGGGACACGATCCCAATTCAAAAGACAAAGACGAATTGGGTCATGTCCCCAGTTTCCTACCAGCATATTCGTTATTCAATTCCGGCTCAAACTCAATTTCGGTGAAGAGTTACTATATTTTTAAAAAAAATGTTTTTGATTTCCAAATGAATCATCAGAAATCCATCAGTAGAGCATTATCTATCAACCGGATCCGATTGTTTATTTTTACCGCCAGGACAAGTTGGGATTGAAGGCTCAAATGGGTGCAGAAGTCCAATGTGTTTTTATCAACTATTTCTATATAATCAACTTCACATGCAGGATGCTCTGTGATTACCTTACGAACCAGTTCTTTCAGACCCTCTACTGTGACCATCAAGGAATCATCGCTCTTTATGGCTTTTTGAGCAGCTCCTATACTCTGAGACAGGGAGAGAGCGGCATTCATCTCATCACTGTGAAGGTAAGTATTGCGGGAGCTCATTGCCAGGCCATTTTTTTCACGAACAATTGGGTGGCCGATAATCTCTATAGGAAAGTCAAGATCCTGCACCATCTTCCGAATCACTGCCAATTGCTGGAAGTCCTTTTCTCCAAAAACTGCGAGATGTGGAAGGGTCAGATTAAAAAGCTTGGCAACAACTGTGGTCACTCCATCAAAATGACCGGGTCTGCTGGCTCCACAAAGAGAAGATGTCAGAGCATTAACCGATACGAAGCTGGCAAACCCCTGACTATACATACTGCTTTTTTCTGGGGCAAAAACAACATCAACTCCGTTTTTCTCAGCATGTCTACAGTCTCTGTCAATGTCATGGGGATAGCTATCCAGATCCTCATTTGGCCCAAATTGTATGGGATTCACAAAAAGAGTGACGATCACTCGATCTGCGCTCTGCCTGGCTCTACGCATAAGCGAAAGATGTCCCTCGTGAAACCAGCCCATGGTGGGTACAAGGCCAATTTTCAGCCCCTTCGATCTAAACTCTTGAGCCAGGGTCTGTATCTCAGCTGGACTGGAGACTATTTTCATTCCTGAACGCGAAGTCGAGTAATTTTTTCCTGGATCATTCGGGTCAGTTGAGGGTTTTGCTCTTCACCAAGAAAGGTCCCGAGGTATTCTTCGTACACTGCCAGGGCCTCTTTGTTGTTTGCTTCTGCTTCAAGAACCCGAGCCATTCCCATATAGCCCTCATCTTTATAGCCATCAATTTCCTTGAGAGCTGCGTATGATGCAGACGCTTCGCTGTATTTTTTTTCAGCCTCTTCTGCCTGGGCAACGCCAAAGGTCAGCAGTCCATAGAGTGGATTTGAAGCTGATACTTCTTCACGAACCTCTGAATAATATGTTTTGGCTTTTGAATAGAGCTTGTTCTTCATGGCCATATGACCCAGTTCAACCTTCGCCCAGTTCGATGACGGAGTCCCTGAGAAGTCAGCTGCGACATGCTCAAGGGCTTTTATTTTTTCATCCCCTTCGGTATCCATGGAGATGGAAAGGCTACTGGCTCCATCCTCAAGACGGCCAGCACGATAGCTCTGATATAGGGATCCCGTGACCACGGAAACCACAACGACTGCACCGGTTATCTGTAAAATTCGTTTGTTTTTTCTGACAAATTTAACAAAACCGAGTGGGAGATTGAGCTGGTCCAGGACACCGCTCGGTTCAACGTAGGCATTCTCAGCCACCTGATTTTGATCAAATGCACTTCGTTCAGTCATCCTTCACTCCTAGCTTTTTTCTTTACCTTTATGAGAAAACCCTATACCAGTATCTATGATAGTGGTAACTGGATCTGTTTTTAATATCAGACGCAAACAGTTTAATTTACCCTATCCTGCAGGTCATGTCTATTCTCAAACCGCACATTTTACGGATTTTTCAAGCTCAATCAGCATACGGACGCTTTTTATGATTTACCAGGAAACAGATAAAATGTATTCCGTCACCACCCTCACCAGAGAGTTGAAGAATCTGGTTGAAATGAAATACCGTTTTATCAAAGTACAGGGCGAGATTTCCAACCTTAAACGACCCTTTTCCGGGCATGCCTATTTCACCCTGAAAGATGCAGGTGCCCAGTTAAAGGCGGTACTTTTTAAGGGTCAGGCTCGCTACCTTGAAAAAGCTCTTGAGGATGGACAGGAGGTGGTCTGTCACGGACGAATATCCATCTATGAACCACGTGGTGACTACCAGCTTATCGTGGACAGTGTGGATTTTAAAGGCAGTGGTCTGCTGCAGGTACAATTTGAAAAACTCAAAAAACAACTCCAGGCTGAGGGCCTTTTTGCCGAGGAACGCAAACAGAGTCTTCCCAGATTCTCAAAGGAAATTGTTTTGCTCACCTCTCCAAGTGGAGCTGCTGTCCATGACTTCCTCAAGATATGGAAAAAACTAGATTTTCCAACCACCATTAAGATATTCCCGGTACCCGTCCAGGGAAATCATGCTGCAACTGAGATTATAAAAGCTCTGGATTTACTCAATGTAATCCATCCTGAGACGGATATTGTTGTGCTCTGTCGTGGCGGAGGGTCACTGGAAGATCTCTGGCCATTTAATGAGGAGGTTCTAGCGAGAGCAATCTCAGAATCTGCCATACCCGTTGTTTCTGCCATTGGCCATGAAGTGGATTTCACCATAAGTGATTTTTGTGCCGACCTGAGAGCTCCAACTCCAACAGCCGCAGCGGAGATGATTATTCCCGATGGTGTTGCAATTAAAGAGAAGATCAGCCGTTTTCAAAAACAAATCACCAGAGTGATAACAAACACCATGGATGGCTATCAGTACCGGGTGAGTCAAAATCGTAGATTGCTTGGTGATATGGATTTTATCTTCACCAATTCTTCCCTTCGCCTGGATCATGCGTCTCTCAAATTAGTAACTCTGGTTGAAAAACTCATAAGCCGCAATACTGCCCTGTGTGATGATCTTTCAACAAAGTTACAGAACAATTCACCCATAACAAAAGTTCGGCTCCAGGAACAACGTCTTCAGTTTGCAGCGGATAAACTTCTCTACCTATCTAGAAGCATGTTTACGGAAAAAGAGGCACTCCTTGCTCAACAGGCATCACTGCTCGATGCCGTCAGTCCTCTGGCGACGATGTCGAGAGGGTACTCAATCACGAGTAAAATTGATCAAAAATCCGGCAAAAAGACACTTATACGAGAAAGTGAACAGCTCAACATCGATGACAGGGTAGAAATTCGACTCCACCGGGGAAAGGTGGAGTGTGGAGTAACGCGATTACTGGAAGAATAACTTCTGAACTGTAACTGTTTAGAAGTCTGCGCAGCATATGAATTTATATGTAGGCAGGTTAAAATGGACGAAGATGGAGTGCTTCTGAAGAGTTACCTAGAAAAGGATCTTTTCAACTTCCGATTCTATTGAATTGATAACCACCGAAAGCTCGTCGGGTGAATCTGCAACTGTTTTCCGGATCACCTTACCCCAGTCCCTAAGCATATCAGTGGAGATTCTACGCACATCATTCTCCTTGCTCCACTCACATCCAATTTTCAGGCCGAGCGCAAGCATGGTCACCTTGGTTTTAACTTTCTTGTCTGCTGGAACCTGGGCCACCACATCGGCACTTATTTCCTGCCAGCCATCAAAAAAAAAACCGCCCTCCTGAAAAGTGTCGTACCAATCCCGTTCTTTTTCATCAAGCAATTCCAGAGAATTATTGTTTGCAAGAAATAACTTCTCTTCAATGACTGCTAGATCAGCAGCATGCTGGACATCTTCGCAGGGAAGACAGCGTTGACTACTCCCCTCAGCGTTAACATCAGCTGGACTAAGCAGTAAGAGCAGTATAAGGAAAGATATGGGAGGAAAAATTCGAAGCATAAAAGTATACCGTGACGTTTTGACCTATCCTGCAATCGGCCATGATATCAAAAAAAGTGCCTAAGCAAAACATAAGAACCTTTATCATTAACAAGGTAACCATTGCCATAGGCTGAAGTCAAGGAACATTTTATTATACAAGGCGTAACAAGGCATTTACAATTGCCACCGAAACAGTTGAGCCCCCCTTCCTTCCATTACAGGTGATAAAAGGAAAATCCTGTTCCGAAAGAATCTCTTTTGATTCAGGGGCATTCACAAACCCCACCGGGACACCGACAACCAGATCCGGCCTGATCGTTCCTTCCCTTATAAGATTCATAATAGTTATCAGGGCAGTGGGTGCATTGCCTATTGCGACAATACCCACATTATCAAGCATGCCTTCTTCGATGGCCGTTTGAGATCTGGTAAGCCCTCTCTCGAGTGCCAGTCTGGCAATTTCAGGTTCGGCAACCTTGCATATTATTTTTCCACCAAAGGGGGTCAAAAGTGTTTTACTGATTCCGGCTGCCGCCATATTGACATCGGTAAGAATATTCTTCCCCGATCGGATTGCCTCACATCCAGCCTCAATGGCCCCCGGGTGAAAGTGGAGCAGTTTCGCAAAGGAAAAATCACCGGTGGCATGAATGACTCGACGAATAATGGCAAATTTTTCAGGGGACATATCTCTTTGACGAAGTCCGGTCTGGGTATCGAACTCATCCTCAATCATCCGAAAGCTTTCGCCTTCTATTTGCTGTGGAGCAATATTTGTTATTCCCTGAATTCAAGTGATAAGTGCATAGCCCATTATTTTTTGGACATTAACGCCTG
>CAZIDU010000184.1:0-5486 GCA_964538055.1 uncultured Desulfocapsa sp. | reverse complement strand
TGTCCCCAGATTCCGGATAAATATTGTTCCGTTCAATAGCATGGTGAATAGTTACAAATAAAGAAGTATCTGATGACTTGACATTTAGTATTCAGGGTACTTCTTTTGCAGAGACATGATAGAAATCACAGCAAAAAACAGGAGCATCGTATAATGCGTTATAAGGCAGTAATTCATATAGATCTTGAAGATGATCTTATTTTTAACCTTGGATTAAACAATATCAGCAATACCCTGGATGCTCTGAGTGGCAAAGAACTTGAATTGATTCTGCTTGTTACTGGTCCGGGGGTGGCATTGCTGGCAGGAGATCAGATGTATATGTTTATGGAGAAGCTCAGGCAAATTACAGCTGCTGGGGTTCGTATTCAGATCTGTGAAAGGGCATTAACACTTTTTGATATTCAGAAAGAAGACCTTTTCGATGGCTGCGAGATTATTCCAGCTGGTGTTGTCGGCTTGATTGAGCTGCAGGCAGACGGGTTTGCCTATATTAAGCCCTGATTTAATAACTCAGGTAGTCTGAAAACCCTTGGAAAAGACACGGCTTATAGACCGGAGAGCGCCGTGTCTGAGACTGAACTGCTTCGTTTGTAAAATTGATTACCTCCGTAATACTGCTGGTACGCTGATACATGGTGATTACCAGTTTAAAGATACTCCGTGAATGTTTCTTGTCGTTTTCTGAATGTGTTTCCCTTACCAAACTCATATTTTACCAAGAAAAACACCTCAAGTCTTTCCTGAAAAGAGCATAGTACTTGCCATACCTATCATTGCTTAATATATTAAATTATGGATCTACCTGCAGGTGTTAGTTGCCTGCATCTAAAGATAAATTAATTTTTTGATGGGTACCCCTATGCAGACGCTATTCAAAAAGATATTCATTTTCTGTGCGGCAATTTCTTTTCTCTCTTCCTTCACCCTGTCCTCTCTTTACGCTGCTTCCGATAAAGATATGAGTGGCTGGGGAAATGATGATGAATATAATAAACTCTACAATTCCCGTGAGCTTGATAAGTTGAGAGGAACTGTACTGAAATTTAAGAAAGTCAGTCCTTTGCCAGGAATGAGTAAGGCCACAGTTTTGGTGCTCGATGACGATGGAGACAAAATCGATGTCCATTTGTGTCCCGTCTCCTTTGCCACTCCCAAAGAAACTGGTATTAAAAGAGGTGATAGAGTGAAGATTAAGGGGAGTTGGGCAGAGATTGACGGTGAGGATGTGTTTCTTGCCTCTAAAGTGAAAAAAGGTGAACACTATGCATTTAAGGTTCGTCTGACAAAAGATGGTACTCCTTTCTGGAATATGAGTACTGACCAGCTGAACATCGAACGTGCTAAGGAATGAGTTCCAGGTCTTACACACCACTAGTTGCTTATATGAAGTGGCATCATTCTCTGGCCGTCGTCTTTCTTGTCGTACTGCTCTGTTCCTGCAGCAGAAAATCGGACACGATGCTCTCTGGAGTTAATATCCTTCCCGTCGGTACCTCTGTTGAGCAGGGGCTGTCAGTTTATTACAGATATGTCTTTTATCGTCATCTCAACCAGATGGCCTCGGAATCTGTGATGCTCACAGAAGGGGAGAAAGGGCAGCCTGTTCCCATGCTCGATCATCAATTTGAAGGAAATGTGTATGACAGTAAGCGTGCCAAAGGAGTTGCCGTATTTTTGACGGGGTTGATTAGGATGGAATCATCCGGAACATACCGTTTTAAGGCAATGTCAAACGATGGTATCCAGGTTGCGGTGAATGGGGAAGTTGTCGTGTTCGATCCTGCTATCCACGGAGATCGATTTTCTAAAATCGGTGCAATATCCGTTGCCGGACCTGGTTGGTATCCACTTACTGTCAAGTATTTTCAACGTAAAGGAACTGCACGGTTAACACTCTATTGGCAGCCTCCAGGAGCCAAAGATTTTGAGGTTGTTCCTGCGGGAGTATACGGCCATCAATTATTACCTTTTGAGGAAAAAAAGGAGAGGGGAGTATGAAGGAAGAAAGTTTTCGTCTGCAGACCAGTGAACTCGATAAGCTGGCCCAGCAATTACTGCAGCTCGAAAATGAGCTGAACTCCAATATCCCTGTCACTCTTTGGATCAGTGATCTCCATGGTGAGGGAGATCGTTTTATGGCTATCCTTCGTGGCCGGTTCGGGATGCTCTACCAAACATGTCGTGAAGCTCTTCCAAAAACATTTAGTGTAGATAAAGTTCAATATCTCACTCAGATTATACGTAAAAAAGAATATTTCGTTGAAGATACTGTTCTGATGGATACTCAGGATGTTATCTTCTGTCTTGTTGAAATTTTAAAGTATCGTCTGTCCAACATCAGGCAGCGTACCCAAGGTATATTTCCGCCCGAATTTCGCAATACCATTAAACGCTTGATCTCCGGCCTTCCCGTACCGGATCAGGTCTTCGAGGAACCGGTGTTGTCCGAGAGACTGATTAGTCATCTGGCCCATAGTATCAGACAGGTTTTACTCGATCGCATCCTTGTTGTCGGTGATATCTTTGATCGTGGCTCCCAGCCCGATAAGATCATTCGCATCATTTCGTCACCTGCCTACAGGGATATGGTCGATTATGTCTTTGGTAACCATGATATCCTGTGGATGGGGGCTGTTGCTGGCCATCAGTCGCTGGTTGCCGAGGCCATGCGTATAACTTGTCGCTATGATCATTTTGAATTGATGGAGAGGCTCTCCATAGATAGCTCGAAACTGGCTGCCTTTGCAGAGAAAACCTACCCTGTTGAAAAAATAACTGGAAAAATAAAGGCAAAAACTGATATGGGCAAGAGTATGGAGAAGGCTCTTACCGTCATTCAGTTTAAGCTCGAAGAACAGACCATATTGGATTTTCCCGAATATGAGATGGGATCCAGGCTCTGGCTTGATCGTCTCGCAGAAATGTTGAAGACCGGAAATACAGCTGGTCTCAACGATAGTCATTTCCCCACAATTGATCTTGATAATCCTGCAAAACTCACAGCGGAAGAACAGGAAATCATAGACGATCTGACTCTACAGTTCACCACCAATAGAAAGGTGAAGAGGTTACTCAGCTATTTCTATAAAAAAGGGAAGACCTATCATATTCATAATAATAGCCTTAATATTCATGCACTTGTGCCATCGAAGGAGAATGGTGAGTTTGAGGGTTTTTTGGGACGAAGTGGTCGTGACCTCCTTGATTACATACAGGGAACAATCGAACGGGTAGGAAAGAGATACATTGCAGGAGAGCCTCAGGATCCTCGAGATCAGGCTCTGTTTTTCTATCTGTGGTGTGGGCCGAAATCGCCTTTCTTTGGCAAACACGCGATGAAAACGTTTGAGAGATACTTTCTGCTCGATCCGGAAAGCCATATTGAAAGGACCCTCTACTGGAAGATAAACATGCAAACCGATGCCTTTAAGCAGAAATTGCAGGAAGAATTCGGCATTCAGCGCGTGGTTTTCGGACATACTCCCGTTGACTATACCAAGGGAAATTCCATGGCCTCGGCCGATGGGGTAGCAATCAATGTGGATGGTGGTTTTGCTGCAGCATATTACAATCGTGGCCATGCTCTGGTTCATACCCCCTATCAACTTTTCGGCATTATTCTTCCCACCCCCGAAGAGATGCAGGAGGCAGCACAAAACCTTGAGTCTGCTCCTCTTGACATTGAATTGATTGATGAGTTTAGGCAACCCATGAAAATCAAAGATACGGCAAAGGGCGTTTTGCTCAAAAAACAGAGTGATGCTCTGCTCAGTCGTATCAGAGAACTCACCGGTGCTGGGGCGTAAAATCATAAGTTCTCGGCTGCTTTTAAATTTTGCAAAATGGTAAATTAGGACAATGTATGAATATTAATTATGGAATGGAAATAGTCAGGGCAACTGAAATTGCAGCACTTACTGCAGCAAGAATTCAGGGCTTGGGCAATCATGATGATATTCTGAATCAGGCACGGCAAGCCATTATAAAAACCTTGAACCGGCTGATGATCAACGGAAATGTAATAAATGACCGTTTCTCAGAGAGGGCAGAAATTTGCAAGTTACCGCAGACCCTTGGAGAGGGCGGTCCAGACATGGATTTAATGGTGGTCGCCCTCGAAGCTCAGCATGCTGCAGCAGATGGCCGGAATAATTCCACGTCCTATACAGTTATTGCAGAAGATGGTTCAATCCAGTCAGTCCCCAATCTCCACATGTATAAAATCGTGGTCGGTCCTGAAGTTGGAGAGGTGATAGATATCAATCAGTCACCCACTACCAACGTGAAACGGGTGGCCCGGGTTTTGCGGAAATATACTGAGAACGTCACCGTCTGTATTCTCAATAGAAAACGCCATAAGGGGTTGATCGATGAAGTGAGAAGTTGTGGTGCCAGGATTAAATTAATAGAAGAAGGGGAAATCTCAGGCTGTCTTGCCGCAATCAATGGTGAAAAGGCAGATATTTATATGGGCTATGGATATGCTCCTGAAGGCACAGTTGTTGCGGCTGCCATTCGGTGCCTGGGAGGATATCTCGAAGGAAAAATTTCATACGACAATGCTTCAGATAGAGAAAAGGCCAAGTCCCATGGCATTTATGATTTTGAGAAGGTGTTCAGAGTTGAGGATTTGATTAGTTCCCGGAAGATTTCCTTTGCAGCAACAGGAGTGACGGATGGTGAATTTCTTGAGGGGGTAAGGTTTACAGCAACCGGTGCTGTAACCAACTCTTTTGTCGCAAGAAGTGAAACCCGTACCTACCGCAATCTTACAACTAATCACTTTTTTGATTATAATCCGGTCTTTTAAAAAAAAATAAGGAGAGCCTATGCAGGGTGCGGCGTTTATGATCAAGCGTGCTGAATACCGAAAGATCAAAGAGGCACATCTCTTTGAAAAGGTGATTCAGTGGGCAACTGGGGATGGTGAGACTCTTGTGGTTGATATTGTAGAGCGCGCCTTTGCCGATGACGATGCGGAACGCTGGCTGACTATTCATCCTACCAGCTCGTTTTCAGGTCTGACCCTGTTTTATCTTGATATCGTTATGAGTGAAAAAGAATTGATAGGAAATGAACGTCGCCTTCTTATCAAACGACTGAGTGACTACAGTAAGCGTCTTCTCGGATAAGTAAGGCGGCTGCTTCAAAAAAATATCCTAACAGCAACAGCGCTTATATTTCCTGCCGGATCCGCATGGGCAGGGAGCATTCCTTCCAACCTTTGCAGTACTCGATTGTGTCTCTCCATCCAGGTAGTACCAGAGCCCATCCTCTTTGATAAAGCTGGACTTTTCATGGAGGCTGCAGAGATGCCCTGAACTGAGAAAACGGGCAGTAAAGGTTACGAGACCGTCTGTGTCGTTGGCACTGCCATTCTCACACTCCAGTATTTCCAGATTAAGCCACCGAATGGCATCATCCTCTGCATGAATTTCTTCAGGACGTGTATCCTGGGCCCAGCTATCCATAAGATATTGATT
>CAZIDU010000183.1:0-5488 GCA_964538055.1 uncultured Desulfocapsa sp. | reverse complement strand
TTGAGAAGATTTCATTATTTTAAAACATGCAAAATCCTAACCGGACACTACTGAGGAAAAGTCGTTATATTTTCTTTTATATGCAAAGGGAATAGCCTGAAAAAAAATCATACGTATGGGAACCGGCCAAGAAGTCTATGATTGGCTTGTTTGAAACATATGACAACACAAGCAGGGGACTGTTGTCCGTTACTCTTTGGGATCAATATGGCTTTATGTTTTTTGACTCGACCAAGTTCTCTGCAGGAAGAGATGTCCTTTTGCAAGTCTCGTTTTTTTTGAGTACATAGAATAGGCTTACCTTCTCCCTGATATGCATGACCAATGGCCTTTGCAGGAAATAGTTGGGGCATACGATAATGGCCAGTGAAAATCCTCCTTTTGCGCCATTCGACTCGGCTGAAGATCTTCTCCTATATATATATATCAGGTTTTATTCCTTAATTCGGAAAGTCAAGAGACTTCCCCTCCTGGTTGATCACAGGCATTTAGCTTTCTTATAAACACCTCTCCCGGAAGCGGTTGAGGTTGCCACTGCACATTTCCAATTTCTACTTTCCAATTCTCAGCTAAGGTGTGTTTCTGCAAGTAGCAATCGCAAGTTTGAGTGGATAGGGAAAGTTCTGTGACTACCAGTGGTAAGGTAATTGTGATAGCAACCTATTATTTGTCATCCAGCACCTCTCTCACCGCTTTGGCAAGGGTTGTTCTGCTTACTGGTTTTCTAGCGTATTTCCTTATGCCGATTGCCAGGGCTTCTTCTTCTGTGATGACGGAACTGTAGCCGGTGCTGAGGATAATCGGCATGTCTGGCCTTATTTTCAAAACTTCTTCTGCCAATTCAACACCTGATAACTCAGGCATGGTCTGATCTGTAATTAGCAGATCAAATTGATTCGGATGTAGTCGGATTTTTTCAAGAGCCTCTTTACTGCTTGTTGTTGCTGTTGCTGTATAGCCAAGACGTTCCAACACTGTTTTGTGCAGGTTGACGATACTGCTTTCATCATCAACTACCAGAATCCGTTCAGTCCCTGTGGAAAGAGGTTTTTCTTCCGTGTTATCACGAGTTGAAATGACCTGTTCCAACGCCGGGAAATACACTTGGAAAATGCTTCCTTTTCCAAGTTCGCTCTCTACCTGAATAAATCCCTTATAATCTTTAACAATCCCGTGAATAACAGCTAATCCGAGGCCTGTGCCCTTACCAACCTCTTTGGTGGTGAAATACGGCTCAAAGATTCGCTCAATTGTTTTCTTGTCCATCCCCTGGCCTGTGTCACTGACTGACAGCACAACATAGGTGCCAGGAGAAACATCGCTTTCATGTATCTGCTCTGCTGGTATATCTTTACGGTATAGGCTGACAGCCAACGTACCTTTTTCATTTTCCATGGCATGGAAAGCATTGGTACAGAGATTCATAACAATTTGGTGTATATTGGTTGGGTCAGCCAGAATCGACCCACAGTCAGGGGCAATTTTTTCCTCGAGGGAAAGAGTTGTTGGTAATGATGAGCGCAGCAGTTTCAATGCTTCTTTGACGATTAAATGTGGCATCAGGGAGTGCAGTTGATGATCAGCCTTGCGGCTGAATGTGAGAATCTGCTGTACCAGATCTGCTGCCCGTTTGCTGGATTGGAGGACTTGATTAATATCTTTTATCGCATGGTTGTCGTCTGGGATATCCAGCAGCGCAAGTTCTGCATAGCCTATAATTGCAGAAAGAATATTGTTGAAATCGTGGGCAATACCACCAGCTAAGGTACCCATAGCTTCCATTTTATGGGCTTGAAAAAGTTCTTCTTCAAGTCTCTTCTGGTCGGTGATATCTTTGGCCACATGGACAAGGTACTGTAGCTTTCCATCATCACCAACGATCACTGCAGAGGACACAAGGAAGGTTCTTCCGAGGTTTTTATGATGTATTATTCCTGAATGTTTACCTATGTCCTCAAGGGTGTTCAGCAGTGGGCAGCCATGGCAGGGAACCGACATGCCAGTGAAAATCTCATAACAGTGTTTTCCATTCAGTTCTCCAAGATTTTTTTGAAAAAAATCATGAGCGGCTTTGTTAGCTCGCACAATGTGCATGTCTTTGTCCTGAATGGTGACAATATCACTCATGGCATCAAACGTCTTTTCCCATTCCTCTTTACTTTTGCGTAATTGTGCTTCGTTATTTTTAGAGGCTGTGATATCCAGATGTGTTCCTGCAGCCCGGAGTGGTGAGCCGTCTTGAGAATGTTCTACAATCTTTCCTCGCCCTAATACCCACAGGTATGGACCTTTTTTGGATTTCAAGCGAAATTCTATGCTCCACTTAGATGCTGTTGTCACCAAGCAATTCTGAATTTGTTGGCGAACCCTTTCCCTGTCCTCTGGATGTAAAAGAGTATCCCAACTTTCCACGGTATGAGGCAACTCCACTGGCCCATAACCGAGCATAGATAAATATCGAGGACTAAAGTAGATAGTATTGGTATGTAAATCCCAATCCCACATGCCCAAATCTGCGCCTTCTAGTGCTAAATGAAGACGTTCTTCGCTTTTAGTTAATTCATGAGTTCTCTCTTTGACACGATCCTCAAGAGTCTGTTTTGCCTGAACGGTTCGGAAAAAATATTGTACGACCAGAGCAATAAGTCCCAGGGTCAGCAGTACATAGAGGTACGTGTATATGGTGTCATGGTGGTGGATTGCGGAAACTTTACCGATTGTAATTCCATTGTGGCTGATATCTGCTTCTAAGGTTATCTTAGGAATAAGACCGATATGATGAAATAAACTGTCCACGGTGCCATGGGTAGGACCTTTTATTTCAAGAAATGGTTTGTCTAAAACAGCGTAGACAGTTACTTTTTCATAATTATTCAATTCACAGGCAATGTTTAGGTATTCTACCGGTCCCTTAGTGTCAAGATTCCAAAGTGATGGGGCAAGGACAACAGCATTTTGGGCAATGTTTTTATGGCCATTTGCCAACTGTTTTTGCTCCCATATAGAAACAAAGATAACGAAAGCAGCCAGCAGGGCAACCCAGGTAATATTTCGTGTCTTCCTAATCGTCATTACAATGATTGCTCGTATCCTTCAGGAAAAAGAATGCCACCTTCTTTATCCTGTTCGATCTTCATATTATATTGTTCAAAGACCTTTTGACGTTTTCCTTCCTTTGCGAAGGCAGACAGTTCTTTATTGAATGCATCGACAAAAGCATGCATTGCCCCATTTTGGCCTTTAAAGAAAGCTCTTGAAATAGCAAATGAATATGGTCTGGCCAGACCGACACCAGTCGGGCAGTAGTCAGCATTATCAAATTCTGGCACATATTTATTTTGCAAATAGAGTCCTACACTCAATTCGCAAATAAACATATCCGTTTTACCTTGCAGTAGCTTTCTGAAGTGGATGACTTCTGGTGCGTTAGCTGCTACCTCGTCTATCTTAAATACGCCACGTTCAGCTGCTTCAATAAAACCAGCTCCGTAGTGAAAAGGAGAAACACCCACGGTTCTACCAGTGAGATCATTATAGGTTTGCCAGCAGCGTGGATCATCATTTTTCTTCCACAAAACAGAGTAGATTGATGTCACCGGCTCGGAAAACAAAATATACTCTTCTCGTCCACCGCCAATGACACATGCTGCGAGTGCGGGATAGAGCCCTCCTTTCATTTCTTCAAGGGCACGGGCAAATGGCATTCCAATAAATTCGACTTGATACCCCATTCTATTTAGCACAGGCTTCACGATATCAGGCACGGCGCCAATCCATTGGCCTTGATCATTTTCCATATAAAACGGCGGCCAAGTTGGAGTGGGGATTTTTAGTATTTTATTTTTTGGCGGGAATACGGATTGATCTGTGGCTTTAGAATTTAGTGGATCGTTTAGATTATTCTTGGTTACTTGTGAGACTTCAACAGTGCCAGAGTTATTTAAGAACAAAGTTCTACCATAGAAAGTAACGAGAATGCCAACCAATGCAATGACCAGCCATAGATATTTTTTCATGTGCTCTCCACAATTTTATGTAGCTAATTTGATAGCATGTCTAGAACATGATACCACAAAAAATTATGGCTGTTAAGTTGCAATTCAGGCCGATGATCTCGTGAGTGCGGAGAAGGTCAGCAGATAGAGATATCCTCTGGCGCTCTCAAGGCAGAAAGAACAGAAGGAAACTTGGGATGTTTCCTGATGATATGCCCCACCTCTTTTGCCACCTGGCCATCACACTCGAATATTTGATAGCATGAACAGTCGGTGGTTTTCATGTTCTTTCCATCCTACAGGAAGTACATTATGAACCATCAACCAGAGAGCCACGAGAACAAGTCAACATTCAGTGCTTTCGTTTTTGCTACAACGTCATCACCGCCTCCAGTCTAAGCATGTAGAGTCCAAAAGGTGGCAGCTCTGAATGGATAGTTTATGTTCTACAGAAGTTATTGGTAAGGTTAACCTCTCACATAAAATCCTTTGATATTAGGTACGTTTTCAGGCCAAATGTGTGGGACAATGGCAGAAATTACTTCTCGCCCTTAACAGCAACAGTAGACATCTCAACCAGAGGTCCGCTTGATATAATCAAATCTTGATTGTGGCAATATTAACGTTTGAGATTACTGGCCAGCCACCGAAGTGACATGAGATTAAAAGAGCCTCTTCTGGTCCAATGGATTGATTGGTTATAGGTAATTTACCCCGTAATTAATCTGAATAAAATCATTTGGAAATGCGGTTGATTTAGCATTTTCAAGTTCGACAATATTGTTGATTTTGCCAAAAAGTGGAATGCCTTCTCCTAAAAGGACGGGTGCTTTTGTGATGGTCATTTCATTGATAAGCTCTAAGTTAATAAAAGAGGTTATCGTTGAACCACCATCAATGTATGCATGTTTATACCCTCGGCTAACTAATTGCTCAATTAATGCAGGTATTTCTCCAGAATATAGTTCCACTTTGCCACTGAGGTTTACTGGCGGTTCCTTTACTGTATTGCTTAACACGACTATATGAATATCACCGTAAGGCCACTGCTCAGGAGTTAAATTCATGCTGGAAATCACTTCCATGCACTTACGCCCCATAATCATGCAATCTATGGAGTTAATAAAACTACCGAACCCCATGTCCGGATTATCGCCCATATCAGCTTCTGAATTACCAGCTGTGTGTAACCAGTCGACACCACCGTCAACTGTTGCTATATACCCATCCGCACTTGTTGCTATATATACAGAGCATTTCATTTTTCTATTCCTTTGTACTGAGCTAGAGATTACCTATAACGTTTGAAATAACTTACCAGCCTGTCAAGTGGCACTCAACATTCCGGCATGAAAATGTTGAGTAAACCACCGAAAAAACGCACGTGCTCGCTGGTCAAGTTCCAGGTAGAAGCACCGGTTACCCGGCGCTCCCCCCACAGACCCGTACGTGAAGATTTCCCTCATACGGTTCCTCGGTCTCCATAAGCTCTA
>CAZIDU010000182.1:0-5556 GCA_964538055.1 uncultured Desulfocapsa sp. | reverse complement strand
CAGAGTGGCAGGATGATTATGAATACAGACGAACCCCCCTGTGGATGGCAAACATCACCTACAACTGGGAACAGTCCTCTCTCCAGCTGCTGTGGATCCCTGATTTTGAAGCAAATTACGGCCGTATCTTTGGAAGCGCCTATTTCTTTCCGTTCGCGGAAGTCCCGTCAGTTGCGCATTTCACAAGCGCTGACAAACCTTCAACTGCCTTCAAGGACCACCAATGGGCCATCCGCTACAACATTCAGAGAAATAACTGGGAGTTCAGCCTGGTCTATTTTTACACCTGGGGTCTGGATGCCACAAACTTCAGGCGCAGATTCTTTTTAACCACCCCCGAAAAAGGCCTGATAAAACTTCAAGTCGAGCCCAAATACACCCGCCAGCATAAATTCGGCCTTATGGCAGAGACCAGTGTTTTCTGGTTCGGCAAGAATATAGTCATCAGCAATGAACTCCTCTATGTGATGAACAATTATTACAGCGTGGACGATGAATCCCTGATGCCCTGGAGCCTTCAGGACGGAGTTAAAAAAGGAGATGACATCACCTTCGCCACCCGGTGGATGACCGCCTTTTTTGACGGCGAGCTGAATGTCATTTTACAGCCTGTATGCAGATATCTGGTAAACTATGACAAAAGCTACTCATCTCCTGCATGGAATCAAAAATTTCTTTACGGCGCACTGCTTGTTCTGGCTAAAGAATATGAGTTTACCAACAACCGGTTAAAAACCGTCTATTATCTCCATGGCTATTTAAATACACACCCGTCTGAACAGGAAGGCCTGCGCCAGCTGTTTGAGGTCCGGTGGAAAGTCAGTGACTATATCAGCACCCGGCTGTATTATGAATGGTTTAATGGCGATCGTGAAGGTGCATACGGTTCATATGACAAGTATGACAATGTGGGTTTTTATATAAAATACGAATTCTAAGGAAATGTTCTTGAGAAAACCCCTTTTTTATTCCTTAATTTTAATTTCTTTCACGATACTGTTTTCAGCCTGCACGCAGACTGATCAGAAATCTTCTCTTTCATCTTCAAAAGAAAATCCCAACTGGCAAAAATTTGATCTCCCAGGCTTTCACAGTACCTATTCCCTTGCTTTTCCAAAAAAAAGTGGCGGTTTTGCTTCAGGAGAAAGAGGGAAATTTTATACCTTTATTAATAATGTCTGGACGGTCAGTGCTATCCCTTCAGAAGAACAGATCTTTTCCATTGCCTTTGCATCAGACAAAAAAGGCATGGCTGTGGGATCTGCAGGCACGATTCTCATCTATGAAAACAAGGCCTGGACAAAAGCCCCCTGTGATACCTGGCTTGATATCATGGATATTTTTTTAATCGATCAAAATGAGGGCTGGGCTGTAGGTGAAAACAGTACTCTTTTTCATTATAAAAACAGCATTTGGAAAGAAGTCACTGCCCCTGAGCTGGGATATCTCACCCGGGTATTTTTCACCGCACCCGATAATGGATGGGCTGTTGGGAATAACGGCCTGATCCTTCATTATGACGGCACATCATGGATAAAAACCGATTCACCCACAAACCATAACCTTTACGGCATCTATCTCACCTCTAAAAATGAGGGGTGGGCAGTCGGTGCCTTTGGAACAATACTGGTATTAAAAAACGACAAATGGCAACCCGCTGAAAGTCCGGTTGAAAAGCATTTACTGGATATCCATTTCACCGAAAAAGGACAGGGGTTTATAGCGGGCGCTTCCGGAACAATACTGGTATATAAAGACAAGAACTGGCAGGAAGTTTTTTCCCCCACGGAAAAGTCCCTTTACGCAATAAGCTCTGACCCTGAAAGTAACCTGTGGGTCACCGGCAAAGGCGGAAAAATCTTTAAAATAAAGATCAGCGATATATAAAATAAACCATAATAAAAATCCCCAAACCCGGAGGACGTATTATGTGCAAAAGAACAGCGATCATTTCCAAAACCCTTATTCTCTTAATACTGCTGGCGTTGATTACGGGCACAGGTTTTGCCGGCAAAAACAAGACCTGGAAAACCGTTGAAGAAATGACAAAAGAAGAACTCGCGGATTGGAAAATCGATCCGGGCTGGTCCACGGACACACCGCGACATAAGGATTTTCCCTACCTTCCGGCTGAGATCTATCCTTTTGAACCGCCTTTCACCGGCGAAGAGATCACCTTTCTGGCTGAAGATATTATTTTCCCGGGAAGAACCTGTAAAAACGAGGGGGCGCATGTTGCAGCCGTGAACAAACGGGGGCATATGCTCCAGTTCTCATATATGTTTAAAACAAAATTCTACTACAACGGCTTTGCTGAAAAGCTTTATAAATTACAGCCGGGAGATATAGAAGTTCAGCATTTACTGGTATGGGATTTCCCCCCGGAAGAACGCGGCCGGGGACTTTTGCTCCAGGACTTAAAAGATACCCCGGACTCATCACGGGAACAGGAACGATGGATGTACTACAACTCTCTAAGAAGAGTCAGGCGCGTTCAGGGCGGTTCCGGGCAGGACAATCTGCTTGAGACCGATTTCACCTATGATGATGATATTATGCGTGACACCTGGGAACACAACCACAAAATAATCGGCATTGACACTATTTATGAAAACAACGGACGAAATAAGTTTATGGGAGAAAAGGGTCCCTACACTTCTGACGGCGGAGTAGAGTGCTATGTCGTACTTTCAACACCGGGCACCCCATGGTGCAACCGTGATGATTACTACCTTTCACAATGGGTGACCTGGTATGACCGTCATACTTTTGCCGCCGTAAGAATTGAGCAGTGGGACCAGAAAGGAAACCTGGTGAAGATTCACGGCAAATGCTATGACAACTGGGAAAAAATGTCAAAACAGCCCCGTGACAACCGCGATCAGCTTACCCGGTTGGAATGGTACGCCTGGGACCTAGACATAGATCATGAGACCTGGGCACGGATCAATCCTCCCTCACTCTATAATGCGGACTGTCCTGAAAATATTTTTACAGTGCGGGCAATGAAACACCAGCTGGCCTGGCGTGACGACATGAAAAATGTTCCCCGTCTGAAACACCCGGACGAACTTCCGCCCCGCCCGCCGCTGTGGCAGGATAAATTCCCGGACAACCGTAAGGTCGTTATCCCGGAGGACTTAAAGAAAAAGATCAGCAGCGAAAAAAGAAAAAGATGGCTGTGGCAATAATCCACAGCAAAGCGCAGAGAGCATGGAGCATCGCTCTTTGCATCCATGATAAAAACGTTATACGATTATAATTATTGAACCCATTAAGTTAAAACCGTTATGTCCGACAAATTTGCTCACCTTATTATCAAATACAGACTGCCGCTTTTAATAGCTATAATCCTTATTTCACTGCCCATGCTCTGGCTCGCTCGCACAAGCAGACTAAGCCACAAAGCCGGACATATCCTTCCCTGGGGTCATGACAACGTCAACCTGCATATAGCAATGAGCAAGGTCTTTGGGCGCAGCAACCTGGTGGCTGTTACCCTGCGCACAGAAAAAGACGACATCTTCAACATCGACACCCTTGGAAAAATACACCGCATTCAAAAAGCAGTCGAGCTGATGGACGGCGTGGTGAAATACAATATCTATTCCATTGCTTCCAGAAAGTTAAAATACTTAAACACAAGCACTGATCCCGATGGAATCATGCTGCTTTCAGCAGAAAACTTTGATGACCTGCTGCAAAAGATTCTTGATGGAGACAACAAGCTGCTGAACAACTACCGTAAAAACATCCTGAACGATGATAACATCTACGGCACGCTGGTATCCCGGGACCTGAAAGGGGCTGTTGTTATTGCCAGTTTTAAGTACGAAGAAGACTACCAGTATATTTTTAAACACCTAAAAGAAGTCACTGCACAAGAAACCGATGACCAGACTGAATTTCATCTGGTGGGCAGACCCATTATGCTCGGGTACATCCATCAGTACATGTCCAAGATCCTATGGATATTCGCACTGGCCCTCCTGATTATGGTCATTCTGCTTTACAGTGATTTTAAGCGTAAACGCGCTGTTATCCTGCCGCTTGTTGCCGGTCTGCTGGCCGTAGTCTGGGGCATGGGGATCCTGGCGCTGACCGGATTTGAAATGGATGTCTTAAGCATAACGGTTCCCTTTCTGGTGCTTGCTCTTTCACAGGGCCACGCCGTACAGATCATGCAGCGCTACTACGAAGAAGCTCGCGATCATCTGGATGCAAAAACAGCCAGTGAACATGTCGTCGCCACTTTACTGCTTCCCGCAAGTACGGCTATTTTAACTGACAGTATCGGCTTTATTTCCCTTGCACTGCTTCCGTTTCCGATCATCCAGACCATGGCAATCGTTGCTGCTGCCGGGATTCTTTCAATCTGGATAACCAATTTTATTTTTATACCGATCATTCTCTCTTACCTCACCATTCCCACAACAGAGGAGCTTGAACGCAAAACTGAATCCGGATTTCTGCTGAAACTGCTTGAAATATTCGGCCGGGCCACTGCCGGAGGGAAAAGCAGAACCAGGATACTCGCATGCGCAATGGTACTCTTTGTCGCGGGCTGTTTTGCCGCAACAAAACTTCAGGTCGGCGAGCAGCAGCCGGGATCTCCTAATTTCTGGCAGGATTCCGAATATAATATCGGAGACCATGTTCTAAATGAACATTTTGCAGGCACCAACCTGTTATGGATATACCTGGCAGGAGAAGACCAGAAAGACATTCTTAAACCCGAAATAATCACCTACATTAACAACCTGCAAAGGTACCTTGAGGAACGCAAAGAGATCAACTACACCCTCTCTTATATTGAGTCACTCAAAAAAGTAAATGCGGCTCTCCACAACAATGACCCACGCTGGGAAATACTGCCCAGGGACAAGATAGGCGCATGGGAATGCCTTGAACTGGCCATGGGAGATCCTGAGGAAAGAAGAGACTGCTTTGAACTTGACCTTCGTCAGGCAAACATCAGGGCCTTTGTCAGCGATCACACCGGAAACACCATTCGAAGCCTGATGAAAGACATAAGGTCATATGCCGGTAAAAACATCCCTGAAGGCCTTACGATTAAAATGGCTGCCGGCCTTATCGGCATTTATGAGGCTGTGCTGGATGAGATCAGCCGGGCCCAGATAAAAAATATTCTTTTCATGTTTGCAGCCGTTTTTCTCTGCACTGCAATTGTTTTCAGATCTTTTACTGCCGGACTTATTGTCCTGGTTCCCCTGATCTTCGGTAATGTCATCACCTTCGCCGTAATGGCGCTTTCAGGAGTAGGGCTGTTTATCTACACCCTTCCCATCTCAGCTCTGGGTATTGGCGTCGGCATCGACTATTCCCTGTATATTCTCACCCGGATGAAAGATGAACTTCACATCAATCCTCTTGAAACGGCATATACCCATACGTTTAAAACAGCCGGCAGAGCTGTTGTCTTTACCGCACTGACCGTCACCACCGGCGTGATCATGCTTTACATTTCCGAAATGCGTTTTCAGGCAATTCTTGGCGTTATGCTCGGCATCATCATGATGGCAAACATGATAAGTG
>CAZIDU010000181.1:0-5674 GCA_964538055.1 uncultured Desulfocapsa sp. | reverse complement strand
CCACCTGCTAACCGTTGCCGTTGTTCGCCAATTAAATTTTCAGGAAACTTCAGTTCCCTTGAGTGAGGCACAAAATATTATTTTCCAGAACAGGCTCCATGTTCTGTTGGGACAGGCACCGAAATCTTCTTCCCTGGCGCTTCGTCATACCTTCCCACAGATTCCTGCCCTGCCGCAGATTGGGATCCCTGCCGATCTGTTACAGAACAGACCGGATCTCCGGCAACTACAGAGAGAACTGGTGGCCGCGGACTATCGGGTGGCCGAGGCCGTGGCTGATCGTCTGCCAGCTCTGAGAATTGGTGGGTCTGCAGGCTTTGTCAGCGGTGACTTTGTCACCTCCATTTTTGCTGATGCCCTGGCTTCCATAGTTGACTGGGGAAACAAAAAGAGTGAGGTGGAAAACAGGAAGGCCATGGTGGAGGAAAAGACAGCCTGTTATTCCCAGAGATATCTGGTAGCCATCGAGGAGGTGGAAAACAGCCTCTGGCAGGAACGGAAGCATGAACAGCTGCTCATCGCTCTGCAGGAGCAGCTGCGTATCTCCAAGGCAACGCTGCGTGAGAGTCGAAACCGCTATGTTCAGGGGATGACAGATTATATCCCGGTTCTTACCGCATTGGTAGCATTTCAAAAACTGGAAATGAATATCCTGCAGCGTCAATTAGAAAAAGTTTCCTATCGGCTTCATCTCTACAGGGCACTTGGCACCAATATCTTGAGTGTTGAGCAGGATGCTCTGGTAATTGATAATTAAACTACAATCTCCTATGAAAACCTTTCTCTCGTTCCTTGTTCTGATTCTGGCAGTGGCAGTATCTTTCTGGTTTTACGCCCATAAGCCACAGACTAAAAAAATCAAACCACAGCGTCCTGTGCCAATGGTAAAAACCATAACAGTGCAGGCGAGCAATGAATTCGTGGTCTTTGAGGCCGCAGGTCTGGTTATTCCCGCCCGAGAAGTGGAATTGCAGAGTGAAGTGGAAGGGCGAATTGTCGAACAGAACCCAGAGCTTGTTCCCGGCGGTATTGTCACTAAAGGTGAAGTACTGGTTCAAATCGATCCCCTCGATTATCAATTACAGGTGAGCGAGCGGGAGGGGGAACTGGCCACAGCTAGATATGAACTGGAGGTTGAAGAGGGCAGGCAGATCATTGCCCGTGAGGAATGGCGGCTTCTGGAACAGGAACTCTCCGGGGACCAGGTCAGTAAGCACCTGGCCCTGCGTGAGCCCCATCTGAAAAACAGTCGTGCCCGTCTGGAGGCTGCTGAAAGCCGTCTCGCTGCAGCAAAGCTTGCAGAACAACGAACCACAATTCGTGCCCCATTCAATGGATTGGTACTTAAAGAGTCTGTGGAAAAAGGGCAGTTTATGGGAAGGCAGACAGCGATTGCAACCCTTGTTTCCACGGATCAGTTCTGGGTTCAGGCCTCGGTCCCTCTCGCTTTGCTTGATCGATTGCAATTTCCAGACAGGATGGGAGGAAAGGGGAGTGCCGCTCAGATTGTTCTTGATAAAGGATACGGGGGAAAGCCTACTCAGCGTGAGGGAACACTCTTTAAACTTCTGCCGGATATTGATCCCAAGAGCCGTATGGCAAGGGTACTCGTTGAAGTTGAAAACCCCTTTAATCATGACGACGAAAAACAGGAAAACCAGGGAGGGAAAATCCTCCTTGGCAGCTATGTAAAAGTTCGAATCAATGCCGGTGAATTGAAGAATGTATATGTGATTCCCCGGGCAGCCCTGCGTGAAGATAACAAGCTGTGGCTGATTACTGAGGAGGGACAGCTGGATATTCGTCAGATAACCGTTCTGTGGCGTCGTATTGATGATGTTCTGGTCACTGGCGAGGAAGCCATTGAAATACCGATTGTCACAAACCGGCTGGTGTCGCCTGTATCCGGTATGCGAATCCGCACTAACAGGGGCAGGGAATAAGGTATGACTCTCATCCCTCCCAGAGAACAGGGGCTGATTGCCTGGATGGCCGGGAATCCTGTTGCTGCCAATCTCTTGATGTTACTGTTGCTCATCGGTGGCTTCCTGGCTGCCAGCCGGATCACCCAGGAGGTGTTTCCGAGTTATGATCTCGACATTGTTACTGTTTCGGTTCGGTATCCTGGTGCTAGCCCTGAAGAGGTAGAAAAAGGGATCATTCTCGCCGTGGAAGAGGAGATTCGGGCCCTGGATAATGTGGAACGGGTAACCTCGGTTGCCCAGGAAGGCAGTGCATCGATTAATGTGGAACTGCTTTCCGGAGCTGATCCCAATATCAGTCTCCAGGAAATTAAAAACAGTATTGATCGGATCAGTACCTTTCCGGGTGACGTGGAGCAGCCTCTGGTCAGTCTTAAAACCAGGAAGCGTGAGGTGGTTCGTCTGGCCCTCTATGGTGACCTTGATGAACGTGCCCTCTTTGGTCTGGTGGAAACGATTCGGGCAGAACTTCTCGATATTCCAGAAATTACCCAGGTTGAACTGAATGGGACCCGGGATCCGGAACTTGCCATTGAGATATCCCAGGATGTGCTCCGGTCTCATAATCTCAGCCTGGAAGAGGTGGCTGAGATAGTGAAAGAGCGGGCCGTGGATGTGCCTGCAGGCGGCATAAAGAGTCAAGGCGGTGAGGTTCTGTTGCGGACCTCCGAACGACGTGAAGTGGCCAGTGAATTTTCTGATCTGGTCCTTGTCAGCAAGGAGGATGGAACTGAGCTCACCCTTGGGGAAATCGCTGATCTGCACGAGGGCTTTGAGGAGAGTGATCGGGAGGCCTGGTATAACGGAAAACGGGCCACCCTTGTCTATATCTATCGGACCGGAGACCAGACTCCCATTGAAATATCCAAGGCTGTTCACTCCTATCTGGATGAGCGCATACCCACTCTGCCACCAGCTGTAAATCTCATTGCCTACCGGGATCGATCGGAACTGTACCAGGATCGAATGGAGCTGCTGTTGAGCAATGGTGTGCTCGGTCTCTGCCTGGTACTCCTTACCCTCGGCCTTTTTCTCGAACCACGCCTGGCGTTCTGGGTCTCCATGGGAGTTCCCATCTCCATCATTGGATCCTTTCTCATCCTCTTTTTTATTGGTGGCAGCATCAATATGATCTCCATGTTTGCCTTTATTATCACCCTGGGGATTGTGGTGGATGATGCCGTGGTGGTGGGTGAGAATATCTTTTATAAGCGAAGGCAGGGGATTGACCCGCTACGTGCCTCAATTGAAGGGGCACGGGAGATGGCCGCCCCTGTGGCTATTGCTGTGGCGACCAATGTTCTTGCCTTTCTGCCCCTGCTCTTTGTTTCCGGATCCACCGGCCGCTTCTTTGCGATTATGCCAGCTGTTGTTATTTCGGTATTCCTGATTTCTCTGGTGGAGTGTTTGTATGTACTCCCGGCCCATCTCAGCTATCGCAAGAAGGAGAGGAAAGGGAAAGTTTTTCGATTGTTGGAACGGGTACCTCATTTTTGTGATCACCACCTTGATCGTTTTGTAAACGGCCCATTGGCCAAGGCTTTGCGCTGGAATCTGTCGTCTCGTTATCTGGTTGCTGCCATTGGTTTGGCAGTACTTATCGTAGCCTATTCCTATTGGGACAGCGGTCGTATTGACTTTTCCTTCAGGCCAAAAATTCAGACCGATAGTATTGATGCCGAGATAGAACTTCCCTACGGGGTAAGACTGGAAGAGGTGAAGGAGATAGCACGTCTGGTTGAAGAAGGCGGAAAGCGGGCTGTGGAGAAAAACGGTGGTAGTGACATCCTGGTAGGGATGCGTACCGATATCGGTCGTGGCGGAAGTAATCGTGCCGAGGTCTCTATTACTCTGGTACCCCAGGGTCAAAGGGAAATTACTACCCGGGAGTTCAGTGTCCTGTGGAAAAAAGAAGTCGGGGAGATTGCAGGACTTGAAAAGCTCTTTTTTGATTACCTGATAGGGCCTGGTGGAGCGGCGGCCATTAATGTTGAGCTCACCCACCCGGATCCGCATACCCTGGAACTCGCTGCCGCAGATCTGGCTGACGCCATTTCTCAGTATCGTGGAGTGACCGACGTGAATGACGGCTTTGCCCGGGGCAAGGTACAGTATGATTTTAAGATGCTTCCGGAAGGGAGATCCGTTGGCTTGACGGCACAGGATCTTGGCAGCCAGATAAGGCATTCTTTTTATGGGGCAGAGGCTTTGCGGCAGCAACGGGGTAGGAATGAACTGAAGGTTGTTGTTCGTCTTCCCCTTGCAGAGAGGAGTTCACTCTTTCACCTGGAGCAATTGTTGATCCGAACACCGGATGGTGGCGAAATTCCTCTGTCGCGAGCAGCCAGTATAGTTCCAAGCCGTGCCTATACAGAAATAAATCGGGTGGATGGGAAACGGGTTTTAAGCGTGACAGCCAGTGTGGTCAAAGGCAAGGCCAATGAGAATAAAATCCAGGACAGTTTGAAACGGGACTATTTTCCCGAGCTTCTGGCAAATTACAGTGGGCTCAGCTACTCTTTTCAGGGACGGCAGCGTGAAAAACAAATGGCCGTGCATGATCTTCTGATGGGTATTGGCTTTACCCTGCCGGCAATATTCTGTCTCCTGGCCGTACTCTTTCGGAGTTATGGACAGGCACTGCTGGTAATGCTTTCCATTCCATTTGGCTTGGTCAGTGCCCTGTTCGGACATATTATTATGGGTTACAGCCTGAGTATTATTTCCATATTTGGAATGATTGCCCTCTGCGGGGTGGTGATTAATGGCGGGCTGGTGTTTATGGTGACGGCCAATCGCTATCGGGATGAAGGAAAAACGCTAAGGGAGGCAGCATTTATGGCTGCAACGAGGCGGTTTCGCCCCATTATGCTCACTTCACTCACCACCTTTTTTGGTTTGGCTCCAATGATATTTGAGCAGTCGGTGCAGGCCCGTTTCCTCATTCCCATGGCCATTTCTCTGGGCTACGGAATTCTTTTTAGCACGGCGATTATTCTTTTTCTTATGCCGGCCTTTTACCTCATTTATTATGATGTGTTGGAGCTATTTGGTGGTAGTAGAGAGAGTTGATTTGTACCTGTAGATTTTATAAAAATACTAACCTGCAAAAAAAGAAGGTGTCAGATGAAAGGATTTACGAGTTTTTTAATTATTTACCTGCTCCTGTCGACATTATGTGTTGCTGATGAAATCAAAGGAAAGATAACTTCTATGGACATTAAGGGTGGTACCATTGAGATCTCCGGCGTGAAAATTATGGTAAAAATGTCAACGATTAAAAATCTCATTGATATGCGCTCTGAAATCTCCAAACTTAAAGTTGGAGATCTGATAGAGGTTGATGGTGCATTTTCAGGGGCGGGCGAAATGCTTGCAACAGAGATCGAGAGGGTCGTTTTCGATCGCGATCAGATTGAGGGCAAACTGGAAAAAATTGATAGTAATGCACAAACGCTCATGATTGGCGGTATTACCGTTAAAATTTTAGAAAATACAAAGATCAAAGGAGAAGGTGGTAGCGTCATTTCTTTGAAAGAACTCGCTCTTGCTGTTGGGTCACCGTTGGAATGTAAGGGGACTTGGACTGGATCTAAAGAGTTTTCATCAAGTAATGTCAAAGTTGAGAAAGATTAAGCAACCTGAATTCAAGTGATAAGTGCATAGCCCATTATTTTTTGGACATTAACGCC
>CAZIDU010000180.1:0-5737 GCA_964538055.1 uncultured Desulfocapsa sp. | reverse complement strand
CACCGGAAGCGGTTAAAAAAAGGACATGCAACTTTCTAACCGGACGCTACTGACTATTAATAAAAATACACAGGTAGTAGAAAGTTGTTTCCGGCTTCATAAAACTCGGGGTATACCCTAATTGAATATGCCCACTTTGCTCCAAAAATACTACCAGCTCGTGCTCTGGTTCACAGGTGTTCTGGCCTTCGGTGGACTATATCTGCTTTCTCTCCAGAGCTATCTTCTCTTTCATAGCCTGATTGAAATATTTTCTGTAGTTGTCGCCTACTCGATTTTTATCATCGCTTGGAATACCCGCAGGCTCCACGAGAATCATTTTTTCCTTTTTATAAGTATCGCCTATTTTTTTGTCGGTTCCCTTGATCTGCTTCATACTTTGAGCTACACGGGCATGGGGATCTTCCCACATCATGGCGCCAACCTCCCAACCCAGCTGTGGATTAGCTCCAGGTATTTGGAAAGCTTGTCATTGCTTATTGCTCCTCTTTTTTTCCGAAAAAAATTGGCTGTTCCTTTTGTCATTGGTGGCTATCTCCTTCTCTTTACGGCACTGCTCGGTGCAATTTTTTACTGGCATACCTTTCCTGATTGCTTTGTGGAAGGAAGCGGCCTGACCCCATTTAAAATAGGCAGTGAATATCTCATCTGTTTGATAGTGCTTTTGGCAATATTCCATCTCCTGCGCCACCGTCACACTATCAGCCCTGTTACTTTAAAATTCCTCATTGCTTCACTGGTCCTTACCATTCTGGCTGAATTTTCCTTTACCCTCTATTTTTCGGTGTATGGTCTCTCTAATATGGTGGGCCATTACTTCAAACTGCTTTCATTTTACTGCATTTATAAGGCCCTGGTCCGTTCAGGGTTTAAAAATCCCACCGAACTTTTATTTCGTAATCTGGAAGAAAAATCGAAACTCTACCAGGAGCTTTATGATGATGCTCCTGTTGCCTATTTCAGTGTGGGTATTGATGGGGCAATACGCAAGGCCAACCGCAAGGCAGCAGAACTTCTGGGGCTGAGTCGTGATGAACTGCTGGGGTGCCAGATTTTCGATTTCTATGCTGATGGACCGGAAGGAAGGGAAAAGGCTCAGACGATCTTTGATCAATATACCAGGGGGGAAGAGATCCTCTCTGAGGAATTGCAGATGAAAAGGGCCGACACCACTCCGTTCTGGGTTAACCTGACGGTGAAGGTTACTCAGGACGCCAATGATAATATCATAGAAAGCCGTTCCATAATTACCGATATCAGTGATCGCAGGCGGGCAGAGGCAGCTTTGCGGGAGAGTGAGGAAAAATTCCGTGCCGTGGTTGAAACGGCCAACAAAGGCATCTGCATAGTCCAGGACTATAATTTAAAGTACGTTAACCGCTGCCTTGCAGACTTGTCTGGATACAGTGAGAAAGAGCTGTTCGAGACTAACTTTGCAAAATTTTTCCCCCCGGATGAACTCGAGAAGGTTAAAGCTGTTTACGAAAAGCATATAATGGGAGACAAAGAACCCCAGAATTATGACACGGTCCTTAGACACAAAGACGGGGGGGGATTCACATTAATCTCAGCACAGCTCTCATCATCTATCAGGGGCGGCCGGCTGGAATTGCGATTGTCAGTGACATTACCTGGCGTAAGCTGGCGGAAAAAGAGCTGCTGCAGGCCAATGCCGAGCTTGAGCAATTCAACTATGTGGTGGCTCATGATCTGAAGGCACCGATTAGGGCAATAAGTAACTACTCGGCCTTTTTACAGGAAGATCTGGCGCCTGTGATCTCCGGTGAAACAAAAAAATACCTGACACAGCTCAAACAAACCGCCGTTGAGACTGGTAGGATGATTGAAGATTTATTGTTGCTGGCGAAAATAGGTAGCCAAAAACAGCAGCCAGAGAAAATTGAGACGGGAGACTTCATAGAAAAACTTGTTAGTTCCATGAACCTGTCCCCGGATATAGAGATCAGCATAGGCAGTGAGTGGCCTACCATTATGAACGACCCGCTTCTGCTGCACCAGGTTCTTCAGAATCTTATCGATAATGCCCGGAAATATACTATCACATCTCCCAAACGTATTGAAATCGGCTTTCTTCCAGGAGAAGATGAACTTACAATTTTTGTCCGTGATAACGGCATAGGAATTGGAGCTGCGTACCATGACCAGATTTTCGGCTTGTTTGAGCGACTGCATGGCCCCAAAGAGTATAGTGGAACCGGTGTCGGTCTTGCCATTGTCAAAAAAGCAGTGGGCAAGCTTGGCGGCACGATCAGGCTTGAGTCAACCGAAGGCAAAGGTACTAGCTTCTATGTTGTACTGCCTCTTGGAACTGCAGCATGAGGCGAGAAAGTCGGATAACTAGATGCTTGAAGTTTAAGTTTTAAAAGGAGCACATTATGGGTATAACAAATTCTATCCCCTCACCTCTGCGTATCCTTCTCGTTGAAGATTCAGGACACGACACTATCGCCTTCCGCCGGGCGCTGGACAAAGGGGACCTTGAAACAGAAATCACTCATTTTGTCAGAGCCGAAGAGGCCCTGCCGTCCCTGGAGGAGTGGCCCCTTCTTTATGATCTCGTTGTGGCAGATTATAAACTGCCCGGCATAACAGGTTTGGAGTTATGCAACCATATTCTCTCCAGGGAGATGCCCCTGCCCTGCATTATTTTGACCGGTGCTGGTACGGAAAATATAGCAGTGAATGCCCTTAAGGCAGGAGTGAGTGACTATTTGTGCAAGGATACCCAACAGAACTACCTGGGACTCCTACCCATATTATTGTCAGAAGTAGTCAGAAAATATCAGGACAGCAAGATTGCCCGAATTTACAGTAGAGAAAAAGAGGTTCTTGTTACAATCTCTGAAATGTTTCTTAATTCTAAAAATACGGAAATTCTTTGCCGTAAATTGCCGGATGTCCTTGCTGCAGGATTTTCTTTTCCCGTTTCCGCGATTCTGTTCCTGACTGAAAACCGTCAAGAGATGGTTATTAAAGGCATAACTGGTAATACAGGTTCGACACTCCTGGAAAAGCGGGTACCACTTGAAAAGACAATCTGTTGCCAGGCAATTACCGAAGGAAAACCGGTGTTCAACCTGGATGTTCCCAGCAGTCCGAATCGGTATTGTTTTTTGAAGGATAGTGGCATTAAGACCTGTTTGTCTGTTCCTATCAAAGGGAAGAGAACCGACGTAATGGGCGCCCTCGTAGTTGCAGACCGCAAACAACGGCCTGATGCCCAGATCCACATCCCCGTCTTGCAGGATATTGCTTATCATTTGGGCCAGGAACTCGAGCGGAAGCAGATTGAAGATGAATTACGCCTTCACAGCAAAATCATAAGCAACATGGCTGAAGGAGTTTATCTGGTTCAGGCAAGCAGTAATCAAATTATCTATGCCAATCCTGTATTTGAGAAAATGTTTGGCTATGAATCAGGGGAATTATTCGGCGAACATGTCTCAATCGTCAATGCGCCGACAGAGAAAAGCCCGCAAGAGACGGCGGCAATGATCCTTGAAGCTTTATCAGACAAAAGATTCTGGCAGGGGGAAGTTGAAAATATCAAAAAAAATGGCACGCCTTTCTGGTGCAACGCAACTGTTTCCGAATTTAATCATCATAAATACGGAAAAGTCTGGGTCGCAATCCATACTGACATTACAAATAAGAAAGAGATACAGGATTCTCTGAAGAAATCTAAGAAAGAATGGGTATCTACCTTTGACGCTATGGCTGACATCGTCACCATTCAGGACAAAGATATGAGAATTGTCCGAGCCAACAAGGCAGCCCATCATTTTTTTCAGGAAAAGTACGGAGAACTGACGGGTAAATACTGTTATGAGGTCTTCCGTGGCACAGCAGAACCCTGCCCGGGCTGTCCGTTGTCTTATACCATTAAAGACATAAATAACCATTCTGAGATACTGACCCATGAAAATCTGGGAAAAACCTTTCACGTATCATCTGCCGCTATCTCTACTGCCAATGGAGACATACAATATCTCGTTCATACTGCCAAAGACATTACGGAACAAAAACGGCTTGAAGAAGATCTCTTTCAGGCCCATAAGATGGAAGCGATCGGCACCCTGGCCGGTGGTATAGCGCACGATTTTAATAACATCCTCTCTGCCATCATAGGATTCACTGAATTGGCAAAAAGCCAGGTAGCTACAGAGAGCGAAGTTGCCGATGATCTGAATGAGGTGTTGCAGGCCTCAAAAAGGGCAACAGGTCTTGTCAAGCAGATACTGACCATCAGTCGTAAAGGAGCAGGACAAAACCGCGAGGAGCTGCAACCTTATTTCATAGTCAAGGAAGCCCTGAAACTGATGCGTGCCTCTTTGCCGACAACCATAGATATCCAAGCTAATATCGATTCCAAAAGCGGATCCACTCTGGCTGACCCCACCAATGTCCATCAAATTGTAGTCAACCTCTGCACCAACGCCTTGCATGCCATGGAAGAGGAGACCGGCCTTATAACGATCACACTGAAGGGAAGAGAAGTAGGTGCTGAAGAGATACCTGAGCATTTTGATATGGCATCCGGGCCATTTATTGAACTCTCTGTGAGTGATACGGGGTGCGGCATGGATAAGCAAACCCGGAAACGGATATTTGAACCCTACTTTACCACCAAAGAAGTCGGCAAGGGAACAGGGTTGGGCCTGTCTGTAGTGCAGGGGATTGTCAAGGGCCTCGGCGGAATGATCACGGTTGAGAGTAAACTTGGCAAAGGTTCGACCTTTCATGTCTACTTTCCGACGATGCAGGAAGAGAAGCCACCTCTCCTTGTTGAAGCAGCAGGACCAGTACAGAGAGGAACGGAGAGGATACTGATCGTTGACGATGAAAGTATCATTGTCGCACTGCAGGAAGCCACACTTACCCGCCTCGGCTATACAGTTACGGCAAAGACCAGCAGTGAAGAGGCGCTTACGGTATTCCAAAATACCCCTAACGACTTTGACCTTCTGATAACTGACCAGACAATGCCTAAATTGTCAGGAGCAAATCTTTCCAGAGAGGTATTGAGTCTCCGGCCTGACATGCCTATTATTGTCTGTACCGGCTATAGCACAACCCTTACTGAAGAGCGTGCAATGGAGATTGGTATCAAAGAATATCTCAACAAACCGGTAGAGCGGGCAAAACTGGCAGGAAGCGTTAGGAGTGTATTGGATAAAAAATAAAGTGTGGCCATGGGGCTTACCTTACCAATGGCAGTCATATGATGTTGTTAGCCTATGTCAGTTTTAGACTACTACTGTTCACCTAAAGTTATGTATTGTCAGCTAGTTGAGTCTCTCCACACTCTGGCTTCTAATCTTTGTTACGCCGTAGCCGAAACAAATATTTGACAGCCTCGTAAGCAATACTGATAATCACAAAGGCAATGGTTCCCAAAAACACCCAGCCTAGATATTCTGAAGCAGCATCCAATGATTCATCCTCCTTTCAACTTTGATGGCGTCGTATTTATGCCCGGTATATAGCCATGTTGAAGGTACTCCGATTTGACTTAACCCAAAACGAAACACTCCTACTTTTTACCTAAAGTTCTGTCTTGTCAGCTAGTTGAGCCTTTCCACTCCTTGGGTTTCGAGAGGATTCAGGGCGTATACGTAACAAGTCCAGTTTTTTCTTTTAAATTAGTTTGTTAGCTTCTCGTATTTTGTTAGTGTACCATTCTTTCTGTAAATTCAAATAAAGCTTGGCAGTAGCA
>CAZIDU010000179.1:0-5783 GCA_964538055.1 uncultured Desulfocapsa sp. | reverse complement strand
GCTGATAATCCCGAAAGGAATAGTCGAATTTACAGAAGAGAAGTTGCTTTATCATATTTCTGTCATAAATATTGGAATTATGCTTACATCAAAGAAGACCAATTTGTAAAAAAACATGGTTAATGACGTGCCCAAACAACAAATGATAACATTACACTTGAACCGTACCGCTATCATTACCGCAGTGATTTGGACGGTTGTTGTAATTTTAGGCATAGGATGGCATTTCTTTGAAGGGTACCAAAATGCGTTTAAATCTGCACAAATCCAGGCTTCACACTCATTTGAAAAAGACCTGGTTTACCGTCGCTGGGCTGCGGTTCATGGTGGTGTTTATGTTCCTGTAACTGCGACAACACTTCCCAACCCCTATTTGTCACACATAAAAAACCGTGATGTAATAACCACTGACGGTCTCAAACTGACACTGATCAATCCTGCCTACATGACCCGCCAGGTTCTAGAATTAGGCTTCGAGCAATACGGTCATCAAGGCCACATTACCAGCCTGAACCCAATTCGTCCCCAAAACAATCCTGACCCATGGGAGACCAAGTCTCTAAGAGTTTTCGAACATGGTGAAATAGAGGTGAGTGACCTTAGAAAAATTAAAGGCACAGAATACTTGCGAGTAATGAGACCGATGATTGTTGAAGACAGCTGCTTAAAGTGCCACGAAGGTCAGGGGTATAAGAAGGATGATATCAGAGGAGGAATTAGCGTATCAGTCCCAATGGCACCACTCTGGAATCTGATGTATGGACACCTTACTATTCTTTCAATAACCTACTCCCTTATTTGGCTGATTGGCCTGGGTGGGATAAAGTTTGGTCTGTTGCGTATAAAAAAACGTGTAATAGAGCGAGATCAAATGGAAAAAGAAAAAGAAAATCTTCAGGTCCAACTTCTTCATGCTCAGAAAATGGAGTCCGTCGGCCAACTCGCTGCAGGTATTGCTCATGAAATCAACACTCCTGCCCAGTTTATCGGAACAAATATTGATTTCATGAAAGAGGCAACTGAAGAAATCAGTTCTTTTATGACCGAGATGCAGCGAATAGCTGGAAAGGCCCCAGATAAAATACGTTCCCAAATCCAAGCTGCCCTTGAAGATGCCGACTGGGAATATCTGGGGGAAGAACTTCCTCAGGCTATCGGCCAATCCCAGGAAGGAATCAAACGAGTTACTTCTATTGTTCAAGCTATGAAAGAGTTTTCACATCCGAGCATTAAAGAAAAAACATCATATAATCTGAATAAAATTATAAACACAACGCTAACAGTATCTCGCAACGAATGGAAATATGATGCTGAAATTGAGCTCAATCTTGATGCAAAGTTAGAAAACATTCCGTTACTGGTTGACGAAATGGGCCAGGTTTTTCTCAATATTTTAGTCAATGCAGCCCACGCAATCAGAACAAAATTCGACAACACATCCGGTGAACAACAAGGGCTTATCAAGATCAGTAGTCATCAGGATGCAAAATGGGTAGAAGTGCGTATTGGTGATAATGGATCAGGGATGTCGGAGTCTGTCAAAAAACATATTTTTACTCCCTTCTTCACCACCAAAGAGGTCGGTAAGGGGACTGGTCAGGGCTTGGCCATTGCATACAGTGTCGTCACAGACAAACATCATGGCAGCCTGAGTTGCGAAAGTGAAGAAGGTATTGGGACTAGCTTTATCATCAAAATACCTAAAGCCATTTAGCTGGTTGACCTAGCTCTTTGAGATGATCGACATTTCAGCTCGATGTTGAGCGAGCAAACCGATAGCCACTTATGACCTAATAATCCCAAGACATTCAGGACAAAAAAATCTATTAATAGTAAAATCTCCTTTGGAGATTATGAACAATAGCTTATAACAAAACGTCTCTTATTTTTTTTCTTTCATACTCTGGAGAATTACTTTTGAAAAATCGTACAATTTACTTTCAACTCCAATGGCTCATTGGAGCTCTTTTCTTACTGGTATTTCCATTTCAAGAAGTAATTGCCTCCGACTTTCCTGTTTTTGAAAAAAAAGCAGCAACAGTAGAGACAATTAAACAATTACAAGCAGGAGGGTTTGTTCTGTATATGCGACATGGTCCCACTGACACCTCACGTCCTGATCGTGTTCCCAGAGTTGACCTAAACGATTGTTCGACGCAACGACCGCTTACCGAAGAAGGACTGAAAATTTCTGTTCAGGTAGGTGAAGCGATTCGTCAGGCTGCTATTCCTGTTGGTGAAATTCAATCCAGTCCGATGTGCAGGACTAAAGAAACTGCTGAAGCAGCTTTTGGGGAAAACTTTATTATAAATGAGTTTTTGATGTACACCTCTAATCTGACCAGTAAAGAAAAAGTGCCAAGAATAGCAAACACCAAGCGCCTTCTCTCTACACCAGTCCCTGCTGGGAGAAATTTAGTTTTAGTCGCTCATGCTCCAAATTTAATGGATGTCATGGGATATTACCCTAAGCCAGAAGGTTTAGTTGTTGTCTTTAAACCTTTGGGGAAGCATGGTTTTGAATATATCGCCAGCATAGAACCGCTGCATTGGCAGGAACTGCTGGAGGCCCTCTAACTTGAGTCAACATGAAGAACCAATCGCCCTCTCCTAACCGAAACAATCATGTACAGCATCAGCCCCCTGGAAAAGGGCAGACTTTTTTCTGGCTCTTTCTTCTGCCTGTTCTTTTGGTCACATTATTTTCATCATTTCTGAATTTCTGGTCATTGAATACTCTGGGCAAGGAAAACCGGATACGCCTTGAATCTGCACAACAGGACCTTGCTCTTCTTTCTACAATATCACAAATAGAAAAACAGATGATTGTAATTCAGGAGGTTGCAGCAGAAGCCTTAGTGAAGGCTGCGAAGAATAGCATAGATGAGGCAACGCTCTATCTTATTCATTCTGCAGTTGTTGATGACCTGGCGATACTCGCTGAGGAACTGAAATCCCTGGTCGAGCGTCTGGATGCTGTTATGATAAGCCAAGAGAACACCCAGACTATGACGGATAGTTATGAACAATATCAGTCTTTTATCATTATGGCCACTGATATTGCGTCTGTGGATCCTCAGCGTTCTAAATATTATATCAATAAAGCACAGCGTCTATTTACGAAGATGCTAACGCAGTATCAAAATATTTCTGGCACTCTGGTTGTTCATGCCAAAACCCAACAGAGTGTAAGCATGCAGTCCTATAGCGATGCTGTAAGTCGGCTTATGTGGTGGACTTTTGGGTTATTAGTGGTGATGCTGCTGGTATCGATTGCCGTATCCAAGACAGTGAGCCTGTGGTTATCTAAGGTAGTTAATTCGTTGACTCTCCTTGCTCAAACCAAAGGCCCCCCCCCCCTCTTCCCGACATGATCAAGATGCAACACCAAGGTGTCGGAGAATTTAAAAAGCTTGCAATAGCCACCCTTGCCTTTCGTCAGGCGATACAAGAACGTGCCGAAGTGGAAAATCAACTAAGAACTCACCAGGAGAATCTGGAGGGTTTGATTACCAGACGTACCACGGAACTGCAACGTTATATCACAGCTATTGACGATCTAAATATTGGCCTGTGCGTTATTGATTCAGATCGTCATCTCCACAATATAAACTCAACGCTGATTAGCTGGTTTGGCGAGCAGGATGATCAATCTTGCCATAGCTTTATTACGGAACAGGAACGTCAGTGTTCTTTTTGTAAATTAGAAGAAGTCCTCGAGAAAAAGAAAAAAGTCCGGTACCAGATCAATCGCCAGGATGGCCGTGTTTTTGAAATTATGGCCACACCTCTTGAAAATAGTGACGGCACAACATCCTGTATGGAGATCATCCATGACATTACCGAACAGAAAGAACTAGAGAAGCAACGACTGGAAACAAGCCGCCAGGTTGAGGAACTCAAAAAACTTACAAGTCTGAAAACCATGGCTGGGGCCATTGCCCATCGTTTCAATAATGCCATGACAGCAGTTCTTGGAAATCTGGACATGTTGAACACTTGCCTGCAAAAAGGGACGAATGAACAGGAAATGGCCTTTGAGGCCGCACAAGCAGCAAGAGGTGCTTCGCTGATTGGCTCCAGGATGCTGAATTATGTGGGACAGCATTCCTCACAACTGGAGACACACTCGCTTGCAGATTTTGTTAAGGAATGTTTATTCCCGATTAAAGCTCATCTTCCTCCTTCGATCACACTACAGTTCATCTCCCCGGATCAACCACTCCACTGCTCTATTGATCAGCAGCAGATAAAGGAGGTAATAGTGAACATACTCGACAACGCCATTGAATCCCTGGAGGACAATTCAGGGGGAATTCAGGTGACATTGGGCAGAGACTTTTTCACGGTAAATTCTTTCCCTATGGTTTTTCGGGACAGCGAGTTAAAAGATGGTCAATATGTATTTTGTCAAATTCAGGATAGTGGTCATGGTATCATCCCTGAAAATTTACCACGTATTTTTGAACCTTTTTACAGCACCAGATTTGTTGGGAGGGGACTTGGCCTTGCCTTGACTGTGGGATTCATGCAAACACATCATGGTGCCATAACGGTGGAGAGTACTATTGGAAAAGGAACAACAGTCAGAGTACTTTTTCCGTCCACATCACCATCCCAATGGGCAACAACTTCTGATACTGTAGCGTTAACTGGATAGACCACACTAAATGGGTATCAGGTTATGGGCAAACCTTTCAATCGCAGTCTGAACATCTGCGCCTGATATCATCTGCTATTCGAGAGATATGTTTCTCTATTGCAGTCAGCTCAAAACAGATTCAATAGCATTTTTTAATTCTTCCAGATCAAATGGTTTAGTAATAGCCGCGCAAAATCCATAATCAGACGGGACTTGACAGCTAGCTCCAATGCTTTCATAACCCATCTTTTTTTATAGTAGGTAGTAGCAATTCTCTTCTCCTCTGAGGACCCGCTTTATTATTAACTCCTACCCTGCTCAGACAATATCACCTTCTTTCACCCACTTTAAAGAGCGAGGTGCCCTATAAAACTATAATGGCATCAGTAGCTTATTTATTACCGAATTGCGGTACCAGTATCTGTCACAGTACTTTATGGAGGATGCCGCAATGACGCTAATTGTCACATAATAGCTAATATTCAACCTTCCAGCATTATCAAGACGCACTTATCAATATCAGATCCTTTTTTGATTTTTCCGTAAAAGGAATTACAATCAAAAACTTGTTTTAGAACAAAATTCATACTTTATTCCTACTATCTCCATCCTCAAAAACGAAGCAATTTTGTAAAATCATTCATAGCTGAGGCCTGACAATTTCAGATCAAAAAAGTACTGTAAAAGAGATTCCCTCGGGAAGAGTAACGAGGACTTTCTGACCATTTTCCTAATGAGACTGTAAAGCTTTTGATGCTACCCACCGAGCAGCATGCCTCTGATATCTCTGTATCAAACCACACGATACTCACATTCTCACCTTGAGATACTTAGAATATTTATGTTATAAGCATAGTAGGTTCTTTCCTTTGCAAGAAACCGCGAGCCCCTTACTATTTTACGTAAATTCGGCAAGTTACCTTAGAAAACTGAACACGATCGTAACAGTAAATTGTCATGGACAATAAATTGGTTATACACTTTTGAAGATTCGATATAAAGTTGCTTCCACAATGGCATTATTTGGCTTTGCCATTATTTTCCTGATGTCATCCGGATATTATTTTCTTGGCTATAATGTTATTCGCTGAATTCGTATAATAAGTGCATAGCCTCTGTAGGTAGCAGAGCCCAAAACACC
>CAZIDU010000178.1:0-5916 GCA_964538055.1 uncultured Desulfocapsa sp. | reverse complement strand
TGTTTTGGGCTCTGCTACCTACAGAGGCTATGCACTTATTATACGAATTCAGCAGCATTCATTTTTTAATAAACTCTTTTTAATGGTTTGACGGTTATTCCCAGTTGATTGGGTTCGTTTAAACAAAGGTACATAAACCACCATAGGAGTTCGGTCTATACATGACTGGTTACATCAGAGTCACATTAGACGGTAGTTAAAGTCTTTCATAGGGTGAAGATCCACAGTAGGCATCTCTTATCCGTAGAGGTGGTTAGTGATTAGGACTGGCAGGTCGAAGGTCAACTGCTTCTCGTAAATAACGCAGAGAATTCGTGTTCAGTACAAATCTACCCCTCTCGCAGAACATGTTAACGTTGGGCTGCTTGTCAACGCTAAAGACTTCGCAATGGCAAGATTAAGAGTAAGGCAAATACTCTTTACCTATTCTAAAACGCTGTTTATTAATGTATTCAATTCTCCTATTTGAAATAGTTTGGAAATTGAGGCTTTAAAGCCATAATCCAGATAATGGGCCATAACAGGATCATTAGAATAGCCACTTGCCACGATAACGATAGCCTTTGGATTAATTCTCAGTATTTCCTGTACGGCATCCCGGCCACCCATGCCTCCGGGGATAGTCAAATCCATAATAATGACATCAATAGGTCGATCATTTTTGAAATACTCATTGTATAATTCAATTGCCCCATGACCATTTTCGGCCAGCACAACTTCATGGCCAAATCGTTCAAGCATTATTTGGGCTAAATTTCGTATCATGGAGTCATCGTCCATAACCATGATAGTGGCATTGCGTTTAGCCTTCACTGGGTCTTCTTTCAGACCTTCAGAGGTTTGAGCACATTGTAAGGAGGCGGGCAGACATATTGTAAAGATGCTTCCTTCACCGGCTTCTGACTGCACGGAAATAGAGCCGCCATGTTTGCTGATAATTGAATGGCTGATTGCCAGGCCAAGACCGCTTCCCTTTTCGTCACTGCTACCTTTCGTTGTAAAATACGGATCAAAGATTTTATCAATAAATTTTGCTGGGATACCAGTACCTGTATCGGCAATGGTAATTTTAATGTGTTTGTCTTCACGTAATGACAGATTAGCGTCACTATTTTTACATGAGACTTTTACCACTCCGCCATCCGGCATGGCATGACGGGCATTGATAATGATGTTTTGAATGACTTGGCTTATTTGACCGGTATCGACATCAACCTGCCATAAATCTTCCGGGATTTTGTAAATGCAGCCTACAGAACTGCCATGCAAAACAAAGTTTGCTGAATCGGTAATTACTGTATCAATGGAGGCTGTTTTTTTGACCGGATCACCACCTTTAGCAAAGGTGAGGAGTTGCTGAGTCAGGTCTTTTGCCCGAATTGAGGCTTTCTTTGCATCCTGCAAAAGGGGATATGCCTTGTTTGTAGAATCAGTATACTCTTCCGCTAATTCAATATTTCCCATGATAGCCATAAGGATGTTATTAAAGTCGTGGGCTATGCCGCCAGCCAGTACCCCTACAGATTCGAGTTTTCTGGTTTTGATCACTTCCTGTTCTATCCTTTGTTCTTCAGTTACATCTCTAAAGACCAGAACAACTCCGATTATGTCTCTTTTAGCGTCAAAAATCGGGGCGCCACTATCGGCAATGCTTCGTTCCCTGCCATCTCTTGCAAGCAGAACTGTATGATTGGCAAGCCCGACGATTTGGCCGCTATTGATAACTTTTGTAACCGGATTGTCGCATACCTCTCTGGTTTGTTCATTGAAAATGTGAAAGACCTCTTCCATCGGCCGTCCAGCAGCCTCCTCATTACTCCACCCCGTAAGGGTTTCAGCAACTCTATTCAGTAAAACAACATTTCCGAAAATATCAGTCGTGATGACACCATCGCCAATGCTGTGCAGGGTCACGTCAAGTCGTTCCTTTTCGGCGGCCAGTTCAGCCTCGGACTGTTTACGTTCTGTAACATCACGGGCCAGTCCCTGGAAATATTTTTTCCCCTCCATTTCCACCATGACGGCTCGGATCTCAACAGGAAAAGTCGTGCCATCCTTGCGCTGATGGATACCTTCGATGGTAATGGGCTGTTTTGGGATCATTTTGTCCCAATACATTTCTTTGTGGTCAAACTGCCTGGCAACAGGATCAATATCGTATACTCTCATTGACAGCAGTTCTTCCCGAGAGTAGCCAAGGATATCACAAGTACGTTTGTTGACTTCTATGATCTTGCCTTCGCCGCTGTGTAAAAAGAAAGCGTCTCCAGCCTGATTTATCAGACTCCGCAACCTCTTCTCGCTCTCCAGCAGCGCTTTATCTACTAACACCCTGTCTTTGATCATTTTTTGGAAGGCATGGGTCAAAGCATTTATTTCAAGTCCACCGCTATTTAACTCAACCAGATCTTTTCCCTCTCCTTTTCCATACGTCAGCATGAAATCGGCTAAGCTATAAAGAGGCAAGGTGATACGGTGACTGACAATGACACCGAAGGCAATACCCACAAACACGATTACAAAGGTCCATGCCATAATTTGTGTACGTAAGGCTGTAATATTCTCATACACATGATTTACGTTTAGACCGATGTGAAGGTGGGCATTAAGCCCTTTGATTAAAGGCAGAGATTGATCAATAAACGCTTTGCCTTCAAGGGTTTGATATTCAAATAGGACTGTCCCTGTATCGGGGGAGGATTCAAAAACATGTTGGTGGTGGTTATCTAACAGGGCTTTAGGAAAGCCACTGTCAAAGGTATGGGTAAATATTTTTCCGTCAAACCCGACCACATAGGCATATTTCAGACCCTTTACCCGTTGCTGTAGATCGAGCAGGCCCTCATGCGTTATTACAGTCTCACCTTGTGTAACATTGTGGGTGATATGGTCCGCTGTGGTCTGACAAATGATGAGAGATTTATCCTGCAACTCCCTAATCATTGACGTATGCAAAATCCGACCTGCCAGCAAAGCCGAAGTAGCACCAACGCCCAGAGTGACAATGGCTATCAACACAGCTATTTTCAAATATAAACGCATCGATTACTTCGGCGAATCCAGTAAGCCGAGTTTTTTTGACCATAGACGGAGTTCAGCGTAATCGGCATCTTGAGCTTCTTGAAAGCCATTGGGCATCTCAGTCTTGTCCCAGTTATACAATGCCCTGGGCATGCCTTCCCTTAGGATCAAAGTTAATGAGCGCTTTTTTCACTTTTTCCACAATATTAGCCGGTACATTTTGGTTGGCGGCAATGCCACTGGAAGGATAATACTTGGAGGTATATAAGATTCTGATGAGACCGGCATCGGCTAATTCCTGTCCCAAGGTATCCTGCATACCGCCAGCATCAAAATCCCCGGATGAAACAGCATTGGCGCAATTTCTATGGGAACCTGTCCATTCATGGGCTGAGAGGTCTCCAAGCATTATACCGTGTTGGGCGAGAATAATTCGAGGGATCAAGTGACCCTGGGTTGAAGTCTTGGAGGCAAAAGCAAATCGTTTACCCTGTATTTCTTCAATGCTGTTAAGAGAACTGTTCGGTGCTGTAATCAGAACCGACTGGTACTCTGCCTTATTTTTAGAGTTCAGGCCGCGGACAAGCGGAATAACACCATATTTTTCATTTGCAGCTATATAGGTATCGGCTCCAACGGCAGCAAATTGCAGAATGCCTGTCCCCAGGTCATCAGCAATTTTGGCGTCTTTAGCCGTGAAGCGCATTTTAAACTTTAAGCCAGTCGCTTTTTCAAGATATTTTAGGAAAGGGACATATTGCCGGGTGTCTTCTTCCAAACTTCGCCGTAAGTCAAAACCAAAAAGAAGGGTATTGGGGTCATCTTCGATTACTATCTGGTGCAATTGCTCCTGGCTGACTTTTTCTTTTAAATCAATTTTTTTACCCTCAGGCTTTGAGTCACACCCGGAAAGAAAGCATACAGCCAAGGCCATTAATAAACTTCCTAACTTAAAAACCAAGGGGGGGCTGCAGAGAACGTGCTTTAAAAGGGAGGGATTTATTTTTTTGGTATTATTTACGCATTTCATGAGCACCTCTCGTGTTAAAGTTTTACGCAAGAAAACTGGATTTAACTGGCCGAAACGAGTGTTAGAAAATATTTTGCAAATCTTCAAAGTGACTCACTTTGCACTTGCAGCGATAAACCCTTCATCAAGGAGGCAGGAATCACTCTCATTATTTGGTGTAATCTAATTTTTTTATGTTTATATGCAAGGTTAAAATAGATTAGGAGGAATTGATGCGCAGAAAATAAAGAAAAAAGTTTGGGGGGGGGCGGTTGATAGTTAGTGGAGAGGTGAAATTCTATCAAACAAAAGAATTTGCCACATTGCCTAACAGGAATCTGCACGAGTAGTCAAGTGCTATTGGCAGGAAAAAGGTTAGCCTTTTTCAGACAGACAGGAAGTTAACATGCTTCCTGAATATAAGTATCAGTACAAGATACAAAGCAGATATTGTCTCCTACGTTTGTCATTCTTGGTTAAAAATACAGGACATAAAAAAACTCCTGTTCGCCTATGAAAGAGACGAGCAAGAGTTTTAAAGTTAGATGAGGATTCGCTGTTAACTATTTACAGTAGCAGTCTTTGGTGCCTTGTTTACATATTTGAAGAATACTGGAAAGGCGACAAAGAATGCAACACAGATCAGATATTCTATTCCCTTAATGTGAGTGTAGTAATCAACCAGAGTATGAAGAGGCTTAACCATACCGATTGCTGACATATATTGTCCTGCAAGAGTACTTACTGACCATCCTACTGAGGAAAGAGCACTTACAAGAGCTGCGCCAACCCAAAGACACATGATGGACCCTGCTGCGAGTATAATTCTTCCGGCTGTTTTTGATGTATTTGTATTGTTAGTCATTTCGGTTCTCCTGATGATTTATTTCAATTTGATTGTAAGTAGATTTTCTTTCTCAACCGCCGATTACCGCTGTCAGGTAACTTTTAACAAGACCTGCAGGGCCATTACTGGCAAGAGCACTAATAAGAGAAGCTGCTCCCCAGAGTCCGACCAGGGCTGCCATTGAGAGGCCAACAACAAGGGCGAACTTAGAAGTTTCATAAGTGGCGTCTGTTTGAGTTGTCATTGTTGTTGTATTTGTATTCATGCTGTCCTCCAGTTTTGCATTGAATTTGTGTAGATTTCGTTTTTGTTTGTCTTAATCATTGCAGCTACAATGCCAGTTTTCACAAAATAAATTATATTGTTTCGATAGCACGATTAACGTACTGATATAGTAGAGATAACGCTGGCAGGGCATTCGTAAAAACCCATGCTACACATTAGTTGCACGACTAGTGTGGCACGGTCAGATATGTGGTATTGCAGAGGAGAGGTGTGGTTTCTGTTTTACACTTGTGTTGCAATGCGTTGCGGATAGGTGTGGTAAGTGTACCAATAAGGACGGGGGGGGAGCTTTGCTTGGCTATTATTGGTTAAAACAACAATACTGGTAAGATCAAGGGATGATCTGAATACAAATGTGGAGATGCTTCCTGATATGCCCTATAGCTTATTCCTGCTGGGCATCACCTGCATAGATATGATGCCATGAAATGTCAGTTGTTCCCAGAATCATACTCGAGCTTATGGTGGGGGACAGCATGAAGATCGATGAAATCTCCAACCTCAGGTCATATGATCTCCAAGAGATAGATTTAACCATCCAGAACCCGAAAAATGTAAGAACTGGAGAGGTCCTTTATGTTCCACGAAAATTACTGGTAAGGTTAACCGATTACGTAAAAGGCCATGATATTGGGGTGGTTTTACGATTAATGGCGTAAAATAAGGGCGGGAAATACTCCTCATCCTTAATAGCAACAGTAGTAAAGGGTGTTGAAAAGTATCTTCCAGGAACCATTTTACATGTAGCCAGGGC
>CAZIDU010000177.1:0-5992 GCA_964538055.1 uncultured Desulfocapsa sp. | reverse complement strand
GCCCTGGCTACATGTAAAATGGTTCCTGGAAGATACTTTTCAACACCCTTTACTAATGATAATCTCGTAAAAAGCAAAAACTTCAGATGACTAAGTAAAAAACTCCCTATGCCATATCTACTACTCACCCTGAGTGCCCTTTTCTGGTCCGGAAACTTTGTTTTAAGCCGTGGAATGCATGCAGAAATCCCGCCGGTCAGCCTCGCCTTCTGGCGCTGGGTCCTCGCTTTACTGATCATTGCCCCCTTTGGCCTGCGCCGTGTCTATGAACAACGGGGACTCCTTATTCGCCATCGTCGTTTTATGATATGGCAAGGTATCCTTGGCGTAACCGGATTCAATACCCTCATCTATCTCGCCCTGCAATCCACTACGGCAATCAATGCTGTTCTGGTGAATTCCTGTATCCCGATAATCATTGTTCTCATATCGCTTCTGGTCTATCGGGAAAGGTTGAGCATACGGCAAGCCATCGGGGTCTTTATTTCTCTGAGCGGTGTTTTGCTTATCATTGCCAAGGGAGAGATGGCGGCATTACAACAGCTGACATTTAATCAGGGCGACCTGCTGGTACTGGCGGCAGCCATTGTATGGGCTTCCTACTCCGCCAATCTGAGACATTACCCAGAAGGACTGCACCCCATTGCCTATCTGACCGGTATCATGCTTGCGGGACTGGTATTCCTTTTCCCCTGTTATCTGTTTGAAATACAGAGTGGTAAAAACATACAGATAAATATTGAGACGATACTCACCATTAGCTACGTAGCACTATTCGCTTCTGTTCTGGCTTTTATCTGCTGGACCCGGGCAATCAGAGAGGTGGGTGCTAACCGGGCGGGGCCCTTTATCCATTTAATGCCAGTATTCAGTACTATTCTGGCTATTATCTTTCTGGAAGAAGTCCTGCTGGACTACCACATCCAGGGGATGGGACTGGTTTTTACAGGTATCTTCATAACGACTTTTTCATTCAAAAAACGAAAGAATCTTACATGAGAGACACTGCAACGACGGAGTAAATACTTCAATTATCCCAGCATAATATCTAAAATTTTTGGTGTTATATGACCTTCAACCAGCCCGGCAATAAATAAAAAGAACATAACGAGCAGTATGATTCGTTTAAGGGGAACTTCATCTTTAAAGGCATCGACAAATTCAAAGATTGCACCTGAACTCTGCTCTACGACTTTTTTCTTGATTTGCAGATGCACGGCAAAAGTTACCGCCCCTGCAAAGGCAATGGTGGGAATTTCCACGATGCCATGTGGGATCAGGGAAACAAAACCAATACCATATGATCCAAATGCGTAGGCCGAGGTTGAGACAGTCAGGCCGCTTTCGATTCCAAGCAGCACCATTCCCAGCCAGGGTACCATTAACCATACATATAGCCTGCGAAGTGACTCTTGCTCAATCTTCAGGCAACCCGGCAAAAAACAGAGCAGTTTCATTCTTTTTCTGCCACAGAATGCCTTTCGTAGCGTTTGCGGAAACAATTCGATATTACGGGGATTGAAGAGTGCTGCGGTATAAAGAAATGAAATCGTGACGAGAGACGCCAGACTATTCCAGAAAAACAGTATAATCCCCAGGTCAACTCCAAGCTCCGTACCCGCTTGAAAGACAGGGAAAGCATAGGAAACACGTTTGGTGGAGAATTCAAATAGTGTTTCCGGCGCTACCCCCATGATTTGTGTAAGAAACATGCCCACTGCAAAACTCAGTGAAAAGGCAGACAAGTATGCAAAAACCAACCTTAGCCAGGCACGATAAAAAAGGGCTTTGTTCTCTTTAGTAAACATGCAACATTATTCCCTTCACACTGAGCTATTCGGTGTCTCGTACCTGTTTGAGGTTTTCCCCCTACTAGGGGTTGATAATCAGTACCGGACACCCTGATTCACGACTGATCCCTTCGGCAATTGAACCGTAGATTCGATTCTCTGCGGTATGACACCCATGACTCGCCGTTATGATCAGATCGATACCTTCTTCATCCACATAGATTGCAGTTTCCGCCACAACTTCACCGATTCTCACCACAGCTTTTTTGGGCTCAAATCCCTGCATGTTCTGTTTAATAAAGTTCTCCATGGCACTTTCTGCTTCCCGTTTCAGAGAGTGCCCATAATTTACAAACCAGTCGGATTCCAGCTCCAGACCTTTATACTGTTCGGGCCCCGGCATATTATAAAGGAGATGGATCTCGGCATCAAATTTTTCCTTCATGAGTTTTGCATGGGCCAAAACAGCAATTGAACACTCGGTAAAGTCAATCGGCAGCAAAATCTTTGAGAATGTTGTCATGATTGTCCTCCTCTGGGTATGATCACTTTTTTTATCCTGTATTTCTTCCCCTAACTGTATTTTATCACCTCGTGGAACATTGACCAAATACTATTGCACAGAAAGAACAAAAGGGGGCATCTTTTATTTCTCCTCGGAGTGAATCTTAAATTCTTCCATCTTGTCAATATAATAGGCAGTGTCTTTTTTAAGGTCGAGATGATCCAGCTCAAAAACCACCCCTGTCTCCTTCAGGCTATCAAACGACAGCTTCGCCGCATCGATATCGAAATGCTCCCTTGAGATAACGACAAAGTACTGGGCATAGGCTCTGAAAATCAGGGTTTCAGAATATAGTTCCTGCAATTCAAGTGCAAATGCCTGCATCAAAACATTCCCTGATTCCCATCCCTGGTGTTGGTTATACTGCTGTAGATTTTCTACGTGAAAACTATGCAAACAGTGGTAATCTTGGAGATCCTTATTGTTTTGCAGGATAATATGCAGGTAGTCTTCGTTATACAGACCTGTTAATTTATCACTGAAAAAATAGGAAAATCGGCGTTGCTCCATCTGGGTTTTGGGTAACTGGGAGACAGCTTCCGGCGCCTCCACATTCTTAAGCACCTTAAGGGCTGCATTCACAACATCGGGGTCAAACTGGATGCCACTAAGCCTTTGCAGATCGTATAGAGCTTCTGATATAGCCTTCCTCGGTTTATAGATACGATTGGTGGTCATGGCATCAAAGGCATCAGCCACAGTAATAATTCTGGAAAAAAGCGGGATATCTTTTCCAGACAGATGGTCTGGGTAGCCCATACCGTCATAACGCTCATGGTGATGCCGTATAATTAGTGCCAGCTCCTTATACATCGTAATATCCGAGAGTATCTCATACCCTGCCAGAGCGTGGAGTTTAATAAGATCATAGTCAAGATCTGAAAGTTTGCCGGGTTTAAGCAAAACAGAATCCGGCGTGGCAATTTTACCAATATCATGGAGAATAGCTGCCTTTTCCAGGATTCCTGTCTGTTCTTCATCAAAGCCCATTTCCCCGGCCAACTGCCTGCAATAGTGCGCAACTCGCGTGGTATGCCCGGCGGTATAGGTGTCCCGATGATCGATCATATTGGCAAAGGAGAGGATGGTCTCTTCATAATTTTCAGTACGTTCTGTCTCTAGACTTGCCACCTGCTCTTTCTGTTTGAATGCGTGGATAGCAAAACCGATATCACCCGCCAGTTCCTCCATCATGGCAATTTCTTCATTTTCAAAGCCTTCCAGTCGGAGCGTATAAACACTGAAAGCACCAAAGGGCAAACTGTACTGATCAGCACGGAGGGGAAGGGCCATCACAGCCCGATACCCTGTCACTTTAACCAGGTCAAGCCAGGGAGAAACAGTGCTGACCGTATTGCTTTGTTCGACTATTACCGTGTGATTGTTTATCATACAATGAGCTGCGGGCGTTAATGAAAATGGATCCTTTGTATCAACGGGGTCATAGGGAGGATCGCCGGGAAATTGAACGGAGTCATCGGCGGTGAAAATCGTATCCACCTTGTTATCTTCCAGTAGCCCAATCCAGCTGTAACCGTAATGCCCATGTTCACCCATTACCCGGCATGCCTCCTGCAGCAACATACTCATATCTGTTGCCGAAATAAGGAGCCCATTCACCTCACCAATGGTTTCCATTATTTCCCGAAGGTACAACTCCTGATCAAGGAGGGTATGAACTTTTTTGGTACGTTCAACAACCTTCGCTTCCAAAGTTCTATTAAGCTCATCCACCTCTTCCTTTTTTTGTTTGACCCTCCTGTTCAACTTAAGAATGTACAACGAAGTCAACGACACAGCGGTGAGAACAAGTAACAGAAGAACAAGTTGCGGCCAATATTTTTTCACCACATCGGCAAAGCTAAAGTGCCCAAAATCCAGATAGGGTCCTATACGTAATTCCAAGAGGCAATCATGAACGGGCTGGTAGTTCAACGGCACTGTCCAGCCACCACTTTTTCCTGCAATGGCTGCCGGGTCATTCACATCCATGATCAAAAGGGCTGAGGCAACCTGCCGGGCCAGTTGAAAAGAGGTGGTTTTAACAGCAGCAAATGGCCATTCGGGGTAGAGAGAGGTACTGAGTTTAAAAGGAAAGTCCTTTACCTGCTGTTCATTAAGGATTTGAAATTCATCAAGGTCAATCGCATTTCCTTCGGCCATACGCTCCAGAGTGTCGGTCCGGACTGTCCCGCCATCAACTTCTCCCCGTTGCACTGCCAGGACAACAGCGTCATGGGTCTGACCGAATTGCAGTGATGAAAAAAAACTTTCAGGCTTAAGTCCCAGCCGATGCAGCTCCCGCCAACACATAATCCAGCCGCCGAAAGAACGCCGCTCCACGGCCATAAAGGATTTCCCCTGTAGATCTTTAATTTCCCGGATATCATCACTGTCTGAACGGGCCAGAATAACCCCACCGAAGGTGGTGACCCGTTGCCCAGATCGATTCTGATTGAGAAGGGTTGCTATCCGGTTCACCCCGTACAATTTTTCCAGTTCCACATAAAATGCCGAATTGGCAAGTACAAAGTCAATTCGCGATTCCTGAACCGCCGTATGAATTTCCGTAAAATCAAGCGGTACAATATGAAAACGAAGGCCGGGAAGTGCGTGTGTAAGGTAGTCCGCCGTTGGTGACCATTTCTGCAGGGCAATTTCAGGACCCCGCTTAGCCAGCACACCGATCTTCACTTCCTGTAGTGGTTGTGAAAAACTCTCCTGCGACCAATTGACCAGGGAAAACAGCAGCAGGAGAATCACCATAAAAATCCTTCTGCTATTTGGAAACAGGATCACTATTTTCTCTCTCACCAGGCTGGACACAGCGTTGCCCTCGTATGATATTTTAAATTCAGAAGGCCACACGGCCTGTACAGAACCATCCCTATCCCTCCACTATTTTTCATCTGATTGACTACTATCAAGATCATCAAAAGCCCTGCGAATAGCACTGCTTCTTTCTCGAAACCCCTTGGCATCACCGTAATCCAGGAATTTTTCATAACGACTATGCCGGGATCCGGTTCGTCGAGCATGTTTTATGGGACACCAATACTGTTCAGTCCGGGCAGCTATCTCTCCAACGTATCCCATGAGGCCGGTGAAATAGCCACAGTAGCAACAGTTAACCTTTTCGATCAGGTTAAGATAGCTCAAATACTGGCGATCGACGATAAAATACTCACTGCGTTTAACTCTGGGAATAGAGTACACCGGAAAACAGATCAGCTGATAGAAGGAAACCACAAAATCCATAAACAGAGCCGGAAACAGACAGGACCAGATTACCGGTACGGTGAGTATATTCAGCAGAGATGCCTCACCAAGGTAGCGATGGATGGCTTTAACCAAGCGTCTGTTCCGCTCTTTAACTTCCCGCTGAAAACGCACCTTCTTATTATGAATATCGTAAAAATACTCCTGTTCTTTTTTTTGCAGCTCAAAGAGTAGTTCTTCCTCAAGCTGTTTGATTGTCGTCAGCAGTTCTTGCAGTCGGTTGTTCATTTGGTATCCTGTTGAAAAAAAAAGAGCTAAACAGTACTTTAATCTCTCCATGAGTAGCCACTCTCTTCTGTGAAATGGTTAGTGTACCATTCTTTCTGTAAATTCAAATAAAGCTTGGCAGTAGCAGGCC
>CAZIDU010000176.1:0-6015 GCA_964538055.1 uncultured Desulfocapsa sp. | reverse complement strand
CCGGATAAATATTGTGCCGTTCAATAGCATGGTGAATAGTTACCGAAAAATAGGAGAGGAGCAATGGCTACAACTCGACTTGACATGAGGTTGAGCAAAGAGGTTAAAGAGAAAGCAGAAAAAGCATCGGCATTACTCGGCCTGAAAAGCCTTACAGAGTATGTCGTTAATTTAATTAATGATGATGCTACTCAGGTAATTGCTCAATACGAAAGCATGACTTTAAAAAATGACCTGTTTGATAAATTCATGACTAATTGTGAAAAATCTCATACCCCAAATCAAGCTTTAAAAGATGCTTTACTTTTCACAAAATCCCAGGATAGTAAATGACTTCAAGGGCTGAGTTTATCGAACTTAACAAAAACATTCATGATAGAAATACATTTGATTGTGGAGAAAATAGTCTAAATTTTTTCATAAAAAACCAAGCATCCAAACATATGCAAGTCGGAATAAGCAAAACTATGATTTTCCCCGATATTGCCTTGCAGGAAAACAAAAAATATAAAATCTGTGCATTTTACACCATTGCACCAAGTTCTATAAAAAGAGAGTCGTTACCAGCCAAACTTGCAAAAAATCTCCCCCACTACCCTGTACCTGTTTTTTTATTGGCACAAATGGCTATCCATATTGATTATCAAGAAAAAGGGTTGGGGAAAATCACTTTAATCAAAGCGTTACAATACCTATGGCAAGTCAACAGTCAAATGACGGCATATGCCATAGTTGTTGACTGCTTAAATGAAAAAGTAGAACAATTCTATACGAAATACGGGTTTGAAACCCTGTGTGATTACAATGGCAAAACAAGAATGTATCTCTCAATGAAAGCTGTAAATAGTTTATTCACGTAACCTATTGTTATTTAGTAAATAAGATAATTAGCTATTGTAATGCTGTCTTCCCTTCAGTTTAAGATCATTCGGCCTATGCACCTTGTCGTACTAACGAAACTGTGATCAGTTCAGTTCCTGATTTTCGTAACTATTCACCAAAATTGAGTTTGATCCGGAACAGAATAACGAATAAGCTGGTAGGAAACTGGGGACATGACCCAATTCGTCTTTGTCTTTTTAATTGGGATCGTGTCCCCCGATTCCGGGTAAACATTGCACCGTTTCATAGCATGGTGAATAGTTACTGATTTTCTTTCCTTTTTAATGATGCTATACTTTTCACATGTCTGTTTTGATGCAAAAATACAACTGTCGTCAGGTATCGACAAAAATAATTTACCAGAGAAAGTTGCCATAAAGATAAAGAGACAAAAGTTCGTTATCCAGAGAGAAGTCCATCTACCACCAACACCATGTACCCATACCCTACGGTCTAAAAGATGCAACAAATCTCCTACAAATTCTTTATTGGAACCCTGCTCTTCGCACCACTCGCCTTTGGCAGTGTAGAAACCTGGTCAATAGGCATTGTTGAAGGCCTTATTTTCCTGACAACGTTTCTTTACTACTTTGAAACACGCTACAAATCACATGCATTGCTAAAAGTTCCCGGCCTGCTGCCTCTCTTTCTTTTACTTGTTTTTATGTGGCTGCAACTGATTCCACTGCCATCTTCAATCGTAAACGTCATTGCGCCCGGGATCTATCAGGCCTACGCCCCCATACTCGCCATACAAGACAGCAATCAATGGATTCCACTAACAGTTAATCAAAAATCCACCCTAGTCGAAGCCCTTCGGATTACTTCCTACGCCTTCTTCTACATTCTTACAGTACAACTCCTAAGCCGTAAGGAACTCCTCACCAAAACTGTCAAAATTGTCGCAGGGCTCACCACAGCCATTGCCTTTTTTGCAATTCTCCAGAAATTCACATCCCCCGATACAATCTACTGGTTCCGTCCAGTTCCTGAAAATGCTAACTCTTTCGGTCTCTGGGTCAACAGAAACCATTACGCAGGTTTTATGGAATTACTCTTCCCGATGGTTCTGGCACTGTTCTTCTACTACAGGCCCCAATTTGCCGATAAGCAATCATTTCGTTCCAAGGCTGTTTCGATACTTTCTTCACCGGGATCCAATATCCAGTTTTTTCTTGGATTCAGTGTTGTTCTTATCCTGGCATCTATTTTTATCGCGCTTTCACGAGGAGGAATTATTGCTGCAAACCTTGGACTGTTCTTTTTTCTGATACTCTTGACCAGACAATCAACCAATACCGGAAGGATCTTTCCCCTTATAATCCTTGGAAGTGTATTACTTGCTGTAACCTGGTTCGGTTGGGAACCAATCCTTGAGCGTTTTAACGCCACCACAACTGAAACAGGTACAATAACAGATGGTCGACTGCCACAGTGGCTGGATTGTGTCCCTCTTATCAAAGACTTTCTTTTAACTGGTTCCGGATTCGGAACGTTTATCCATGCGTTTCCACAATACAATAACTTTCCGACAACCAATATTTTCGATCATGCTCACAATGATTATATAGAACTGATCACCGATGGGGGGCTTATCGGTTTCCTGCTGGCAGCATGTTTTGTTATCACAATTTTTCAAAACGGTATCAGGAAACTTGCGCTGCGCCGCGAGCCATATTCCACCTTGCTGACTATTGCAGGCCTCACTGGAATATTCGCAATTCTTATCCACAGCATCACTGACTTCAACATGCACAACGGAGCAAATGGACTCTATTTTTTCTTTCTCTGCGGAGTTCTCGTTTCTGCCGGAAATACTCGGCTACATTTTCGCAACAGACCAACCCTGCTCAAAAAAGTACATCCAGTATGGAAACTTGCCTACCTTGCGGCACTCCCACTACTTATCCTGAGCGTTAACACTCAGAGGGAAATCTTTAAAGCAAAACAATACCATAACCAGGCTTCACAAATTTATATTAACCCACTACTCTCCGAAAAACTCCTTCAGGATCAACTCACTACAATTGACAAAGCCATCCAGCTTGATCCCCTCGAGGGACTCTACTCCTCGTACAAGGGGAACCTGCTTTCATATCAGCAAAAAAACGAAGAGGCATTGGACAATTATATTCTGGCAGCTATAAAAGATCCCTTCGAAGGATCTTACCTGCAAAGAATAGGACTACTGCTCCCACCAGAAAAAAAGGAACAGGCATCTCTCTTAATGGCCGAGGGCTACAAAAAAGGCCTCAACAAAGAACAGCTCGTATTTATTCTTGCCGAATGGTACCTGCAGCAGGACGAACGCCAACAGGCATTAATTGTTCTAAAACAAGGAGCAGAACAGTTTCCCAATATTGCTAAAAACCTTCCTCCATTCTTTATGTTTTACAAATTCAGCAGAGAAGAGATGAGTAGTGCCCTCCCACCCACAGCATCTGCATGGATTGCTCTTGGAAGATTTCTCGAAAAATCAGGAAAACTGGAGGATAGTGAATACTATCGAAGCCATGCCCTGGACTTCCTGGAACAGGAAGAAACCATAAGACCAGGGTACATTATGCAGCTGTATTACTTTTACAAAAAACAAAAAAGAATAGATGAAGCCGTCAATACACTTCACCTCGGAATTAAATGGTTACCGAATTACGCTCCTTTTCATATCCATCTCGGAGATTATTACAAAAAACAGAACATCCCCTATCGTGCCAAAGAAGAGTACGAACAGGCATTAATGCTCGAACCGGGTAATGAAAAAATCAGAAAACGTCTAGAGAGCATCAAATAGCAATGGATACCTTAAGTGGCCACCATTGAAGGGGGCATGCTCAAGCGTTACTTTTGAAAAGAACAGTATGCTGGCGATATTTTCAAAGCCGACTTTTGACCATTGTATGGATCTAATTTTTTTCTGGAATATGTCATGCATACAAATGAGCCTCATTCTAAAAATGATGCGGGAAAATCAGTTGCTATGATACTAATTTGTGTCATGCGTAACCTGACTACTACTCAAACTCGGGTAGATTTTAGATAGACTAGGTAACAGGCTTATTTCACTAATATAGATATGTCTGTGGTGCATGCACCTTACACTTGTTCAAGATACGTGAGATTACCTGCTAGCAAGATTTTCAGCAATTGTTTGTAATTTCGTTAGGCAGTTACCTGAGCTTGGGTGGCAATCAAGTAGCGTAATGAGCGGAAAGTTCGGAAAATGGTTTTGTATCCCCGAATTCTCCTTAACATTCTTTTGAGATCGCGCCCAAACTGCCTGGTATATGTCGGAAGAAGTATCTAAGTACCCGCTTATCAAACATATCGTCAACGCTCTGACACCGGCTCAGGCTCTTTTCAGCATCGGTATCCTTGAATGTTTTCTCTGTGGTTTTGTTGGGCATAACAACGTTAAAGGGAAGCCCTTTCCGTAACTGCACCTGCTTGTAGAAAATATTAATTGCTTCCGTCGTAGAAAGGCCCAGTTGGTGAAAAAATGTTTCAACTTCTTCTTTTAACATAGGCTCTATGCGAGCTCTTACTGTTGCTGATTTTATTGTCATAATGTTACCTCCTGACCAAATAGTGGCCCACATGGGCTACTATGCCAATTACAGCAACAGCAGATTGCAGAAGTACTCAGTAATGTGTTCACGTATTTCCCCAATGGCTGGTCTACGCTTCCCCTGTCAACGCTTCGCCGCCTCCTCACGGATAGCCGAAGCCGACGCATGACTCGGGGCCATAATGGAGCAGTTTCTCCTTTTATGTAGGGCTCTTTCATCCCCTACTCTATGCCGGTTTATCCCGGCGCTTTCGGTCTGTCCCCTAAAACGCTAAAACGTGAAGAATTGCTCCACTTCCAATCAGTATTAATTGCTGCCAGCACCACCAGCCAAATAGTACACAAAAGCCCAAGAGCCAGAAAGAACGAAAGGCACCCCGATGCCCAACCAGTTTGTTTAAGGGGAAGCATATGGGAAAGGAAACCCGGCCAACAAATGATTGCGGATGACCTAGATCCGGTAGGATTGCCCCGGCTGCAAGCAATGCCAGTGGAAATTTAGAGGCTCCTGCCACCACACCGCAGGAAAGAGCGATGGCTATATGTATTGGCCCGATCATGTTACGGTAATGTTGGCAATTTGTGAAAAAAGCTCTATAGTCATGAGTATGAGCACACTACAACAATACACACCTGATATTTTGCAGATAGCTGGCAAACATGGTGCGAAAAAGATCCGTGTTTTTGGTTCATTTTCCGCAAATACTGCCACTCCGGCCAGCGATCTTGATCTGCTTATCAATCTTGAGAAAGGACGTGATCTCCTTGATTTAATAGCGTTTAAACAGGAACTTGAAGAGCATATTGGGCGCAAAGTGGATGTGGTAACGGAAAAAGGATTAAGTCCCCATCTGCGCGATGCTATTCTTGCCCAGGCAAAGCCGCTGTGAAAGACAATCTGATTTTTCTGCAGCATATTTTTGATGCCATTAAGGATATTGAAAACTATACGAATGGTGACGAAGAAGTTTTTTATTCCACCAAAATGATCCAGGATGCTGTTATCAGAAACCTTGAAATTATTGGTGAAGCGGTTAAAAATATCAGTCCAGCCATGCGCATCGAATATCCAGATGTCCCCTGGAAACAGATTGCCGGATTACGTGACGTACTTATCCATCACTATTTCGGGGTGGATCTTGAAACGGTGTGGCTGGTAGTAGAAAAACGCTTGCCGGATTTGTCGGAACGCATCAAATTTATTCTCTCCCATCGATGATTGTAACCCTACTTGTTGTCCGAAAATAATAGCAAGCAATAGAATATTGAGCTCGTATTCTGTTCATGTTATGATCTGCATCATGCCAAGACGATCTCGAATAATTGTACCCGACGTCCCACTCCATATCATTCAACGGGGAAATAATCGACAGCCCTGTTTCTCAACAAGATTGACAGCCTCTTTCTTGAACTCTCCTGCGTATCTCTTTTTAGTTTTCTTAACCACTGTAACACCTCCTGTGTGTTGACTATAATTCGCACACTTTTAGTGTCTACTTTTAATCTACCACTCCATTTGGACAACTACTGGTTGGCTTTATTTGGCGGTAGTTATAGACCTCTTTAAT
>CAZIDU010000175.1:0-6087 GCA_964538055.1 uncultured Desulfocapsa sp. | reverse complement strand
CTTTTTTCTCAAACGCTACTATAGCTGGCTTCTAAGCATGTCCGGGAACTGCTGCTGGTCGTTTTCTCTGGAAGTATAGTCATCCTGACGATACTTTTCCTGCAAACACAAAACGCATCGCCACCGGAAGAATCTATTACCAGCTTTATTCAAAAGGAATCAGCCCGGATTATTTATTATAATCTCATTTGGATTACAGTCGTGAGTTGCCTGACCAGCATGAGGATGTTTTTTCTTTCGAAAAAGGTGGCAAACTCAATTACCAGGCTATACCAGACAACAGTAAATAGTAGTCATGAGAATTTTGGCCCCGATGTCTCTGTTGCATCGGATGATGAGATTGGACTGTTGGCACAAACAATTAATGAAATGTCTACCAAGCTCCATAAACTGCAATGCAGCAAGGAGCAATCTAAGGATCAACTGGAAGCAAGAGTTCGAGCCCGCACCAGAGATCTGCAACAAATGTGCAACAGGCTAAAAAATATTCTTAACACCTCTTCTCAGGGGTTTTGGCGTGTTGACAATGACATGCTAACGCAGGAAATTAACCCAAGAATGGCTGGAATCCTGAAATGCAGACAGGAAGACGTTATCGGGAAATCGATTATGGGATTTGTCGGTGTCCCTAACAGGACGATCCTTCATAAACAAATTCATTTGGGGAAGAGCCTGTTATCCACTGAGTATGAAATAGAATTAGGGCAGGCAGGCGGCACCTTCGTTCCCTGTCTTTTTAATGCGACCCCTTTGCTGGATGAAAACGGAAACAAACTTGGCTCTTTTGTCATGGTAACGGATATATCGGTGCTGAAACAAACTGAGAAGAAACTGCAGGAAGCAAAACGTGTCGCTGAAAACGTCAGTAATGTGAAAAGTTCTTTTCTTGCCAATATGAGTCATGAAATCCGTACCCCATTAAATGGTATCATTGGTTCTCTGGAATTATTATCCGAAGAAACCCTGGACGTTCAAAAGCAAAAGCGATTTATGAAAACAGCTCGGCAATCGGCAGAATTTTTGCTGATGTTACTCAACGATATCCTTGATCTGTCGAAAATTGAAGCGGATAAAATTGAACTGGAAAAAGTACCTTTCAAGCCCAGATCGTTACTAGATCATCTGCAAAGTATGTTTGAGACTCAAGCCAGGCAGAAGCATCTGGACCTGAGTTTAACCGCTCACGGGAATGTGCCTGAAGTTTTACTTGGCGATGAGATACGGCTGACACAAGTTTGCACCAATTTATTGAGCAATGCTATAAAGTTTACCAAAGCGGGAAAGGTGGTAATGTCCCTAATTTGTGAAATTGTCAGGGATAATCAGCTCAACTTGCTGTGTTGTGTCAGTGACACAGGTATAGGTCTTTCTGCGGATAAACAAGAAATCATTTTTGAGTCTTTTTCGCAGGCAGATGTGTCAACAACCAGAGAGTTCGGTGGAACAGGTCTTGGCTTGGCACTCTGCAGAAAATTATGTTCTTTGATGGACGGGAAAATATGGGTCGTGAGCCGTGAAGATAAAGGAAGCGCATTTTATTTCCAGGTACCCCTCAGCATAGGTGAAGCAAGCCAATTGAAGGAAGATAATAGAAAAAATAATGCAGGAGCGCTCGCGGAAGTGAACATTCCTCCGTTCGATATTCTTGTGGTTGACGATAACGATGTAAATCGCGAGGTGGCTGAGATGTTTCTTGGCAATGGTGGGCATCGGGTAAAAACTGCGACCAATGGTATACAGGCATTGAGATTACTGTCCATGCAGCATTTTGATTGTGTTTTTATGGATATTCAAATGCCTAAAATGGATGGAGTAGTGGCCACCATGCTCATCCGTGGGTGTGAACAAAAAACAGTCCCTCCCATAAAGCAATATGAAAATGCATTGCTTAAAAAGCTTCATATGAAATTACGCGGCACTCATACGCCAATCATTGCCTTAACTGCGAATGTTTTTCAATCAGACATAAAAAAATATCTCAAAGCTGGAATGGATGACCACCTTGGAAAGCCCATAAGAGGAAAGGATATGCATCAGGCCCTGCTGCGAGCAACGGAACATATTGAATATGAGGTGTATGACAAGCAAGCAATCATAGTTCCTAAGCAGGAAGAAGCTGTTGCGGAAGAAGTCTCACTTTCTCAGATAAAAAAGCATTTATCGGATAGATATTCTTTTAGTTCTGATCAAATAACTACTCTGATCACAACCTCGCTTAGCAGTATTCTAGAAGGGCTTGATCGACTTGATCAAGCCTGTCTGGACGGAAATAAACCAGAACTTGCACGAATGGCTCATAAAATAAAGGGAACTCTGGAGAATCTCGGCCTGGATCAGGCAACTGAAATAGCAAAAAAAATTGAGATTGATGCAAAAAATAATACGAATCAACCCTATGACCAATGGATTAGTGAATTGAAGCGGAATTTGAAACCGCTACAGAAAACGTGACAGAGAAAGCATGCCTTTTGAAAGAAATCAGGCTGAAATTTTATCCCCTTACTTGTCGAGTTGGGAAAAGATCTTGATAGGGGTCCGTAATGTTATAGTACTGTGGTACGTTGTGTTAATGGGCTGCTCTGAAAAAAATATCTATGAGTTCATTGTTACTTGATGAACAGCTGAAAGCCGTAACTGGCAGCTCCGAGCAGGGCGGCATCTTTTTTCAAAATAAGATGAATGGGGATGGCTTCCATAAGGGATGTCATCTTCTCTTTTCTTGTGAAGGCCTCAAGGAATGAGTCAAAAGAAATATGCTCTGCAATGCGTGGTAGAATTCCCCCACCTATAAACATGCCTCCAGTGCAAAGAGTTTTTAGAGCCAGGTTTCCCGCCTCTGCACCGAGGATTTCCAGAAAAAGAGAAAACGTTTTTGCACAGAGCGGACAGGGGGAAGCAGCAAATGCTCCCTCTGAAATAAAAGGAGTTCTGTCCTGTGCCTCGGCGATTCGTTGGAACCGTTTCGGGTCTCTGGCAATGTCTGTGCTCGCCAGAAAATCAAAGATATTGGGAATTCCAATACCTGAGCAGAGGAGTTCATAGCTGACAGAGCCATGTCTTTTTTGCAGAAACCTGAGAAGTTCGGATTGTTCCATGTTCAGGGGTGCAAAATCACAGTGTCCTCCTTCGGATCCCTGGGGGACAAAACAGACATCACTGTGAATAAGGAACCCTTCTCCAAGACCGGTTCCGGGGGCAATCACCGCCTGAATACCTTGTTTTGCAGCCTGTCCCCCTTGAATCTGGAGGAGTTCTGTTTCTGCAAGAAAAGGAAGCCCACTACAGACAGCGCTGAGATCATTAATAAGGGTGACCTTGGTAAACCCAAAGCTGTTTTGCAACTTTTTTTCGTTGAGCAGCCACTCTCGGTTGGTTAGCTGCGCCTTTCCGCTATGGATAACGGCAGCGACTCCAAAACAGCCATAGACCGGTGTCGGTGAATCCGTAGTACCGAGAAAATCGGTGAGGATTGCATCAAAGTCGTGAAAATTGCCATTTTCGTAACGCTGGCGGTAAAGAGGTGGAGTGGCCGGGGTCAGTGAAAGATCAAAGATGGCCAGGTCACTTTTGGTACCGCCTATATCTGCCGCCAGTAGCTGGGTCATGTTATTTTTCTTCCACAGGGTATTTTGCTCTAAACCACTCTCTCCAACCACCTTTCAGCGCAGAGACATTGGTGTATCCTTCGGCCATTAACTGTCGTGCCAGACCGGCACTTGTTGCTTCATTAGGTCAGGCGCAGTACAGAACAAGGGCTTGATCTTTCGTGTAGTTCTTCGACCACTCGGCAATTTCACTTCCCGGGGTTCGAATTGCTCCTTTGATTTTGAATTCGCTGGAGCTCCAGTCTCTTCCGGAACGAACGTCAAGTATTACCAGGGCCTCGGAGTTGAGTTGGGCTTTAAGCTCGTCTTTGCTCATAAGTGGAACATCTCCGGCCACAGCCGGTAGCCCGCCACAGAGTAGAAGGAGTGAGAGTAAGAGGATGAGTTTTTTCATAGGTTTATCTCCGTTTGTTAGGTTGTGGTTTGTGTGACTGGTTTTTGCTTTATAAGGAACCAGATGGTCGCAAGCAGACCACCGATTCCAAGCATGGAAAGGATAAAGAGTAGCATCTCATTTCTATGCGGATTGTTGAGAAGAAGGGTGAAGAGGGCGGCTATAAGGATTGCTGTGCTGATGGCACCGGCCAGGGGCATACTCTGACTATTCTTTCTTATCATGAGAAGAGCAGAGAGACAGAGCAGAGTGTGGTGCATAAGCCAGAGAATAAGTGCGCCGCGCAGGAGTACTTCAAGCAATTCATCTCCCGCAAGTCCTCTGGCCATTAGAAGACCAGTGACAATGGCAACCAGCGGCGGAAACAGCCAACGTTGTTTTTTGACAGACAGAAGGCCTGCCCCATTTTTTGTTATTACAATATTAGAAAGCATACGTCTGCAGAGCAGCATCAGACCGGTGATGGATGCGCATGTTCCACTGATGACAATTATCCCCATTATCTGGCGGCCTGGTTCTCCCATGACCTTACGTGCTGCTGTCATATAGGGGATTGTGGAAGAGGCGAGGCGTTCCGGGGTCACATAGCTGAGAGATACAAAAATCCAGAGGGAGAAAATCACAAAACCGGTAATGGGCATCAGGAATGGGCGCTTTGTGGTCCCGCTTAAGGTGGTACCTGCAAAAAGAAGGAGCAAAATGGCTGATGAGGCAGAAGAAAAACTGCCGGGTTGGCGCAAAACCTCGGTAACAGGTTTATCCACTCCTGCTATTCCAAATAGGGCCAGAAAAAGCAGGCCTCCTGCTGCAAGAGTAATAAAGAAAATTTGGGCCCGGAATATAATTTTTTCGGAAAAAAACTGGAGAAGAGTAAGCAGGGTCAGGAGGAGGAAGGAAAATCCGAAGTTGGGGAACCAGTAGAGAAAAACTTCGTTGAATGTATATCCGGAGGTGACAAGCAGAGCAGTTGCAGCGAGAATTACTAAAGGAATGCAGGAAGCAAGAGTTAGGGCAATGGCCGGGATTGTCCCTGTCGTATTCTGGAGAAGAAGATACTCGTTACCGTCCTTTGCCGACAGCTGCGACTGGTTAAGAAGATTACCGGAAAGGCCGAAGAGAAGAGCCGCAACAGCCAGTGCCGGAAATGTCAGCCATCCCAGTTTGCCGGCACTGTTTCCTGCTATAACCAGAGCCTCCGGGGAGAGTAACCAGCCTGCTCCTAGAGCAAATGAGAGTAAAAAAGAGTACTTCATGGGTACAGCTCTCCGGTGGCAATAATGTTTTAAAGAAAAAGACGACCTATGCCAAAGCTAACACAATGTGGTGTTTTGGCAAGAACAGGGGCTGGAATGTGTGAAATCTAGCTTTCTTCAACTGTGATGGCATCTTCATCACAGAGTTCCACACAGGTGAAACATCCGTGGCATTCTTCACTATTTACGACGGTGGCCTTATTTTTAATTAATTCATACACTTCTCCAGGGCATCCTTCGACACATTCGTTGCAACCGGTACAATTCTCTTCTTCAACACTGATATGCCACATAGTGGGTTCTCCTAGTGAATAGTTCTAGGAAAGTATATGGTCCGATATGAATAAAATCAAGAAGAATTCCCAAAAATGGAAATTAGTCATTATTCAGCTCATGCCGGAGTCGTTTTGCGGAGGAAAAACGAATTTCTTTAGTGCCTGTATTGACTGAAGAGGAACGGGAAAAACTGCCAAAACCTCTGAGCTGAACTTTTTCCCCGTGCAGCATGGCCTGGGACAGGATCTCTGCTAATTTCTGAAGGAATAGATCGGCCTGCTCGGTTGAAAGTGTGGTCTTTTCTGTAATATCCTGTGGTCGCAGGCTGTCGTCGGAAGGTTGCTCTAGAAAGCCAACACCATTGCATTCAGGGCAGTCCGTATAGGAGAATTGGAACCTGCTGACGCCTCCAAACCAGGTCATTTGACCTGTGCCGTTACAGCCGGGGCAGGGAAGTGGTTGTGGTTGTCTCATGGGAGAATGAAAGGTGAAAGGTAACTATTAACCGAAATTGAGTTTGAGTCGGAATTGCATAACGAATACGCTGGTAGGAAACTGG
>CAZIDU010000174.1:0-6161 GCA_964538055.1 uncultured Desulfocapsa sp. | reverse complement strand
AAAATACTGCAGAGGTTTGTCTTGGGCCAACTCACGACGATGAGTTGAGGGTGCTTTCTTAGCTGAGACTTCTGCCAGATACTTTGCCCAGGCATCATCAAAGAGTATATCATCTGGTGGGGCATTTCCTAAATATCCATTATTACGAAGCGCTGTCTCGGTCTCCTCAGCCCACCGATAAGCTTCAGATTTCCGCTCAAACGTTTGGGACAAACTCGGATGTCCTTTTATTCGAATCTCAGCACAATATACAGTTCCTTTCTTCCTTTTTCTTGCTTTCACTGTTGCCATAATTCCCTCCCACGCATCCTTGTAAAAAGCAGCGTGTCTTCCTTAATTTTTTGGTCGCAATTTTGGTCGCAAATTTTTGGAAAACAGTGCAATTCAATGCTAAGCAGTGATAAACGTAGCCAACTACCCCTAAACGCAAGAAAGCCGCAAATCGCTTTATACAAGCGACTTACGGCTTTGTTGTTAATGGTGCCGAAGGCGAGAATCGAACTCGCACGACCGTGGGCCACTGCCCCCTCAAGACAGCGTGTCTACCAGTTCCACCACTTCGGCACACAATTCTATAACTTATTTTATTCCTGAGCTTTAGGAGCCTCCGGAGCAGGTGCAATTTCTTCAGATACTGCTGTTGGCATTGGGATTACCGTTTCTGCGGCAGATTCTGTTTTTTCTTCCACCATTGCTGCTTGCGGTACTACGCTCATCATAGATCCGGTACTTGAGGTCGATGAGATATAAGCAAGACTTACGGATGTAACCATAAAAACTATTGCTGATGCAGTTGTAATTTTATTGAGCAGCGGAACGGGTCCTTCTGATCCAAACAGCGACTGACTGGATCCTCCACCACCGAATGCAGCTCCCGCATCAGCGCCTTTTCCATGCTGGAGCAGGACGATGATAATCAGAAAGAAACATACTGAAATATGGGCTATGGTTAAAATAGTTGGCATTAACTATAGGTCTCAAATAAAATTTATAATCCGACAAAACGATTCAGCATCCAATGCTGCACCGCCAACAAGCGCACCGTCTATATCGGGTTGCGCCATAAGTTCATCAACGTTATCAGGTTTAACCGAGCCACCATACAATATTCTTACGGAGTCGGCAATAGCTTTTTCAAACATTTCTGCTAATACTTTCCGTATAAAGACATGAACCTCCTGGGCCTGCTCTTTGGTCGCCGTCTTTCCAGTACCAATTGCCCAGACAGGTTCGTAGGCCACAACGGTTTTTCCCATATCCTCGTGGCTAACTCCTGCAAGCCCTTTCCGAAGTTGTTCTGCCAGGATTTCGAACGTTTTCTCACTATCTCTTTCTTGCAGCGTCTCTCCAATACAAAAAATAGGCATCAGGCCAAAATTCAATGCACCATGAACTCGCTTGTTTATTATCTCATGATCTTCATGAAAAATCTGACGCCGTTCAGAGTGACCGACAATAGCAGCTGTTCCACCAGCTGATTTCACCATTGTTGGTGAAATTTCCCCCGTAAATGCACCCTTTTCCTCCCAACAGATATTTTGAGAGCCAATAAGGACATCACCGCCCTGCAGAACATGAGCAACCTCACTGAGCACCGTGTAAGGTGGGGCCAGCAAAACATCCCGATCAGTCAACCCGGCAGAACATTTGCCAATCTCAGCGGCCAACTGACATGCTTCAATCACAGTTGTATGCATTTTCCAATTTCCAGCAAGTAATGGTCTACGTTTCATTCCATCTCCATATTACTCAATTATCAGAAAAATCAATCTTTCAGGACTTCTACTCCAGGCAGTGTCTTCCCTTCCATAAGGGCCAGAAATGCTCCGCCACCCGTGGACATATACGAGATATTGGCCGCTTCTCCTGACTTTTTCACTGCAGCATTAGAATCACCGCCACCAGTAATCGACAGGGCATGTGATGACGCCACCGCCTGGCACATGGCCATGGTTCCTCTAGCAAAGGCATCCATTTCAAAGGCACCCATTGGGCCATTCCAGACAATGGTTCGAGCGTCCGTCATAGCTTCCTGAAAATAGGTCGTACTTGCCGGACCAATATCGAGTGCCATCCACCCCTCTGGGACATCACGAAAAGTGACATTTTTAATAACAGCATCACCAGCAAATCGATCGGCCACCACAAAATCAACGGGAAAATAGAGTTTAACTCCTTTTTTCTCTGCTTCCTGTACAAATTTACGAGCACTCTCCAGCAGATCTTCTTCTATCTTCGACGCTCCCATATCAATTCCCTGGCTCTTCAAAAAGGTGTTGGCCATGGCTCCGCCGATGATCATAACATCCACTTTACCCAGCATGTTATGTAACGCACCGAGCTTGGAAGAAACCTTCGCTCCCCCGACAAGTGCAACCAGAGGCCGAACAGGAGCACCAATGGCCTTGTGATAAAAGTCCATTTCAGTCTGCAGCAGAAAACCCGCCGCCTTTTCGGCAACATAGGCAGGAACCCCAACCACCGAGGCATGGGCACGATGGGATACAGCGAAGGCATCGTTTATATAGACATCTGCCATACGACCAATCTGCTCGGCAAAAACAGCATCATTCTCTGTTTCCTGCTTGTGAAAACGCAGGTTCTCAAGCATCACCACATCACCGGCCTGCATTGCTGCGACCAGAGCCTCACTTTCTTCTCCAATACAGTCAGGGGCTAGCAGAACAGGGCGACCAAGAATAGCAGCAAGATGGCCGGCAGCAGGTGCAAGACTAAAGTCCATTACCCGTTTGCCACCCGGCCGCCCCATATGGGAACAAAGAATCAGCTTAGCACCCTGATCCAAAATATGATTGATAGTGGGCAGGGCCATGCGGATACGAATATCATCGGTGATATTTTTATCCCCGTCCATGGGCACATTAAAATCAACCCGTACCAGTACCCGCTTTCCCTTCAGGTCAAGATCACGAATTGTATTCATACAATCTTCCTCTTATTCTGAATCGTATAATTCAACCTGCAGACACAGATAACTGGATCGTTCACAGGCTCTTAGTACCTTAGAAATTCTTTCGAAGTCTGCGCTTATCTCGTGTTTTTTTGAAAAGAATTTCGTAAAGGTACTTTCACCCCTCAAGGGGGTACTGAACTGAGTGCTGGCTTACCGTTCATCACCGGTGTTAGACTATTTTTTACGTATTCGGACTTCCCCAAACCAGCAAATCCAACATCAATCTGGCGAATATACATTACTAGAACATCTTTTCAGCGACGGAAATCGTCAAATCACCAAGAGTATTGGTGTAACTTCCAAGCTCATTATCATACCAGGCGTAAACAACTGCCTGAGTGATAGGAACATTGAGGATATGATCGGCTCCGGCATCAATGGAACAGCTCTTCAGTTTCTGAAGATTCACCGGAATCGACGCTGTTCGGGTATGTGTTTCAGTGCCTTCGATGACAGCCGCTGCTTCAGGTACTCCAATAATATCTGACGAAACATTCTGATTCTCACTATATTCAAGGTATTTGCTGTTTTCGCTATACTCACGATAAATAGAGTTGATCCTCTCCCGTTTAAGCGGGCTGTCCAGATCATCCTGAAAATTCATAACGAGCACAATAAGCGACCCGGTGGAAGTAGGAACCCGGACAGACTCTGCAATAAACCCAATGGATTTCATTTCCGGAATAACCAGAGCCAGAGCCTTGGCCGCACCGGTGGTGGTAAGAATAATATTATTGATAATGGAACGATTTTTTCTGAGATCCGTAGCGCCAGATTTTGGCAGAGTATCAAGAACCTTCTGACTGCCGGTTGCCGCATGCACCGTTACCATGGAAGCACTTAAGAAATTTTCAGCACCAATGGACTCCATCAGCGGTTTGATCATATAGGAGAGACAGGTGGTAGTACAGGACGCTGCCGAAATAAGCGCATGCCTCGAGGGATCGTAGTCCTCGTCATTGATTCCCATGACAGCCGTTACAGCATCTGCCGGCATATCAATTCCCTTGGATTTAATCTTGAATGGAGCTGACAGCATCACCTTTTCTGCCCCTGCCTGTAAATGTCCGCGCAAAGCGCCCCAGCCGGCATCAGCATCCGCTGTAGGATCGGTGAAAGCTCCGGTGGTATCCACCACCAGTTTCACATTATTTTCCTGCCAGGCAATATCCTTTGGATTTCTTGCAGTGCGGAGAAATTTCACTGGTACCCCATTGATAACCATGGTTCCAGCATCTTCGTTCAACTCCTCGATCACCCTGCCACCTCTGTGGCCATGTAAATAGGTACCAAGCCTTCCATATGAGGAATCGCGCTCTACCGAGGCTGCAAGGTCATTCAGTCCCTGACCGATATCACGGCCTACGTTAATCACAAGCTCTGAAAAATGTTTTCTTGAGACATGGTGCCAGAGGGAAAGTTTTCCGATCCGACCCATGCCGTTTAAACCTAATTTCATAACAATGCTTCTCCTGTAGAGGTATTGTATTTTCTGCCTGCACTATTAAAACAGACGATATAAAACAGATAAAATCCACTGGGAACGGTGCTTTCTCCTTCCCCTTTCAGCATCTATTCCTTATACTGTATATTCGATGATTCTTCAAAGATTAAACATAATTGATACAAAAAATCACCCCCTTTGATATATGCAATTCGAGGCCCCACTGCAACCTGCAACACTTATTAAACGCTACAAGCGTTTTCTGGCTGATGTCACCACCGACAAAGGCAAGGAAATAACTGTATACTGCCCGAACACTGGTACCATGCGCAGCTGCTCAACACCCGGAAGCCAGGTAATGCTCTCCACGTCCCCCAATCTCAAACGTAAATATCCTCAGACTCTGGAGATGGTGCGGGGAAGTGATACGTGGATAGGCGTGAACACAGGACTTACCAATGCAATTGTGGCCGAGGCTATCCTGGATGGCCGTATCAAAGAGCTGCAGGATATCGACACACTAACAAGGGAAGTTGTTACCTCAAAATCAAGTCGCCTTGACCTGCTCCTTGAGCGGGGAGATGAAAAAATCTACGTGGAAATCAAAAACTGTTCCCTTGTGGAAGACGGCTGGGCCATGTTTCCGGATGCGGTGACAACACGAGGAACCAAACATCTCAACGAACTGGCAAAGCTTATAAAACAGGGCCACCGAGGAATTATCTTTTTTTGTATCCAACGCAGCGATGCCGATCGCTTCAAGCCTGCCGCCCATATTGATCCACTCTACGCCAAAACTCTTTCCGAAGTCAGCAAAAAAGGAGTACAGATTCTTGCCTATCAGGCTGAAGTACTTCCTGAGTCAATCACTATACAGAAAGCCATTCCCTGTTTCCTTGAATAAATACGAAGAAATATTTGCCATGACATCTGATAAAAAAAAAGCGGTCATCCTTTTCAGTGGTGGGCTTGATTCCACCACTGTTTTAGCAATAGCCCAAAAAGCCGGTTATTCCTGTTACTGTCTCAGTTTTCAATATGGCCAAAAACAGACCGTTGAACTGGAAAAAGCACGACGTGCCGCCGATGAAAATCAGGTTACTCAGCATCTGGTTCTGAACCTGGACCTGGACAAAATCGGTGGTTCGGCCCTTACTGATTCCATCGAAGTTCCTAAAGATAGAGATATGGAGAGCGATACGGAACACATCCCCGTTACCTATGTCCCAGCAAGAAATACTATTTTTCTGTCCCATGCCGTAGCCTGGGCAGAGGTTCTTGGTGCAAGGGAAATTTTCATAGGTATTAACGCAGTGGATTACTCGGGATACCCGGACTGTCGCCCAGAATTTCTGGACGCGTTTATACAGATGGCAAACTTAGGTACTAAGGCGGGAGTGGAAGGAAGTGAAAATTTTTCCATTCAGGCCCCCCTACTGAATATGAGCAAGGCTGAAATCATCAAGACAGGCATTGCACTCGGTGTTGATTATGCAAAAACCCATAGTTGCTATGACCCGGTGGGAGAAAAATCCTGCGGCAGATGCGATGCCTGCGTTCTGCGCAGGAGAGGATTCGTCGAAGCTGGAGTTGAAGACCCAACAGATTATGTGGAAATTTTGATAGGGAACGAAATATAATTTAGGCTAAAGGTACTGAAAGGCTAAGGTCGCCGGAATCGGGGGACAAGATCCCAATTCAAAAGACAAAGACGAATTGGGTCATGTCCCCAGTTTCCTACCA
>CAZIDU010000173.1:0-6264 GCA_964538055.1 uncultured Desulfocapsa sp. | reverse complement strand
CATGAATTTCTTCAGGACGTGTATCCTGGGCCCAGCTATCCATAAGATATTGATTGTTGGCCAGTGTAAATGCGGTGTACCTGGAACGCATCAGCTGTTCCGCAGTTTTAGCCATACCCTGGTCCTGAATGACAGGTCTGCAGCAGTCGGAAAACGGCATGCCGCTGCAGCAGGGGCATTTCTGAATCTGTTTTGTGTCTTCCATGGGGATTCTCAACTTTTCATACGGATGAGTTTAATTATCAGCAATATAAAAGGTGCTGAGTGATAGAGAAGATCAAAGATATCCAGAGGCTTCTTCAGGGTTCCCTGGGAGAGCATTCTGAGCTTTTCTACTATATGAGGCTCCGGGACAAAGGGGGCAAAGCCTAAAAGAACACAGAGTAAAAGAATCCCGGCCATGGGGATGTTGTCGATAAATTGCATGGGCTTCCTTAGATGATGTTTGTTAGAGGCGTGGCAGACGCTTAAGGGCGAGTTGCTGAGCCACTTGAGTGGCCGTTTCTTCGATGGATCTGCCATCTGAGATAATGATTGGAATGTTGTAGTTTAAAAAAATCTGGTTTGCCTGGTTAAGTTCTCCCGAGCAGGTCTCAAGTTTTGCGTAGCTACTACCTTTGTAGCGTTTTTCTCTGGCAAAATGTAAGATTGCAGGATTTGTGGACAGGCCAATTGCTTTCGTTTTATTACGTACTATTTCGTTGGGTAGGCGATAGGAATCAAGATCTTCTGCCACGAGAGGGTAATTTGCAGCTTTTATTCCCATTTGGGTCGCTAGATATACAGAGATGGGGGTCTTGCCGGAACGGGATACTCCAAGCAAAATAACTTCCGCTTCGTCGTAATCTTTCATTCGAGTGCCGTCATCATGGGCGATGCAGTATTGAATGGCATTTACGCGACTGCCCATGGTGGAATCATCTAAATGCCTGGCTGTTCCGGATATTCTAATGGGTTTAGCCTCCAAAACATTCTCAAGCCGTTCCAGTTCTTTGTCACAGATGTCAAAAAATTCCACCTCAGGAACATCAAGAATTGCAAGAAGTTCCTTGTTCATGATCGTTGAAAAAACCAGTGGAAAACGTCCGGTTGACTGTGACAGTATGTGTTCAATTGCTTTCAAAGCATCGTCTTTAGTACGGATAAAGGGAAGTTTTTCGGCATTGAAACTGATCTCTGGAAACTGGCAAAGAAGTGATTTTCCAAGGTCTTCAGCAAGTATTCCAGTGCTGCCTGACAGGTAATATACATCTTTTGAATGCCACATTTGCTTGTCTCCGGTGATTCTTTGTTTTATGGTTGTTTCTTTCTCTTTCCTTTGTAGCAGAAAAATGAATCTCCTGAAAGTGTTCTCTTGTAAATGCAGGTATCTTCAAACTCATGGAAAAAATTTCTAAATTACTCTCAACATACTCTTTTTTAGGTCTCATTCGATATCTGCGCATGCGTATTATGGGAAAGGAAGTCCTTGTTACTGGAAGTTGTCAATATTGCGGGAACTGCTGCAGGAAGATTAACCTTGAGGAAGAAGGTGGCTGGCTCCGTAGTGAAAAAAAAGTTTTTTGCTGTGTTGCAGGATTACCCAGAGTATCAGCGCTTTGTTATTAGCGGTAAGGATGACCAGGGCTTCTTACAGTTTTCCTGTACATGGTTGACAGATGACGGGCTTTGCCGTGATCATACAAACAGACTGGCCCTCTGCACCAATTTTCCAGATAAAGGGCTTTATTTTTGTGGGGGTGCGTTGCCGCCTGGCTGTGGATATGCGATTAATGAGGTACGTCCTTTCAGCCGTTATCTTGCAGACGTTGACAAGAAAAAGGCCGGGTTATGAAGCGTGTACTTATTCTGGAACCCTACTATGGCGGTTCCCATAGGCTCTTCCTGGAGGGTCTGCAAAAAACCGTTGCAGCGGACTACACCCTGTTAATCCTCCCGGCACGGAAGTGGAAAGTCCGGATGCAACTGTCTGCATTCTGGTTTATCCAGGAGATAGAAAAAATGGCCGTGGAGAAGAGAAGTTTTGATACTGTTCTCTGTTCAACATTCGTCGATGTCGCAGTGTTAAGATCTCTTCTGGTCTCAGTTGCAGGGTGGAACTGTGAGGCACGGATAAATACGTATTTTCATGAAAATCAGTTTGTTTATCCGATTCAGGTACAATCAATTGATGTCAGACAGTTCACTGCGATTAATCTAAACACAGCCATGGCATCTGACAGCTGTGCATTTAATTCACACTATAACCTGGAAAGTTTCCTTGGGGCAATTCAGGTTTCGTTAAAACGAGCCACGGACATGAAACCGCTCGACTGTGTGGCTGCAATCCGTAAAAAGTGTGTGGTTCTCTATCCCGGAATGGATTATTCATCAATTGACAATGCAGAAAGGCATGGAGACAAAAGAGATGAAAAAGGCAGTCCACCCACACTCGTCTGGAATCATCGCTGGGAGCATGACAAAGGGCCTGAATTGTTTTTTGAGTCTCTCCATGGATTGCAAAAAAGAGGAATAGCTTTTCGTCTTATTGTGTTGGGACAGTCTTTTGCCAAAAACCCCATTTGTTTCGAGGAAGCGGAAAAGGAATTTTCTCAAGAAATAGTGCATTTCGGGTATGCTGAAACCAGGGAGGAGTATGCGGCCTTGCTTCATCGGGGGGATGTCATTGTTTCAACGGCCAGGCATGAATTTTTTGGAATTTCAATACTTGAAGGGATACGGGCCGGCTGTTACCCCTTGCTCCCCGAAGATCTGTCCTATCCCGAATTGTACGCAAAGGAGTTTCTTTATGAACCCGGTCAACTTGGTGAACGACTGGCGGAATATTTTCACCGTCCGGTCAAACTTGAAAAACAGGTGAGTTATGATTTAACCGATCGATTCGACTGGAAGCAGTGTAGAACGCACTATGAGAAGTGGTTGTTTGGATATTCATTGGAGAAGGCATGAAAGCTAATATAGTCCTGATTGGGTTTATGGGTGTGGGGAAGGGGAGAACGGCACGACTTCTTGCAGAAAAAACAGGAATGTTTTCCGTTGATTGTGATGATCTCATCGAGAGTTTCTCCAATCAAAAAGTGAAGAAGATATTCTCAGAATTTGGAGAACCACACTTCCGAAAACTTGAAAAGAAGGTGGCTGTCTGGCTTGAAAAACGAGTACGAAATACTATAGTTTCTTCAGGTGGTGGCTTTTTTAATGTGCCGAATATCCGCAAAATTGGAAAGGTAGTGTATCTTCATTCGGACTTTAATCAATTGCTTGAAGCAATTTATGCCCACCCCAATGTGAAGAAGAAAATAAAAAAACGTCCCCTTTTAAGCGATCTTACCAAGGCACGTGAATTACATGAAACGCGATTACCGCTTTATCGGGACATTGCTGATATTGAAATTCAAGTTGCTGGAAGAACCATTGAGGATATTACTGATGAAATCATTAAAAAGGCAGGTTTGAAGAAGTGAAAGGACCTGTTTGTTTTTAACTTGATCTGATTTTTAAAACGAATAATTGTAACTATTCACCGAAATTGAGTTTGAGTCGAAATTGCATAACGAATACGCTGGTAGGAAACTGGGGACATGACCCAATTCGTCTTTGTTTTTTGAATTGGGATCGTGTCTCCCGATTCCGGATAAATATTGTGCTGTTCAATAGCATGGTAAATTGTTACGAATAATTTTACGATTCTGTCAATCGTGAGGAAAAGAGTATGTCTAAATTGTCACTTCGTGCACTCTCCGGTTATGAAGCTTTCCCGGGTCCAGTGGTCACTGTTATCATGGATGGTGTTGGTATCGGCCCTGAAGATGAGAGTGATGGTGTTTATATGGCCTATACTCCGGTACTCGATGAGTTGCTGCAGGGTGATCTCGTTTGCAGGCTTAAGGCCCATGGAAAAGCCGTTGGTTTGCCGTCGGATGGAGATATGGGGAATTCGGAGGTCGGCCATAATGCACTTGGTGCCGGAAGAGTCTTTGCTCAAGGAGCAAAACTCGTTAATGAGGCGCTACATTCCGGGGATCTATTTCAAGGGGCGGCCTGGAATGAGGTCAGAAAACGTACTGAACAAGGCGGAACCCTTCATTTTATAGGTTTGGTCTCGGATGGAAATGTACATAGTCATATCGATCATCTCAATATTATGCTCGATCGCTGCGAGGGTGAAGGAATTCAAAAGGTACGGGTTCACGGTCTCCTCGATGGACGTGATGTCGCCCCACAAAGTGCTTTACAATACTTTGCCCCGCTTGAAAAAAAACTGGAGGTAATGTCCCAGGAAGGCAGGGATTATTGTATGGCATCGGGTGGTGGGCGAATGATTGTAACCATGGATCGCTATGGGGCAGATTGGGCCATCGTGGAGAAAGGGTGGCAGGCTCATGTGCTAGGTGTCGGGCGTGGCTTTAATTCAGCATGCGAGGCTATTCAAACCTATTACGATGAAAATCCGGAGTTGATGGATCAGTATATGGATAGTTTTGTTATTGAACGTGATGGTAACGCTGTCGGCAGTGTCGAAGATGGGGACGCTGTGATTCTCTTCAACTTCCGTGGTGATCGTGCGATCGAACTGTCAAAGGCTTTTGATGATGAGGATTTTGATGGCTTTGACAGAAAACGTCGCCCAGAGGTGTTCTATGCTGGAATAATGGAGTATGACGGTGACGCACATATTCCCAAGCATTATCTGGTGGAACCGCCAGCCATAGATCGGACGCTCGGTGAATATCTCTGCGGTGCAGGTATTACTTCCTATGCCATTTCAGAGACCCAGAAATTTGGTCATGTGACCTATTTCTGGAATGGTAATAAATCTGGCTACCTTGATGAAAAACTTGAGAAATACGTCGAAATTGAATCGGACAGAATAACCTTTGACCTTCGTCCCTGGATGAAGGCTTCGGAGATCACCGATAAGGTCATTGAAACTATTCGGGAAGGAAAATATAAATTTATCCGTCTCAATTATGCCAATGGTGACATGGTTGGCCATACGGGGGTACCAATTTCAGTGCGCATTGCTGTGGAAACGGTGGATCTTATGTTAAAAAGAATCCTACCGGTATTGAAAGAAGCAAAAGGTGTTGCGGTGATTACAGCAGATCACGGTAATGCGGATTGCATGTGGACGGAAAAAAAAGGTACCAGGACCGCTATGGTTGCTCACACCAAAAATCCCGTGCCATTTATTGTGAAGGATTATAGTGGGGCCAATGAGTTTGAATTAGTGAACTTTAGAGATTCCGGGCTAGCAAATGTGGCAGCTACTCTTTTAACTCTGCTTGGATATGAGGCTCCAGAAGGGTACAGTTCGTCAATATTGCAAATAAAATAAAAAAAATTCTTTCTCTATATCGAATCGGAAATGGCTGAAGTGCTCGATATAAAAGGGAGGTGTCCGGTGTTCTTTTAATTTTTGACACAAAATATTTTCATTTAGATGAATATTTATCTGGTGTTTTTAAATATGTTATTGTATTACAAATGAAGGTATTAATTGTATGGGTGATGAATTTTAGGCTCCAAAAAAAGAGTTATTTTTTCCGGTTGTTACGGAAAAAACATTGCACCATGCAACAAGAAAAAGCACGATCACGTAGTTGATCAGTACTAGGGACAAGGTTATTATGTTAGAAGGCACAGTAAAATGGTTTAACGAGGCTAAAGGTTTTGGTTTTTTGGAGCAGGAAGGTGGAAAAGACGTTTTTGTTCACTACTCTGCCATTGTAAGTGATGGGTTCAAAACTTTGAACGAAGGTGATAGAGTTCAGTTTGAAATCACCGAGGGTCCTAAAGGTCCTGCTGCAGCAAACGTGAGCAAAATATAATCTAAGACATTTATTGTCTCATGATGTAAGAAGAGGATAAGTCGTTTATAACGACTTATCCTCTTTTTTTTATCTTTTTTTACAGCCTTGTTTCCCCCACCGCCCCTCCTTTTTTTTCAGAATTAATTTGTTTCATTGGTTTCCGTTACATTCCAGTATTTAAAATGGTACTCAGTGGGGCATGATATTGCCCAAACTTCTGAACTGTAACTGTTAAGAAGTGACTCATATTCATTAATTGTCGGCAATGCTTTCTGGAATTTCCAGACGTTATGCGTTATTCTATTAGTTGCTATTCACCGAGATTGAGTTTGAGTCGGAATTGCATAACGAATACGCTGGTAGGAAACTGGGGACATGACCCAATTAGTCTTTGTTTTTTGAATTGGGATCGTGTCCCCCGATTCCGGATAAATATTGTGCCGTTCAGTAG
>CAZIDU010000172.1:0-6366 GCA_964538055.1 uncultured Desulfocapsa sp. | reverse complement strand
CTGATAATCCCGAAAGGAATAGTCGAATTTACAGAAGAGAAGTTGCTTTATCATTTTTTCGGCAATGGTAAATGTTGAGCCCTTTAAAGTGACATCACCGCCATTGGTCACATAGGCAAACTCTGGAGTCATCAAAGAGAAATAGCCGACCCGGACATCATCATATTCTTTGATGAATGATGATAGACAAGTATTTTTAAGTGCAGTGCCTTTGATCGTTAAATCAGAACAAAGGGTTGTGAGGTTTGTTTCGGCGAGGGCTTCACCAATTACACCGGATCCATGGTCAAATTCATGATTCCCAAGAGCATAAATGTCATAGCCAGCGACTTTGAGAAGCTTTGTGATTGCCTTTCCCTGAAAAGTATTAAAGTAGCGTCCCATCAAATCATCACCGGATGATAAAACAATGACGGGATGGCTGGTGTCACTTTTGATTTTCTTAATGATGGATGCTATACGGCTGATACCGCCGGCAACCTCTGTTTTACTGCCGTTGCTCGCCAGATCTATTGAGCTTGAAGCAGGTTCCAGTTGTCCCTGCAAATCTGCAGTACCTAAAAATGTTAATTGCCAGGAGGCCGGTGCTGGTGCTGGTGAGGGTGCGGCTATGCCATTACAGCAATAGAGAGAAAAAGTGATGAGTGCTGCAAAAAAAAAGATTTTTTGGGCTTGCATGGGATTTCCGGAAGTTGAATTTTTAGAAAATAGACATTGTATTATTGACGATGGAGAGAAGTTTTTCAATAAGAAACGAGGTCACATCCCACGGGCGGATATTGTTGTGAAAATATGCTGTATATGGAGATAGGCTTGTCGATACAGGTAGTTCTTGTTGCAATCGACCTTTTGTGCGTCGTTTATGCCTTTTTTGTTATTGAGAGATAAGGGGGCAAGTGTGCCTTAGTTTCTTAGAGTTGCTTCCTTATGTTTTTCAAGAAATAAAAATAAGCCTCTTTCTCGAAAGAAAGAAGCGATCAGGCGCGTTGCGTACCCACGCTTTGCGCCGTTCCGTTGCAATGCTACCATTATATGCAGTTATTTAGACTTAATCTGATATAGTTGGAGAAAATATTAGAACGAATATGACATCTTGGCCTATTTCGTATTATCAGGTGCAAGGATGGCCGTTCCTTTGTGGCCGAGGTTGCCAGTGAGCCCATGTTCAAGAAAGGACAGATCGTCAGTGCAGTAACGGTTTTTAGAGATATTACGGAACGGAAAAAGCTGGAAGAGCAACTTCTCCACCTTTGTAATGTCGATCCCTTGACCAATGCCTTTAATCGTCGCTATTTTCATCAGGTTCTGGAGGCAGATGTGCAGAAGTCCAAAAGGTACGGGACTCCTTTTTCACTGGTGATGGCTGATATAGATCACTTCAAGAGAGTGAATGATACCTTTGGCCATGAGGCTGGTGACAGGGTGTTAAAAGGCATTGTCACATCTATCCAGAAGAGGATCCGTAGTACTGATGTCTTTGCCCGTTGGGGTGGAGAAGAATTTGTGTTGTTACTGGCTAACACCTCGCTGCCAGCTGCTGTTCCTTTGGTGGAAAACATTCTTACCAATATACGTCTATTGGATTTTGGAGAGATCGGGATAGTCACTGTCAGTTTTGGTGTGACTGACTATCGTCAGGATGATAGCACCGATACCCTGTTGAACAGGGCAGATAAGCTGCTTTATGAAGCAAAAAATGCGGGGAGAAATTGTATTCGAACTATAGAGTGATTTCGTGTCAGCATCTTGCAAAACTCTAACTTTACAGATGTAATTTTCTCTCAAATATATGCAAGACGGTAGCCGACAGCGTCCTCAGATTGCGTGGATTGCTGCAGGCATGGATGTGTAATTGTGGCCGTTATGATTGCCATACCGAAGGTCTAAATATCTCGGCAATTTCCTGACTGTAACTTGCTACTGTTGCTATTAAGGGCGAGAAGTAATTCCTGCCATTGTCCCACACATTTGGCCTGAAAACGTACCTGATATCACAGGATTTTATGTGAGAAGTTAACCTTACCAATAATTTCTGTGGAACATCAACTATCCATCCAGAGCTACCACCTTTTGGACTCTACATGCTTAGACTGGAGGCGGTGAACCATTGATGCTAAAGTTGTAAGAAAAACGAAAGCACTCAATGTTGACTTCTTCTAGTGGCCCTCTTGTCGATGGCTCATGATGTACATCCTGCAATTCGGAAATAATATTAGGCCCGACAGTGTGTGATGTTAGACCATTGTGGGTGATGGCCCCATGGAAAGAGAAGAAGGCATATCATCAGGAAGAAGGTAAGTAAGCGGGAATTAAACCCCACTGGCCAGATGTGGCAGGAGCAATTTTTCAGGTGAGAGATTCTGCGGTAAAAGATTTCGAAGTTCGTTCGGTGGTGTTGTGGGTAATTTCTCAAATAAGTAGCGCAGGTAGCTATATGGTTCTAGTTGATTAGCTTTAGCCGTCTCGATCAGACTGTAAAGAGTGGCACTGGCTTCTGCTCCTTCAGGGGTACCTGAGAATAGCCAGTTTTTTCGTCCGATCACGAAAGGACGGATAGCATTTTCTGCAGTATTGTTGTCTATTCCGGCATAACCACTTTCGATATAATTTATCAATCGATGCCATTGGCCTAGGCAGTATGAAATCGCTTTTCCCAGAAGACTTCTAGGGACAACCGTATTTGATCTTTTATTCAGCCAGATTTTAAATTTCTTCAAGATTGGCTCAGCCTGTTTTTGCCGAAGTTCATACAATTCGTCTGGAGACATCTTTTGTTGCCTGGCTGTCTTTTCAAGACCATAAAGAAGTCTGATATAGTTCAATGCCTCATCTGCACTCCCTGCTTTTTTTGAGGAGCTGGCCTTTTTAACATCCATAAATTTACGACGTGCATGAGCCCAGCAGCCGACATGAATAGTATCCGCCCATTGGTCTAAAAAATCATACCCTTTATATCCATCAGTTTGCACAACGCCCTGGTAGCCATCAAGAAACATTTTGGCAACTTCACCGGATCGTGTCTGGTGATATTCATAAATCAATGCTGGTTTATCCGGTAAGCCACCTTTAAAAATCCACATATATGATTTTTTCGTTGGTGCTCGATCAGGCTCCCGGAGCACCTGCAATGTGGTTTCATCCGCATGTATTGCTGGACCACCCCGGATTTCCTCTTTGAGCAATGATATGAGTGGCGTGCATGTCTCGGCAACCTTCATGGCCCAGCCACACATGGTTCTCCTGGAAAGATCAATTCCCAGACGCTTAAATTGCTTTTCCTGACGATAACAAGGAAGGGCATCAACAAATTTAGCAGTTACCACATAAGCGAGTAATCCTGCTGTAGCCAAACCTTTAGGGATTATTTGTGCTGGTACCGGGGCGATTTTGACTGATGGTCCGTCATCCTCAACTCCTTCACATGCCTTACAGGCATATTGAGGACGTATATTACGAATAACCTGAATCTTTGCTGGAATGATATCTAGTTTCTCAGATACTTCCTCGCCTATACGACTAAGCTCGCAACCACAAGCGCAGACTTTTTCTTCTTCTGTCAGATCATGGACCACTTCAACTCGTGGCAAATTATCCGGAAGCTTCTTGCGCCCTTTCTTTTTTCTGCTATGCTCCGGGACAACAACCTTTTCCACATCATCTGCGGGTAATTCTTCAGGAAGCGTTTCAGGCATGTCAAACAGTGGTAACTGGGGCGAATTACCAGTGGAGTTCTTTTCAGACTTTCTACCAAAGATCGTTTGTCGCAAGATACGGATTTGTTCATTCAGATAATTTATTTCTGCCTGGTAATCCACCTTGGTTCGAGTGGACTTCTTCTGCATTTCAAGGATGATCCTTTTGAGTTCGGCAGCATTGTCCGGCAATGTTGAATGGTCATAATTCATGCTATGCATTATAACATAACCAGCCGTTTATTCAACGGTTTAACTCATGTAACATGCTTGCAATTCAGCTTTTTGTGTGCATCATTAATATCCAGTCCAGCGAGCAGCCATGAGAGCTGCTGAGAACTTATATTTACCACTTCATCCTCGGATTCAGGCCAATAGAATCTGTCTTTTTCTAATCTCTTGTGCCACAGGCAAAATCCGTTTTGATCCCAAAACAAGATCTTGATGATATCACGGCGACGGTTACAAAAGGCGAAAAGATTCCCTGAGAAAAGATCATGCTGAAAATTCTCTTCTACTACCATTGACAGCCCATTGATGGCTTTTCGCATATTAGTTGTGCCAACTGCAATAAAAACTGGTGTCTGCGGTGGTAGCAATTTCACGAGCGTCTTTCCAGAATGGCAACGACCTTATCGAGGCAGGAGGGGTTAAAGTTGTTGGCAATCTTGATCTGAATTGTGCCGAGAAAAACAGACAGACCTGAGTCACCAGAATCAGGCGCTTGTTCTACCTGGTGCATTGGACCCGTCGGGACTGGAACAAAACTGACAGGAGTCGACTGTTCCAGGGTGAATTTTCTCTTCCAATAGGTAAACTGAGAAGTCTTTAACTTGTTGCGACGACAATACTCGTTCTGGGAAAAACCACTTCTTTCCCAGGCTCGAATGTGTACTTTCCAAAAACGCCGTTTATCCAGGCGTAATTCTTTTAATGTTTTTCCTGCCATCTCTTTCTCCTTGAACAAAGTTAGTGTTCTGCGGAGAATGACATTTTTTCATGGAAAGAAAAAGATGGGGTTTATATCCCGCTTACGAAGGTAATGGTTGCAACTTTGCTTAAATGATTAACCTTGCCGCTGGTTCTCTTCTGGTATCTCTTCCCAAACTTCTGTACTAAATTTTTTAGATGTGATTCAATAAATCAGGGAGAATTTGTGGATAGGGAATCAGGAAACATCTTTAATTGGGTTTTGCTTAAGTGATTGATATTGCCGATGGATGTTTTGCTCATACTATGAAATAGTATAATACTCAATTGAATTTGAGTAACAGGCATGGCAGGGGAAAAAAAGGAGTGCAAATTTATGAAACAGATACTTCTAGTCGAAGATAGTACGATGTTTGGACGCCTGACTAAAACCAAAATTGAGGCAGAATTTGATCGACCAGTTTTCTGGGCAAAAAGCCTTCATGAAACGGCTCAATTACTTGACCAAGCCCAAAATAATTTTTCTCTGGCATTATTGGACCTAAATCTTCCAGATGCCCCGAATGGTGAAGTCATAGATTTAGTGATCAAGCGTGGTGTCACCTCATTTGTCTTTACCAGCAATATGAGCAATTCAGTTCGTGAGCAGGTGTGGTCAAAAAAAGTAGCCGACTACATCCTTAAAGATGACCCAAATAGCCTTGACTATATAGTCAAAGCTATTAAGCGCCTGGATACTAATCAAGATACTCTGATTTTGATAGTGGATGACTCAAAGTTTTTTCGAACACAGATAGCCGAACTACTTTATGTGCAGCAATATAGAGTGATTACAGCTAAAAGTGGCCCTGAAGCCCTCAAGATAATTCTCAAACACCCTGAAATCAAGCTGGTTATCACCGATTACAATATGCCTGAAATGGATGGATGTCAGTTGTGCAGAAATATCAGGACTGATTTCCCACAGGAGGATCTTGCAGTCATTGGATGTTCTTCTGAGGAGGATAAAGGTATCGGGGCACGTTTTATCAAAAGTGGGGCTAACGATTTTATTGTAAAACAATCTTTCCTGGTGGAAGAATTCTATTGTCGTGTCCAGCATTGTGTTGAAAGTATCGACCTTTACAAAAAAATCAAGGAGGCCTCAATCAAAGATTTTCTCACAGGTCTCTATAACCGTCGATATTTCTTTGACAATGGTGAAACATTGTTTGCCAGCTCCAGACGCGAACAGATAAGTTTGGTTTGTGCCATGGTGGATATCGATTTTTTTAAAAAGGTCAACGACACCTATGGTCATGATATAGGTGACTTGGTGATCCAGCAGGTTGCTACCCTTATGCAAGACAGAATGCGTGCTACAAACATTGTATCGCGTTTTGGAGGGGAAGAATTTTGTATTCTGGCTGTAAACATGAGTCTGGCTGAGACCGAGAAGATATTCAATGATCTCCGTCAATGCATTGAAAAAACACCTGTATGGTTTGATAACCATACAAAACAATTGAATGTCACCGTTTCCATTGGCATCTGCACTGAAAAGACTGAGAACCTTGAGCAGATGACTAAGGTAGCAGACACTTTCCTATATACGGCTAAGGAAAGTGGACGAAATTGTGTACGAATATCTGGAAAACAAGGCTAGCTGTGTCTCTTTTTTCGCTGTCCCAATGTATTTTTGATCTTGGGACAGCAATTCCCGAAGCAAGTCTCATTATAGTCTGAAAACGGGTGTATAGGCCAT
>CAZIDU010000171.1:0-6505 GCA_964538055.1 uncultured Desulfocapsa sp. | reverse complement strand
GACCAGTAATTTCAACGGGTTAACTCATCTTGGGTTAACTCGTTTTTTGCGTTTGTAGACGATTTGTAGACGATTTTTATTTTTCTGTATCAGCACACCCTCAAAACATCAGTTTCTTCCGTAACCTTACCAAAGAATAACACGTGAAATAGCTGACATAGAAGTCCCATCTTCAACTCTTGCAATGTATCCTTTTTCAACTTATGCGGAGACAAGTGGTCGGCTGACTTAGTCTGACACCTACCAGAACCCCTTTTACTCATATACATAAAGACTATGACCGATTCAACATCAAGAGCAACTATTACTGCAATCCAGCTTGACGACCACATTTCCATTAAGATTGTTTCATCATGGGGCGATATAGCATTACTTGAAGACTGGTTGGAAGACGAACTCAAAATGAAGATAACAGCCTTTAAGCCAATTAAAAATGATGATGGTAAGGAAATCGGTAGTGAACTGCTTTACCCAAATGATCATCCTGTAGCGGACGTACAGGATGCTATAAACAATATCGATTGGGAAGAATAACACCCTCCCTTGATGTTCATTAAATCATAGCTTATCAGGAGAGGTCGGAATTAGTCGAGCTGATTACTCACCCGCGTTATCAACACTATCAAGGCCAGCCAACTTCTCAGTCCAGAAGTCACCAAGAAAATCACCCTGCTCCTGAGTACCAGCATCAAGAAACCCAGCATAGATTTCAGTCGTCTTTTGATTATCGTGACGAAGAAACTTCTGCAGTTGTGCAATGCTCATATGGCCCTCTACCTTTAATATAGTAGCAGCGAGATGTCTGAGCTGGTGCAGAGTAAACTTTTCAACCTTGGCGGCTTTACACAGCCTCTCCGTCATCTTACTTATACTCACATACCCTTCCTCGACAATTTCACCGACAGTTCGTGAATAATAACGGTGCCAGAACACATTCTGCAGTTTTGAATGTCGTTTTTTGTATCGTCTTTGAAAGACCGCATACAGGGGTTGAGACATCTCATGTTTGGTTGTTTTCACCAGACCAGTACCCGACTTTTTTGTATGCAATAGGAAGGTTCTATTCTCAAAGTCAATATCGCACCACTCCATTTTCAGCACCTCAGACTTTCTTGCACCAGTATTAAGATAAGTAAGCAACAGATCTTTTTGATCAGCATCAGCTACAGCAAGTACCTTCAACACATCTCCAACGGGTGCAGGTACTCTCTTCTCTCTTTCATGAGGTTTTCGGTCAACGGCTTCAAAAATGTTTAAAGTTCCAGGTGGTAACAATTGCTGCTTCAAAGCCCACTTCCACATAGCAGAACCTTTTTTCTTATAAACATTAAAACTATTTACAGAGCATTTCAGAAGACGAGTATCAAGGTATGCCTGTGCATTAAAAACCATTAAATCAGTGACATCGACGTTTCCAAAGTACTTCAGGATCTCTTTACAAAAATGCTTTTTTGCATTTCTTGTATTTTCACTCATTGTTTCAGGTAACGATTTCAAGTATCTATTACACAAACTCACTAAGTCCAAAGTCATTACTGTGGTCGGAAAGTATTTCTCCTGGACCAATTTCTCCAACACCCTTTCGGATTTTTTTGCTTCTTTTTTTGTTAGCCAGCTTGTTGTTTCCATTCCGACTGCTGCTGGTGTCAGATACTTCTGGGAACCCTTGACTGGTTCCTTCACCTTGATCCGCCACTTCCCGTTTGTTCCCTTGTAGACTGGCATTCAATACCTCGATTTTTATAAACTTTTTGTTTCCTATTGTGACACCACCAAGCTCATTCCAATGCCGGTAAAACCAGCCTAAGGTTACTCCTGGGAGTAGTTCAAGATCACGCACCTGTTTTGGTGAGAGAACATCTCCCTTCTGGAGAATTATGTTGGTGGTGTCGGTTTCCATGCCAAAAAAATATGACATAACAAACCATCAGTAAACTTTTTCATTGCTGCTTTTATATTTTTATTATACGTTTTATAGGCCACAAGGTAACTGTAAATATAACTACATCCACAATCACCTAAGGAGCATGCAGTGGAAAAACCAAAAAGAATAACACCTAGAAAAAAGGTGAAACTTTGTATGATTTCTCTGGTGAATTTTTATACAATTTCGAGAAAGAAGATGGATGGAAAGGAACCATTTTTAATGAGCAGTATCCTTACACCTCTCTTGCATCTGTTAAAAGAAGTAGCAGAGATAGAAGACCTTGAAGAATCAAAAAGAAAAATCTATTTCAGTAATTGTGAGTTTAAGGATGACCAGGATGATTGTTTTCAGGTGAACATGAATGATTCCAAATTTGAGATCACAAAATCCCACATTGAATCAATGGTTAGTGCTATCGATGAACTGAAAAGAATTGTCGCCATGAATAGCTTTAGCGTTGATGATGGTGGAGATTTCATCCACTTCAAGCTACTTGCCGAAGAACGAATTGTCCGTACCAATCTATTATATAATGGTAACACTGAAGAAAATCTGCACCTAAATGATATCGAAAAAAATCTTCGCAAGAATGCTTTGCAATCAATGGATAATGGTCAATCCGAAATAGAACATTCTTCTCAGGTTCAATTACATAGTGAGTATCACAGGTTCTTTTCATTAAATCCTATTAGTACTTTTGGAAGGCAAATTCTTAGGTGTAAATATGAACAAGATGGCAATAAATCACATTCAATGCTGATACCAGAAATTCGTCATGATTCATGGCTTAATTTAGGTACAATCAATGCCTCTATTTTTGTCCATTACCAATTGATTTTTGGTGACTTCAAGAAGGTTAAAATCTGTAAGAGCTGTTCTAAGATGTTCCATGAAGCCAGAACTGACACGGATTACTGTTGCAAAAAATGCCGCCAACTTGGCTGGATTAATAAAAAAGATAATGACACGTATGACATGATAAAATGTCGCGAACGTCAAAAACAATACTTTAACTATGGTGAAGAGAAAATCCTACAATGGTTAAAAGAAGATTGTGTAGGTTGCTCAAGAATACCGTTACCTGCAGGGGGAGAATGTACTCGATGGAACGACAAATTTGGCGAGGAAGAGATTGAGCAGAGGATTAACAAAAGAAACAAACCTTGAAAAAAGTGGAAGAACCTCCACCGAAACTAATTATTTAGTTGCTTGTTTATATTTATTGCTTTTTATACTCACAAGGTTTATGCTCAAAATTACGGGCATAAAAATCCCATCGGAACAGATTTAAGTAATAATTCTGTTTTTTGACCACAATGAATTTCTTATAAACCCTTTGCCTATTAAGAGGTGATATTACGAAAACACCGATGGTACAAATTGAAAAATATGTGACATCACAGTTTTAGTGGCGACTGAGCTATTCTGCTGAAAGACTGCATACAATTATATTAAAAAAATGAACTTTGCAGAGTTTTAAAAACTGCAGGTACCATTTGAGTCATAGCTAAAGAAACGCTGAAGACTCCTACATTGCAAGAACAATAGAACCCATAACAAACTGTTTTATGGTTCTATTGAACAGTAATCAATTTTAATATAATTGGAGGCAAAAATGCCTGAACTTTATATAACTTCCCCAGTCCTACCTCCTGTTGCTCTTATTGAGTATAGCGAATCCTGTACTCGACCCGAATTGACAGAAGCAACTTCCCGTTTCTCACCCAATCTTAATGACAACCTCCCTGCTATATACACTGAAACGCCTGCACAACATCCCATTGAGACAATATATACTTCCAGGAATCATACCACCCTATATTGTTATGATAAAACTCGTTTAGAGTACCCCGAGCAATGGCCAAGGAATTTCGCCCTTGTACCAACAAAAAAGGGTTCAGACAAATACCAGGAAATCAGAGATTCCTCTCATCACTTGACGGATCATGCAAAAACAATTGATGAGAACCTTTTACAAAAAATTGCCTTTGTGAAAAGAATGGATTTTTCATCATCTAAAGAATCTAATTTAGTACAGGTCCAGAAGTTAGTACTTGAGGTACATGCTACTGCTCAGAAAATGGGTAGTAACGCAAAACATGTCTCAACGTATTATCGCTGTCAAATAGGTACGATGGCAACTATTTTCCAGTCGTTAGTTAAGTACCACAAGCTGGGTAAATGGAAAGATCAATTCAAACTGATGTTTCCCAAATTAAGCTATGAGTCAATCAATATCTATATGAAAGTATCAGACATTTCATCTGTGGAAGACTGGTATTTCCTCGGAATTTGGAAGTTAAATAAACTCAGATCTGCGTGTACTGCACTTGAAATAAAAGGTTCTGACCCTATTGGAGCCATAGGAGATCTTTTAGATTTAGACCTGACTAAGAAATTCACTGAAAAAGAGTTGAATAAACTTGTTGAAAAAGAAAAATTCAAGAAATCAGTTAAATCAAACACCATCACCCTGGGTAATGAAATTATTAACGACATGGCTGCCAGTGACATCGATCTCAATGACACGTTGGTGAAGGATTTAGCAAAAATTCAGAACGCAGGAGGAACCCCTCAAGAGCACGCTAAAAGTCTTATCGCCAACAAAGGCTCATCAGCTCCCATTAAGAAAACGCCATCAATCCCAGACCAACTTGCTTTCGATGATCAGGTCGGCCCCCTGTTGGACACATTTATAATTTTATTAAAAACCCCTGCCATTGACATTAAACTTGACTATACCCGCCTAGATGAACTTATCGAAAAAGCTATTCAGCTTGATCGTCATCTTTCACGAAACATATATCAAAAAGCGGCCTAGGAGGAGGATGGAGCAGGTTACAATGACGTAGCCTGCCTCACACAATACAACATGACTAAACTTTATTTATCCTCCTTGTTCATTAAGATTGCCAACCACTTAGGCTCCATATTTCCTGACAAACCGTTAAACATTCTTCGTTCGTACGGTGTTCAGTCAAACGAAGACTTGGATATAATCAATGGTGCAATAACTAACGTTGGTAGCAAAATCCTTGATTGTGGTACATTTTCACTACATTTTGCTGACAGTATCGATCAAGAAAAAGTTTCTATTGAAGGATACGAAGTGTACCTCAAATATTTTGCTGAACACTATGATTTTCATTTTTCTTTTGACCGGAATTTCACGATTTACGGAGCTGAAGAAAACAGAAAATGCCTTGAACGATTGCAGAAATCAGGCTTCAAGCCAGTACCGGTTATTCATGATTATTACCGTGGCGAGATTGACTATTATATTGGTGAAGGATACGAGTTTGTAGCTCTTGGGAGCATTATGGAGAATGGCTCTGACAAGATGCTCAGGAAGCAAAAGCACATTGATTATGCAGTTGAAAAACTGTATCAGAACAATGTGAAGATGCACTTGTTCGGAGCATCATCCTACAAAACCATTTCCCACTTACCTCTTTACTCATGCGACTCTTCATCGTGGGCGCAAAATAATAAATTCGGCTTTATCCTATATTGGAACCCTGAAAAAGAAGGCGAAAACAAGACAGACAAATTATTTTTTTATGATAAACATAAAGACTATTCTTCAGATCGGCCATACTTTGCAGAGTATGACTTCAGGCCTCAGATCGAAGAATATTACGGTGACCTTGGAATCACTTATCATGACCTCACCAGCACCAATAAACACTATTACAGACAGCTTGTGAATGCTATCTACTACTTGACGATTGAGGATGTGATCAAGGAGAAGCATAAACAGCTTGGATATTCCTAGTAAACTGGCTTTTCAAAAAAGTCTTTCTCTGAAACCGTTACTTCATCTTGAGGTAGCGGTTTTTTTAGGTCCACTCCCCTATCCAAATAATCATCTAATCCAATAAGAGTGGAAGGTCTTGCACTTTTTCCACTCCCACCTTCCAGATAAATTATCCACACAGCATCACTCCCATCCAGCTGGACACTCCCCCATCAAAACGATGGATACCATTTCAGAGAGTCAACAATATAAATATATAAATATATTACAAATGTGAGATTTTTTTTAACTTTAACTAGTGGAGGTACTAGGTGATTTTTCCAAAAGAATTTCAGGATCAAATAATTGATCTTGTTATAAAAGCAACAACTAACAATCCTGAAAACAGCAAAACCAACAATAACCTAAAGAAACAAAAAGGAGGCACACTCAAAAAACAGGAGCTAGAAGAAAAGCTATATGCACTGGCAACCGAAAACAGAAATTTTTATTTTGACCGTAATAATACAACATATATTGAAATTCACGATATCAAGCAGAAACAAGAAATAAATAATTACTTAATAAAAATTGAATCATCTGATTTTACACGGTGGTTAACTAGAGAATGTAAAGTCAACTTCAAACAATTTTTAAAAGATAAATATTTAATTGATACAATAAAGATATTGGTTTCAGAAGAAGCAAGATTACAAGGCCAACAAATAGAACTTCATAATCGTATAGCACATGTTGGTGATGCTATATATATCGACCTGGGAACCATATGGTTGTGCTAACCTAAAAATGACCAGCAAAGAGGTGCTATGCTAACCGAAAGT
>CAZIDU010000170.1:0-6602 GCA_964538055.1 uncultured Desulfocapsa sp. | reverse complement strand
AAAATTAGGAATTGCCGCTATTGGTGCAATTCAGGCTGGTTCGGGAACCGCTGTACTAAGTACAATTCTATTAATATCAGGACTCGTTGTTTTTTTAATTGGTAGTATTGGATTTCTCATAGCAACATTTCGTGCAGGTATTTTATGGGGTCTTAGCTGCATGTTTTTACCGTTAGTTTCATTCATTTTTCTTTTCGTACACTGGAAAGTAGCCGCGAAACCGTTTTTTGTGTCATTACTTGGTGCCACAATTTTTTTTCTGGGTACTATGCTTGCGTCTACGGGGGCAATAGCTCCAAGTATCGTAAAATTCACATCGGCCACTACCCATGAAAATAAGAACAAAAACAGTGGAAAGTTCCAGTGCAATGGCAAAGTATATTGCTCTGAGATGTCATCATGCGCAGAGGCAAAGTTTTATCTTCGTAATTGTCCAGGAACCAAAATGGATGGCAATAATGATGGAATCCCATGCGAAAAGCAATGGTGCGTAGACTGATCCTGTCACACTTCAACTACCTGTCATACTGAATATATGATAAAAACGTCGTAACTATCTAGTAGCACACCATCTTCGTCCATTTTGGCCTGTTTATATATAACTTCATATGCTGCGCAGGCAAAAGTAAACGAATATGAGGCACTTCTGACCAGTTACAACTCAGAAGTTAGGTTGATGTCGTGCCCCGCTGAATGGTTACAAAACGTCTAACATTGGTTATACAAAAACAAAAAGCATGGAAAAATTCTGCCGGAAGTACCATGGCGCATGAATTCTACAAGAACCAAGGCTATGTAGAGAAAAAATCACAAAAGATATTTATAAAAAACGTGTAACAAGTCCCTTCTAGGCGAGAACGGTAGCGGCGCTGACGCCGCAAGTCCATAGGCACCGTCCGCTAATGCAAAACGTTATATACGTTAGGAAAATTAAGATATGAAAATCAAAATTTACACAACAGGTGGTACTATCGACAAGGTCTACTTTGACCAGAAATCTGAATATCAGATTGGAGATCCTCAAGCGAGCGGAGTTTTGGAGCGAGCTAATGTTGTTCTGGATTACGAGGTTGAATCTATTCTTAGAAAAGACAGCCTTGACTTCACAGATGAAGACCGTGAACTGATAAAGAAGAAAGTAGAATCCACTCCATTGGAAAGAGTTGTTATCACTCACGGTACTGATACGATGATTGATACCGCAAAGGTGCTTAAACACATTGCTGGAAAAACTATCGTACTGACTGGCTCGATGTATCCCGCCCAATTCCGAGATAGCGATGCAGTCTTTAACATAGGATGCGCCATCACTGCGGCTCAGATTCTAGAATCCGGTGTCTATATAGCAATGAATGGTTGTATTTTTGAACCGCATCAGGCCCGTAAGAATGTAGAATTGAATAGATTTGAAGAGAAAATCACATGACCAGGTAAATTCTGGTGATTTCAAAAAGCTGCGCGCCTGATTTGCGGAACAGGACTCGCGAGGCCACACAATTTTCAGATGAATTTGAACAACAACACTTCATAACATCTCAACAAAAATGATTTATTTCGTTTGGAGAGGATCATGGATCGTTTCTATTTAATGATTTTATTATATTGTTGACAGCGACGTCGCAGAGTTTATATTGTCTCCTTGTATTGTAAGGAAATCTTCTTAAATTAACACTTTAAAAAAACTAACACTCAGGTTAACCATGCAAAAATATATTGTTTTTTTTGTTTTACTCTTCCTTGTAACTGCCTGCTCCAATGATGAGCAAGCAAACAATTCTTCCAATACCGGTACAGCGAACGCACAAAGCACCCCTTCTGCTACTGCACTGACTGCAACTCGGGATTTGGCATCTCATAAACTGGTTTTCTTTTTAGATCCCAATGGCGGTCCTTGTCGTTTACAAGTGTCCATTCTCAATGATATGGCCCCGGAGTTTCGCGGAAAAGTAGATATTCAATATGTACAAACCACTGTCCCGGGTGACAGACCTGCTTTTTCTCAGTATGGCATTCGCGCGCTTCCCACATTACTTCTTGCAGATGCCAGCGGCAAAGAAATCAGACGGATGACTCCTGGAGTAAAACAGGCTGATGATATCCGACTCCTTATTCAATCTATTCCTTAAATCATAGAAGATATTATTATGTCCTTAGAACTCAGTGTAACAACTCTTTTTATGGTGACTGTAGCAGGTGTTGCCTCCATCGCCTCTCCTTGTGTTTTACCGATGGTTCCCATCATTGTCACAGGAACCGATGACGATCATAAGTACCGACCACTGCTTATCGTAATCGGCCTCAGTCTCAGCTTTATTATGATGGGAGTACTTACCTCCCTCTTTGCTGGAGCGGTTGCCGGGGTGATGCCGCTTGTCGAAAAAGTGGTTGGGGTAGTGGTTATTATTTTTGGTCTCTCCATGCTTTTTGGAATTAATGTCTTTAAAAAGTTCACTTTTTTCTACAAGGCTCAGCAGTTTCAGAGTAAGGGGAAATGGTCAGGGCTGCTTCTTGGTATGACACTTGGTATAATCTGGATTCCATGTGTCGGCCCTATGCTTTCAGGAGTTCTGGCACTGGTGGCAACACAGGGGCAACTCGCCTCGGGTCTGATTCTACTGTCTTTTTATTCCCTGGGCTTTGCTATTCCCATGTTGCTGGCAGGCTATGCTTCCCAGACAATTCGACACAGGATCCGTGCTGTTAACAGTCATCCCATAGCAATTCGCATTGTGAGCGGTGTCCTTCTTATAGCTTTTGGTTATTATATCCTTACAGCTGGTATGCTGGCAATTGGCAGCTCTTTTTGATGAGGGAACAGGTTTTAAAAAAACTGATTCAGGGCAGAATTTTATTCACATAAAGATCTGCTCTGTCGCAGTCACCGCTTGTGGTAAGCTGATAGGAAGTGTCGCTATTCAGGTGATGAAGAAATATGTCGTTGCGCTTTCCTTCTGAGGTGCTGACCAGCCACTGAGAGTGATTCGACCAGAGTTGATTGTCAAACTTTCTGCCAGCGGGAGCCTGCAGGCGGGCCACCTTTTTGAGATTGTCCCATGAATAGAGATACAGGAAACGGTGGTTTTTTCCATTAACAGTAACCATACTGCCGTCGGGGGAAAGGCTTGCCGAACATCCCTGGGACACCGTGTGATCTAAACCGCTTTTTCAGATTGAATATCCGCACCTTGAACCCCGTGGGCGTGCGTACCGTTGCTGCCAGGCGACTACCGTCTTCTGCTATATCAACTTCATAAAACTTTCCGCCTTTCAGTAATGTTGTTACCTTTCCGCTTTTGATATTAACACGGCTCAGCACCTTGTTGTCTGTAGAAATAACAGACTTGCCGTCTGGATAGAAACATAATGCTTTTGCCTAGTCTGCCGTTGCAACTTGCCTGACCTTCTCATTTTTTACTGTAAAAAGCATGATCGCATTGCCGTGTATAAAGGTGATACGTTTTCCGTCGGGTGACCAGCGAGGGTTTGTCCCATAATTGATAAGCCGCTGTGGGGATTTTTCTCCCGTCTTTATCGTATATATGCCATCGGGCTTTTGGTACACTATCTTAACAAGTAATGTATCAATAAATTCTGGCTTAGTACTCACGGAAGTTTTCTTTTTTGGTGATAATGTAACAGTTCCAGCGTTAGCATTCGTATGGGCATACCAAAGAAAAAGACTAAAGAATGTTAGAATAGCAGGGGGGGGGAGAAAAAATCTGCTTTGCCAGGAAAATCCAAGTGCAGGTTGTGCAAATATCCTATATTCAATAATTGAGTTTAGATAGTCACAGGGGATACCAATCCTTTCCCTGCTGAAATGTTATATTTTATCGGTGAATTGCTATTTTCAGTCTGGTTGAATAAGTTATATCGTTCCGTTTCTGTTTAATTCCTGGTATTTTACCAGTCAGCTATTAAAGTTAGAAACGAGAACATCGATCATATTGGTGAAGCTCTCTGGTCGAATGGAAATTATAAGAAGAAGAGTCGAGGAGGATATTGTGAAAAAAATAGATGGTAGGGTATTATTAGTTGATGACGAAAAACAATTTCTGGAGCTGCTTTCTGAACGCCTCGAAGTTCGAGGCTTAAAGGTGAATTCTGTTACAAGTGGTGAGGAAGCTCTTGCCCTTGTTGAAGAGCGGAACTTTGATGTGATTGTTGTAGATTTAGCTATGCCAGGTATTGATGGGCTTGAAACTCTCAAACTCCTCAAGAAACAGGATCCTGACCTGGAAATCATAATACTCACCGGACACGGTACTGTACATAGTGGTATTAAGGCAATGAAGCTTGGTGCTGAAGACTTTTTAGAGAAACCTGTAGATATCGGAGTTTTATTGGAAAAGATTGGTGAAGCGAAAGATAAGAGACTGCTTGTTCTGGAACAGAGGTCTCAAAAAGAGATAAAAAAGATACTTACAAGTAAGGGCTGGTAATAAATATTTAATAAATATTCGGGAGGCGGGTAAAATGCTTGATGTCAAACTTGATGAAGTGAATTCCGTGGCAGTACTGGTACCTGAGGGAGCATTATCCAAGGAGGATTTTGTGGCAGTTGCAGCCGTTATTGATTCGTATATAGAAAAAACTGGCCAACTCAAGGGCCTGGTTATTCATACGGAGTCTTTTCCCGGCTGGGATTCATTTGCAGCACTTGCTTCTCATTTGAAATTTGTCAAAGAACATCATAAACAGATAGCTCGCATCGCATTTGCCACTGATTCTGTGGTTGGAAATATTGCCGAAGCAATAGCCAGCCATTTTGTAAACGCCGAAATTAAAGGTTTTTCCTATCAGGAGTTGGAACAAGCCAGAGATTGGGTGGCCGAGAATCCGTAATGATAAGAAATGCGCAACTATATTATTGTCATTATTTGGCATTTCTGTCTAGAGACGATAGAATAGAATGAGTTTTCCATGGAAGAAAGACTTCGGCTACTCTTGAAAACAGGAAAAAGGTGATGAACAGTCAAAAGAAAACCCGAATAGGGTGCGCAGGTGCAGTACTATTTTTCCTCCTGATTGTTATCTCTTCAACCCTGTATTATCAAAATGCACGATTGAAACAGCCGCCCTCAACGGATGCAATTAGCTGGATTGATGCTGTGGAGAAGTGTAAAAGAAAATATGAAGCCTATAAGACCGCTGGGCAGATTAAGGCCCCAAATTGCAGAAAGCGCAGTGAAGACGATGAGTATTTTTATTTCTCATGGAGTAAGCCACTGGCAATTATTGTCAAAAGATCCGATGGGGTGCTGAAAAAAAGTGCTGCCAAATGTCAGGTGGCTAAGGCAAATGGTGATATTGTATATATGACCCTGGATAAAGCTGTACTGGTGAACACGTTAAAAAAGAAAAAATAAGAGTAGACAGAGGAAATGAATACTTACTTCTTTTTTAATCGTTGCTGAGCCTGCTCCAGAATTTCTGCGAGGCTTAATATCTTTGGCTTTTGCGGCTCAAAAATCTTTTCCTGTTCATCGGCTGTATAGTTTTCGTTGATAAAGTCCTGAATTTTAAAATGCTGAAACCAGCAGTCAAGAACTTTGCTGCAGGGCAATCCCTTATTGGCCGTTCTGCAATAGTCGAATGTGAGGAAGTGGCCAAGCATTTTACAATAGCCTTCCTGCTCGTCGTACTGCGTCTTCATAATCATACTCCTGTTTATTATAGTCTGTTAATTTATCAACATACCACCGCAATTCATTCTTGGCGAGGATTGAGAGAATACACTTACAATGGAAAGAAAATCGGTTTTAACTCCTCTGGAGATCTACAAGCTTCTTGAAAAAAGCAACTGTAAACGCTGTATGTTGCCGAGTTGTCTGGCCTTTGCTGCTGCGGTGATTGGAGGTCAGAAAAAACTTGAGGATTGTCCTTCCCTGTCTGAGGAGGACAGAAATCGTTTGTCCGTAAATCTTGTGCAGCGTGGAACTGCAGATTCTGAGCAGTCCGCATTTATGGCTAAGTTGCTGCTAAAGGTCACAAAGCTTGATTTTGCAGTAGTAGCCCAGGTTGTTGGCGGTGAGTATAAACAGAAAAATGATGTTTTAAGCATAGTGTCATTGGGGAAGGAATTTCATGTCGAACGTAGTGGCGTGTTGCGTTCCGAATGTCATATTATACCGTGGGTTAAGGCCCCATTGCTTTCATATATTTGTCATTCAGATCATAAACCGGTTACGGGGCGCTGGATCTCTTTCCGAGAGATCAAAGGTGGAATTGAGTGGCGTGGCCTTTTCCGAAGCCGTTGCGAAACACCTCTCAGGGTTCTTGCTGATAATCATTCGGATCTCCTTGCTGATATTGTCGATCTTTTTCTAGGGAGAAAGGTGGATGATTTTGATGCAGATATAGCTCTAGTTTTGTATCCATTTCCACATATCCCTATTCTTATCTGCTATCAGGCGCCGGAAGGAGATATTGAATCAGAACTGAATATTTTCTTTGATGAATGCTGTGCGGTTAACCTGCATGTAAAGTCTCTCTATACACTTTGTGCTGGTTTGGTGAAGATGTTTGAGCGAATAGCTCAGAATCACTACTAAAGGGTGTTGAAAAGTATCTTCCAGGAACCATTTTACATGTAGCCAGGG
>CAZIDU010000169.1:0-6667 GCA_964538055.1 uncultured Desulfocapsa sp. | reverse complement strand
TATAAGTGTTTGTCTCTGTTTTTTTTTCTGCATTTTTCATCCTTTATTCATTCAGTTTTGTCCTTAGTCCATGCATATCATGGCTATGGTGTCTTACAGGATTCTGCGTCGTTAACTTGCAAGGAGAAAAGGCGGGTCATGGCTTCTTCAATGGAAGTCTTGTTTGGGAACCAGACTCGATAACAATTGGCTTCAATACCCCATTCCTCACGCGTCTGACCAACCTTTTGTTTGAGTTGGGCGATTAAATCTTTCAAATCTTCTTCGCTGTTTTCTTCAGCATAGATCATGTAGTCACAATGTTTTCGAAAAAGCATAACTGATCCATCGTAGTTGAGTCGTTTTTGTCGATATTTGGCAACAGTGTCTCTGAGATGTTGACCGATTTCGTCATGAACTTGACCAGCAACAATCACCCCATGATCCACCTGAAAATGACCCATTCCTCTAAAACCAACCAGAAGAAGAAGGTATCCGGCAGTATCTGATTTTCCCAGTACTTTCAGATCGTCGAGAACCAGAAGATATCGATAATTGTACAGTTCACTTAGAGTGTCACGAAAGAATGTATCTCTACGGAAATGTTCAATTTCATCCATGAAGCTTCCAGTGGGCTGTATACTAACATCCCTAAGGACGAGAGTGTCAGCAATAGTGTTCAGTGCTGCAACTATTAGGAGGTCGAGTGCTCCCTTCTCCGCCTCATACTGGAGAATGGCAATGGCTTTTTTATCTGAGAAAGATGCCTTATAGGGTCTTTTACTGGTAAGCGCCTCAAATTCATCGGCCACAGCTGCAATACGAGATAAATTGTCAATTTCAGGTGCGAGCAGGCCCTGGGGATAACCACTGCCATCAAGCCGTTCGTGGTGTCTCAAAATAATGTTTGTAATACGATCATCGTGCAGTCGCGGAGCGAAAAGCTTTGCCCCGATAAGGGGGTGGAACTCCATGATTCTGCGATCCTGATCGTTAAAGAGATCCGGTTTCAACAAGACATCATCGGGAATTGCAGTTTTGCCGATATCATGAACCAGGCAGCCAAGTTCTAAAATGGTCAATTCTTCTTCGGAAAGCTTTAATTCTGTGCCGATTGCCTTGGCTATTTGAGCCACGCGCAAGGTGTGTTTGTAAGTAGACAGATCTCTGTTGGCAAGAACTTCATTCATGATTTCGAAGAGATCCCGAATGAGAAAATTGTTGTTGAAACCTAAAATCTGCTCTACGGAGTCACCTTGTTTGGTGCTTTTGGTGTTTACTATTGTATTTGTCATTTCTGTTTTTTACGTGTTGCCTTATTGAGTTCTTTTTGGAGGTACATTGCCTGGTCCGCCTTTTTCATAAGTGTGTCAACGCTTTTCCCATCTGTTGGGTAAATACTCACCCCGAAACTAAAATGAATTGTGATGTCATAGGTTGAGCAGTGAACTTCACTAAGGAGATCACCAAAAATTTTTTCCCTGATAACAGTAATATCAGCATCATGACTCAGCTCGAAAAGGCCAACAAATTCATCTCCTCCTAAACGGGCTACAATATCATTAGCCCGTGTTACTCCGGTCAGCGCGTGGGCAATTTTCTTCAAGACAGTATCGCCTGCTTCATGGCCATACTTATCATTGATATATTTAAAATCATCAAGATCAATAAATACCACTGCAAACATCTCGGTATTACGTTTGGCTTCCTTAATTGTCTGATCCAGATGTTCCAGAAAAAGGGAGCGATTGGGGAGGCCTGTGAGAAGATCGTGCCCGGCCATATGTTTCAGCTTATCCTGTAGTCTTTTGAGTTCGGTTATATCTCTGTTACTGCCACGAACTCCAAGATTTTCACCGTATTGACCTGTGACTGTTTGACAAATATGATGAATCCACCTGGATTTACCTTCCTTTGTATGGATCTTAAACTCGATGGGATTGACCAGTCCGTTCTTTGCCATACTGTGACTGTGAGCCTTCCATCTTTTCCAGTTGTCAAAGGCAATAATTTTTTTTAACAGATCAGGGTTGTCATAAAATTCCTGTGGTGCGTATCCGGTAACTATTTTACAGGAGGGAGAGACATACTTGTAATGACCATCAGGTGCCTGCCAGTATTCCCAGTCATTGGCAAACTCTGAGATAACAAAAAGTTTTTCTTCCTGTTTGAGGTACTCATCCTCCAAAATTTGTAATTTATTTATCAGGTCGCGCAGCTGGTCAATTGTAGTTTTAACCTGTTCGCGGTGTTGAGAGAATTGAGGCATATGGCATTTCTCCGTCAAAGGAAGAATAAAGGCAGCGGTACAGTCAAAGTGTCATCTGTTAATGAGTTCTTCTTTTATCGGTAGGCGCACGGTAAAAATTACCCCATGGCCAGACCTGTTTTTTACCGCCACTCGTCCCCCATGTTCATGCACTATGGCACGGACAGCAGCCAACCCGAGGCCATGTCCAGTATCGCTTGATTTGTGTTGATGGAAGGCGTCAAAGATAAAGGGGAGTTCTTTCGCCGCAATGCCTGGCCCACAATCTGTAACCTGGGTGATCACTTCCTTTTGAGTTTCCTCGATCGAGATGACAATTTCACCAGGCTGGTGGGCAAATTTAATTGCATTATCAAGTAAGTTTTCAAAGACCCGTTGCAGTTGTCTGAAATCTGCCTTGATTCGTTTCATTGGCTTGTATTCTGAACGAATGGTGAGCTTCTTTGCTGCTGCCTGCGACTGGTGTCTTTGCAATAGTTCATCAATCAACTGTGGAAGATCCAGGTATTCAAGGGTAAGTTTTACTTTGTTATTGGCCTGGCGGGAGTATTCAAGAAAGTTACTTACCTGTGCTTCTATCTGTTCCCCTGCCTCGCTGATTATCCTGAAATATTCTTCACGCTTTTCGGGGGACATTTCATCGTGGTGTTCACGGATTCGACTGATTAATCCCTGCATGGCAACGAGTGGTGATTTCATATCGTGAGCCACCATAAATTGGAAATTATTTTTTTCCCGCTCAAGAGCTTTTTCTCGTGAAATATCTTCAATAACTTCGAGATATCCGATGAAATTTCCAGCATTATCTTCAACAGCAGCAGTTCCTATGCGTACGGGGATGTGTTCATGAAAATGATTGATAAACTCGGCTTCAAGTCCGGTGGATGCTTCACCATGATCCTGAACCGTTTGTAGAGGACATTCAGTATCGCATTTACTGCTATGGAGGATTTTATAACAGGGCTTTCCAATGGCTTCGGAGGATGAAAAACCGGTTAAATGTTCTGCAATATTATTGAATGAGGTAATCTTGAAGTCAGAATCCATGGTAACCATGGCAACGGGGATGCTATCGAGTATTAAATTACCAAGGTATGGTGTTTTTTTGTTAGGCATCGTAGTTATTCCTCAATCATGGCCTGATAACTTTGTTACCGCCAGGAAACCTGACGGTAACAAAGTGGGGTTGTGCAAAATAGCTCCATAATGAAATGTTTCTTGCAAAGCCACATTCTTTATTCAGATGGAAGCCTGATGGTAAGAACAGGAACCGGGCATTTCTGCACAACACCACGGGCAACAGAGCCAAGTAAAAGATTATCAAGCAGACCATGCCCATGTGTACCCATAACGACTATATCGAAGTGACCATCAGTTGCTGCTTCGATAATTCTCCGTACAGGGTGACCAGCTTTGATGATAATTCTGTTGAAATCCATTCGACAACTCGGAAATTCATCTTTCATCTCTTCACAGACACTTTTGATTCGTTCTTTTATGGCATCTTTGGCGTCGTTCTGGCCGTCTTTGTTCAAGTCTCTGAGTTCATCGACATTGTAATGAGCCTGCAGGTCATATCCCATGGAAGCAGACATTTCTTCTATCATGTCGGGAATAATATGAATAATTGAAATAGCCGCATCATACTGTTCAGCAAGACTCATGGCCCAGCTCAAGGCAGGCTTTGCACTCTCTGATAAGTCAGTTGCATAAAGAATGTTTTTAATTTTGGTCATAGTAGTTTTCTCGTCGCATTAGATTGTTAGTACTGTTAACAGAAATGCTATCTTCTGTTTTACCCCTTCGTTACACTTCAGTAACAGTGATAGCCCCCTCTGGGCAAACCTCAACACATGTTTCACAACCAAGGCATTCATCCATGTCTACGGGCTCAGATTTTTCATCCACCAGTTCGAGTACAGAAGCCGGACAGCCATCAACACATTCTCCACAACCAGTACATTTGTCTTTGTCTACGTCTACTTGAAACATATCATTCTCCTTGTGTTCTGGACTCAACAGGGTCCTGTTAAATAAAATTTCCGTAGGAATACTATCCTACGCTTTCATTTGTTTGTCTCTTCTTCTGTGAGAGGAAGAATAAAGTAAAAGTTATTGCCACCCTCCACTGCTTCGTATCCGACGTCTCCACCATGAACCTCCACAACATTTTTAACAAATGCCAGGCCATGACCACTGCCGGGATTGCAGCCAACGTTTGCTCCCCTGACACCATCATTAAAGATGGTGAGACGTTCATCGTTGTTGAAGTGCTCTCCTGTGGAAAAGATATTAAATTTTATCCCTTTTTTCCCTTTTTCCGGGAAGTTGTTTATATCCTGACAACCATAGGCAATGGCCTTACGTGAAGCACCATGGCTGTTACTGGAGGTTGTCGTGTATTTTACTGCATTGGAAAAAAGATTATCAAACACTTGGGACAGAAGGCCTTGGTCGCCTTTAAGAAAGAAACGACGATCTCTCATATTGTGTGGTTGCTCAATGGTGATGCCCTGACGCTCAAAACGTTTCCTGTAGACTTCGAGTTCAGGGATAATGATTTCGCTTTCGATCTTACAACGTCGGGGGTTGAGGGAAAACGCACCCTCTGTGAAATGCTCTTCACGAAGGAGTGTTTCGAGATAGAGACTGGTACGATTGTAGTGCTTGAGGAGTTCTTCGTGGGTGGAGGTGAGATCAGTCCTTATTTCATTGCATCTGTTGAGGATACGAATAGATGGTTTGTCAGCAAGGATGATGCTCTCCTTGACTTCCTGATTGATCCGATTGATCTTTTTTTCGAGTTGTCGGAAAAGATTCTTAAAATGCATATTCGGGGAGATAACATTATGACCAATATCTCTGCCAAGCCGTTTGAGAAAATTAATATGATCAATGTTACTGGCCTGAAGAAGCCGACGCTGTAGATTGTAGCCAATGCGAGTAACCAGTTTTTCCAGGAAAAGACGATCAATATTTGTGAGAAGATCAGGCTGAGTGATAAGAAGCACTCCTAAGCAGGGAGGCGTGTTGGAATCCATTGGGATATTTTCAGGCGAGTTTAAATCGATACCGTTTATTTGTTTAAGCAATGGTCGTGCGAACACAGGTAAAAATAAGATTCCTTTATCGCAGTAAGAGGATTTCGTTGCATGCAGAGGGAGGCTGGTGATGATTTCCTTTGGAATATTTGTTAACGACTCACTGCCGCAGGCGAGTTGGAAGGCATCTTTTGTGTTTGTCAGGACCGCCAGGGAAACGGTAACTTTTGGATGAAGAGCTTGAGGAACCGCGATACAAATTTGATAAAAACTGTCCAGACCGTCATGTTGCTGGGCAAGGTCAAAAAATATTTTCAAGAGGTGATCATGGAAAGCCGTGAGCGGAGAGCTGTTATATGCAGCCATTTTCTTATTAATGACAAGAGCAAAATAGTCGGAACTGTTTTTAACTTTCATAATTGCTGGCACATAATGAACTGAATTAACATTATAAGAAAAGTGTTTCAAACAAGCCAAATCGACATATACACATAAATTAAGAGTGTTTGAGAAAATTGTCAATAGAACTTTGAGAGATCTTAATAAATGAGTGCGTTTATTTCAGATCACTGGGGCTGAAACATCTTATTGAAGCTGCACGATGAAAGAGTTTTTGGGCATATATCTAAAAAGAAGCTTGACAGCCGTACCAAAAATTGTAATGTGATTCAGTAATTGGCCTATTAATGTGGTACATAAAGAATTAGGGCAATAATAACGGCTGGATACATGTTTCATTGGTTTGAGGGGAGCCAAACAAATGAGACATGATTCATTTAGAGGCGCCATTCTGTTGCTACCATGGTTTAGTTAAATATAAATATTTTTTCGAATTACAGGAGAGTAAAATGAACAAATTTTTCTTAAGTACTTTTTGTATCTCATCGCTCATTGGTGGTATTTTGCTTAGCAGCAATGTTTCAGCGACTGAAGATTATGATTCGAAAAAATTTGGACCAAAGAGTCCAATTATCATGGAGAGTCCAACCAATGTTATTTTTGATCATCGTGTCCATACTGAAGAGGTAGGATTGGAATGTTCAGCCTGCCATGATGATCTTTTTGCAATGCAACGTGGTGTTACTCCAAAAGTTGATCAGACCATGAGTGCGTTGTCTGAGGGGAAATCCTGTGGCGCCTGTCATGATGGTGAAACGGCTTTTGCCTCAAACACCCTCTGTAATTCCTGTCATTTTCAACCTAAAAACTTGAAACCTTCTGATCCGCATCCACATACCGGCGGCCATTAGAAATTTGAAAAATAAAGGTAACTATTCACCGAAATTGAGTCTGAGTCGCAATTGCATAACGAATACGCTGACAGGAATCTGGGGACATGACCCAATTCGTCTTTGTCTTTTGAATTGGGATCGTGTCC
>CAZIDU010000168.1:0-6756 GCA_964538055.1 uncultured Desulfocapsa sp. | reverse complement strand
TGTCATTGTTTTTACTCAGTGATGTTCAATTCTTTGCAACACCTTTTATTAGTGTTGCAGGAGTAGGAAGACTATTCAAAAAAACTTCATTGACTCGCTGTTTTTCCGCAAGCTCATCGTGCATCAAGTCGACTTCCTTAGTAATCAGCAAGGAAATCTTACCCGCAGAAAAGGCTCCAACTAAAAAAACAACAAATCCAAAGAACACAATAAACCAGATTTCCTTGAATGCTCTTTCATGTATCTTATCTCTCGAAAGTCCAATATGAAGAACAATATCTTCTGTTAGACATTTACGGGCAATGTCTACATATCTAGTTCCAGCCTGCGTTGCAAATTGTTGTACACCGGGAGTAGATGTTAACGATTGATGAAGAGTCAATAGTGATGCAGGAGTTCCCTCTGTAAAGGTGGAGACATACGGACTGCCATTCTTCTCAAAAAATGCATACTCTATTAAATATTTATCTTTTACCAAACTGTTAAGCAAATCTGTCAAAGCGACACGATCATCAAGCAATATCAATGATTCGCTACTAGCAGCCACAAAATTCACTAAAAGTTTTTCACTTCTCAGGGTCTCTTCGTGAGAGGTCCAAAAAGAAAAAAATGCCAAAGTAAAACAAACTGAGAATATAAGCACACCAAGAAGGATCAATGTCCTGAAAAAAACTTTTTTCCGGAAATTCATTCAATATCCTTAAACTGCTTCAGCCATTCCCCCATTTCTCGCACAGAATCATACATTTCATCTGCCCCAGATTCAAATCGATCTATATGCAATTTTCCAAGAAGGACTGAGGCCTCTTCATCCATATGAATACTGAAAAACGTATCCCGCAATTTGCTTTTTAGCTCAGTAGCTAAGGCAGGATGAACAACCACAGGAGGAATTCCGTAAGGATCTGATTTTCCGATAATCTTTGTTTTTGACGTATGTTCAGGATCGACAATATTCATAAATTCCCAAATTAAATGATCCACAGCAGCACCGTCTGCCAGACCATCAGCTACAGCTTTAATAGAATTATCATGACTATAAGAATAGAAGAATTCAGCAAAATAGGATTCTGGGGTTTGATCCATCCGAGACAACATATACCGAGGAACGGTAGACCCTGTATTAGAATGGGGATCTGTAAAAGCAAACTTTTTCCCTTTAAGATCGGCAAAAGATTCAATCAAACTGCTCTTATTGGCTATGATATAAGAATAATATACTGTTTGACCTTGAACCACGGGAACAGCCAGAATCTCCATGTTAAATTTTTCATGACCGGCAACATAGGGCCCCGAACAGACAAATGCCAAATCAACTTCCTGCCTCTCCAACATTTCATTGACCTCGGCATAGGTCTTTCGTTGAGAAAACTCAACACGTCGGCCTACTTTTGCAGCGATTAGTTGTAATAATTCTTCGTAATACTTCTTCGTGTTTTTTGGGGATATCATCGCAGCAACAGCTATACGCAGAACTGGCGTAGAATCACCGGTGACTTGCGCTGAAGTGGCAACATCGGAAAAATCAACAACTTCTCCGTCACTATAAATCAAAAACCTTACGAGAAATATCAGAGCAACTGCAAATATTAAAACGATTACAGATAAAAACACCCTTGTGTTGCCACTTTTATCTAACAACAGTCGAAACTTCGTTTTACTTTTATGCACCCTTTACTCCTTCAACAATAGTTGATGATTATTGACAGCAGATTGTTTTTCTGGAACGACATGTCTACAAAAAAAACGATCGGAACACCAAATTTCAAACAAATATCCATTGAGAGAAAATTAATGCTATAAAATATTCACTCAAATGTCAAAGAACTCTTTTCAGGGATATGCTGAGTTTGTCAAGAGAGAACGGGTTGCGGACAGTATACTGGGCCAAGGGTTTGAACGACTTCCTCGACATCACACAAAAAACGCCATTGCGACGAAAGAGCCCATCGACGACGATAGCGTGGATATGTGGGTGCCACCTGGCATAATCGCCGAAAAATCAATAGGAGACCACGATAAGAATTACAACTCCTTTTAAACTGAAGTAAAATTATATCCCAAACAGCTCTTCAGGGGGTAGAAGGCGCATCACGATACTTCCGGGACAGTACTTTGATGCTGAAACCGGGTTGCATTATAATTGGCACAGATTTTATGATCCTGCTACTGGGCGGTATATCTCTGCTTGGTTGCACTTGTTTTACTAAGGGGATCGATTTTGAACAGGTGAGTGCAGGCTCCGAAGAGCCTATTCTCGAATAGGTTCTTGGAACTATTGAATAGAATAACGAGCTCTCCGTGAGAGTATAGAATGGAGCAAGAGTAAGAAGCGTATCCACTGGGTAATGGTGGCTGTGTTTTTCGTTTTCACGAAGGAAAGTAACTGTTTAACAAAGAGGACTCTTTAATAGCCATATAAGATTTCAAGGCTGCTTGATGCAGTACTTTTTTATTTTGCGCCACAGTGTGCTGGGATTGACCCCTAAGTAGCCTGCAGTGGCAGTCCTGTTCCAACTGTGTTTGTCCAGGGCCTTTGTAATTGCTTCTTCTTCTGATAATGCAAGTGGATTTGCGTTTGACGGTCCAGTACTGCATTCTTCTTGCTTCCTTGCAATTCTTTTGGAAGATGCTCCATCTCTATGGTGGACCCATGACAGAGGATAAAAGCATATTCAATAAAATTTTCAAGCTCTCGGACATTACCGGGAAATTCATATTGCATGAGGAGGGCAAGGACTTCACTCGAGACACCTTCGATGAACGTTCCTTTCAGCACATTAAATTTCTGAATAAAATGATCTATAAGGAGAGAAATGTCCTCTCGGCGACTAGACAGGGGAGGCAGAAAAATTTTCATGACATTAAGGCGATAGAAGAGGTCGGCACGGAATGTGTTCTTGGATACAAGATCGACCAGATTTTTGTTGGTTGCGGCGATGATACGAACATTTGCCCGAACCGTTTCTGTGGAACCCAGAGCCTCATATTCCATTCTTTCAAGTACCTGCAACAGTTTCATCTGAAGAGCACTTGAGATATCACCGATCTCATCAAGAAAAAGAGTGCCACCTTCGGCAGGCTGAAAACGTCCTGCTTTATCATGTTTTGCTCCAGTAGAAGCGCCACTTTTATATCCAAACAATTCGGATTCCAGAAGGCTGTCAGGCAGGGCGGTACAATTAAGAGCAATAAACTTTCCAGTGCATTCCGCCAGATCGTGCGGAATCTTGGGACACGATACCAATTCAAAAGAAAAAGACGAATTGGGTCATGTCCCCAGTTTCCTACCAGCGTATTCGTTATGCAATTCCGGCTCAAACTCAATTTCGGTGAATAGTTACAAAATCGTTACTATTTAGCGTAAATAAACTATTGGAACAGGGGCTAAAGTCCAAGTTCCTGTGTAAATTACGGTTAGCTGGCAGAAAATTGCAGGGTTAGGTGCAATTTTTTTCTCTTGCTGAAGTTACAAGATTTCATTCTATGCAGGGACATTAAGACGGGGTTGGAAAGTATGACTTTTAGTCTTGTGTCTTTGCTTTCCCGGTAGCCTGAATAGTAGGTGTGATACTCAGCAACAAGCTGTCCGGCTGCACTTTAATTTCTGCAATATTCATGGAAACAGTAAGCACTTTGTTTCCGGTATCTGCAACAAAGGGCTTGAGCTTGTCGATGTGAAGAGGGAATTCCCGGTTGTTAAAAAGAAGGACAATAGCAGATGCTATATCTGTTTTTTGGTCATTTGAAGATTGAAGATCGGTGATAATCGGTTTGAGAAAAAGGGTTTGGCTTGGGGCGTCAAAGCGAATGGTGGCATCGCATTGGAAGCCCATGCTGAGCGTGCCTATTTTCATGTGAAGATTGTGTCCACCAATGGACGTGACAATTTTCAAGTCATGTCCGCTAATGCTTATGTGGCTCGAGAGTTTGTCCTTTTGGAATCGTAGGTTTTCTATTTTTTCTATAAATATGGAACCGAGCAGGGTGTCAGAATCTATTTTGAAATCCAGCGGGATGCTTTTATCGACGGCGCTTTTAACGACACTGACCGGGACGTTCATTCTGATGATATCTTTTTGGGAATCTGCAGAAGAGAGTGCTCCGGTCAGGAGAATAAAGAGAATGGTGGTGAAAAATATCTTACTGTTCATTTGGGGGTCCTGTGAGAGGGGATGTCGTTCTTTGACGAATAAGCGAATGCACCCAGAGGAGCAGGGTGAGGAGGAGGCCTGTGTATGATGCAAGGCTTCTTGGAAAACTGTGGGTATGGTACTCCTGTAATTCGATGGTTTCCTGGTCTGTAAAACGTCCGCGAATGGAAATGCTGCCAGAGTGAGTTGCCGGCAGGTTTGTGAACTTCAATTCTTTGTCGGCGTAACATTTCAGAAATCGGGTGTCGGTATTGTATCGGGCCCGATCAATTTCAATTTTCTTTCCGGTTCGTGTTTGTCTGTCGTTAAGGGTATTGCTGTAGTGGATGTCTGCATGGTAGGCAGAAGCAGTCAACGCCATTGGGCTGGCGAAATAGAAGATAAGGCATGTTGCGGCAAGGAGTGTTTTTTTTCTGCACGGTTTCTCAAGTAACAGGTCGTCGTTGATGGCCTTGGGCCAGAGTATAAGTAAGACGAGAAGACCTGCACCACTCAAAATATAATTGGAAAAATGTTCTGGCCACAAAAGATTGAAGTTCGTGGTATGCCAGGAAAATGGGACCAGTAGATTAACTCCATTGCCCCATTTGTTTTGAGTGGCATCAATGAGCAGGTGGAACAGGCTGTTTCCTGCAAGAATCAGAAAAATCTGTTTGCTGCTGCGGGTTAGCATGGAGAGAGCCAGGGCCAGTATCAGGCAGTAGACAAGACTCGCCTGGGTAACGGCATAGAGTCGCAGGGCTAAAGGGTCTGTGAATGGAGTGAAAATGCGCTGGACAATCCAGGGGATGTCAGGGATAATGCAACCCACGGCGATCCACTGCAAGCCTGCTTTTTTGATCCCAAGTCGAGTCAGTGGGGTTTGTATTACAATATGGACTAGAGTATTGGGCATGGGGAGAATTTTTTGTAACTTCAGAAACACCCATCTTCGTCCATTCTAGCCTGCTTACATATAACTTCATATGCTGCGCAGGTTAGAATTAACGAATATGAGGCACTTCTGAAGTTACAGTTTAGAAGTTAGAGTAATATTGTGCCGCGCTGAATAGTTACAATTTTTTTATAAAGATATGGATGATGGCCTTCGGGCTTATTATTCCTGAATAGAGATGCCATAGACCTCTCAGATAATCAATTGAAAAGTGTAGCCACACCAACCCTCACCGTAACCGCAGACTGTCTTTTGGAAAATATTCCATTTTCCCTGGAAAGGATTGTCAAGGCGCGACTTACCATAGATAACCCCAAATATATAGCTGCGAAAAAGTATGGTCGCTGGATTGGAAAAAAACTTACACCGACACTGAAGTATTATGAGTCGGTGCCAAATGGTCTTCGTTTTCCCCGGGGCTTTGCTAACCAGGCAGTGCTGTTGTGTCGTGAATTTCTGCAAAAAACTCCCGAGATTCATGATGAGCGTTTGCTGCTGTCTGAAGAAAAATTTGTTTTCAAAGGAGTCCTGAGACCCTATCAGCAAGAGGCATTAATTGCAGCCGAAAGACGATCCTTTGGAGTACTTGAAGCTGGCACGGGAAGTGGAAAAACCGTTATGGCTCTTGCTGTTATTGCCGCCCGCAGTCAGCCCACTCTTATTGTTGTACACACCAAGGAGTTGCTGTATCAGTGGCGGGCGCGTATTCAGAATTTTTTAGGTTGTACACCGGGATTGATCGGAGATGGTCATTTTGATGTGCAGCCTATCTCCGTGGCTATTGTCAATACAGCAAGAAAACGGATCGGGGAGTTGGCTCCTCTTTTTGGCCATCTTGTGGTGGATGAATGTCACCGTGTCCCAGCGGCTCTTTTTACCGATGTCGTGAGTAATTTCCCCGGCCATTATCTTCTCGGACTCTCAGCCACTGCCTTTCGTAGCGATGAAGGTTTGACGAAATTGATACATTTTTACATGGGGGACAGTTTCCACAGGGTTGATCAGGAAGAGCTTCAGGCGGCAGGTGCCATTGTAAAGCCTGAATTAATTCGTTGTAAAACCACTTTTCAGTATCATTATCAGGGGGAGTATCAGCCTTTGATTGCAGCACTTGTCAAAGATGAAGGGCGTAACCAGCAGATCATTGCTGATGTTGTCCGTGAGAGCAGAAAAAAAGGTAGCGGAATTCAGCTGCTGGTTTCGGATCGTATCAGCCATTGCCAGATTTTTGAGAGGGAACTCAGGTTGCTGGGGATTGATGTGGCACTGCTTACGGGCCAGACGTCTGCCGATCAGCGTGCGGCCATCGTGGAATCTGTGCAAGCCTCGCAAATACAGGTATTGGTGGCCACTCTGCAACTCATCGGTTTACTGAGAATCTTCTATGTATGACAAAATATGGCATACTGAGAAAGTATCTAAACTGACAAAATATGTTAGAGCAAACATCGTGGATATCTTTAAATGGGAGTTATTCACTTTTTTTAGCTTGAGTTGCGGCTACTCTATTGGTTGCGATAAAGCATTACTGTCGTCTATGGTGGTCATATCTAAAAATCTATCCAGTTCCTCAATCAGAGGATCACATTTTAATAGTTCCGATAAATCAAGAATATGCTGAATTCGTATAATAAGTGCATAGCCTCTGTAGGTAGCAGAGCCCAAAAC